>PLIU01000282.1 GCA_003140095.1 Verrucomicrobiales bacterium | reverse complement strand
TTTGACTGGGTTTGACTTGGTTTGACTTTTCGCGTGGGATGAGCAGCCCGCAAAGCGGGCCGCTCTTAATTTGTTCTGACTCCTGCGAGCCCCTGATTTTGACCGTCCTCTTGGACCAACCGCATCCATCGGCGCCGACTTAATCCTTGTTCCAAACAAAATCGAGCTTAATCATAAGCATGTCGCTTATGATTAAAATTACTTATTGAAAACCCTCTTTTTCGGCATTTTTTCCCTCTGGCAGGTTTGATTTGGTTTGATTTGGTTTGATTGCGCGGCAAGCCAGATTTATGCTTAACATAAGCACTTCACCTAGGATTGGCATTGGTGGGGTCAAACGTGGGGTCAAACCTCCGATTTGACCGGGTTTTGACCGGGCCGCTGTGATGTGGCCTCGCTGCTTCATTCTTCTGGCTTGTCTTGCCCCTCCGCAGGTTTGATTTGGTTNNTGGTTTGATTCGGCTTGATTCACCTTAAACGGCTTGATTCTCGCAAAGCCATCGGAAAAGGCGCAAAAGTCGCACAAACAGAACATCTTGTGCGCTTTCTACGTCTTTGCCCCCGTTGGACTCTCAACCCAGCTCAACCCGCGCAGGTTTGATTTGGTTTGATTCACCTTGATCGGGTTTGACTGGATTTTACCGGGGTTTGACCCGTTTTGAGAATGACGCCGTGGAGTGTCCTCGGCGCTTCTTCCTTCATAATTCATACATCATCCTTGTCCATCCCCCAGCCAAGGCGAGGCCGGATTCCCGACTGCAAATTTTCAAAGAACAGGCGCGTGAGCGCCGCACACGATGCATTTTACCACGTTTTGGAGGGGATGCAAAAGTTAGAAGTACCCTTCCCGGCGGATTATTTCAATCCCGCATTGGTTTGGTGCGAGGCAAATGAGGCAATTTTACGCAGGCGAAACGAGATAGACCACGCACTCGCGGATCGAGATGATGGAATTTCCTGGACATGATGGCCGCCGCGTTCTGACCGTGACCGCATCCGATCACACCGCGCGGGTGTGGGACGCGGCCATCAGTCTCCTTGTCAGTGAATTAAAAGGCCACGCCGACCTGGGTAAGAGCCGTGTGCGTGATGAAATCCTGGGCGACATTGAAAGAGGAGCTTTCAGTCCCGATGGCCGATTCGTGGCCACCGCCTCGGATGACAAGGACGCCATGATATTGCCTCCATCCCAGCGCTTGAACGGAAGTTTTCCCATGACTTGGCCACCCGCCCAGGGCAAGCCGGTGCCGTTCACTGCGGGACGAATCTTCGACGCCGAGACAGGGCGCGAGCTGCATGGAATGGACGGCGGTGGCCCGGGTATGGTTTTGGACGCATGGAGTTCGGATGGACGGCTTTTACTGACCGCCTCCAACGGGCGCCAGGCCAAGCAGGCGCTCTGGGCGGACTCAAGAGTAAGAACTGAGGACCTGCCGCGGGGCTTTGGTGTAGGAGGAGCGGACGCGGCGCAAATTGAACAGGGCCTGCTCCAGCAATTTTTTCTTCTGCTGTGCGCGGTGTTTGCGCGCGACCAAAAGGTTGCCGTTTTGCGTTTCCAAGGCGAGAAGTTGGGCGAGTTCGGCGCGGAAGGGGTTCGCGGCGGCTTGAGCCGGATTCTCCGCCCGCCATTGTTCGACGCCCTGGCTCAAGGCCAGCCTCAATTTGGACTTGCTGGACTGGATGTTTCGCAACGCGGCCCAATCGCCGGATTGGATGGCCTGGGATTCGGCGTGGGTCATTTCCAGCCACTGCTTGAGGATGGCGGCAATGCGCTGGCGATGCTCCATAATCAGGCGGCGACCTCTGTCAGGGAGGAGTCGTCGGTTTGACGGGCTTCGGCCCCGCGGCGCAGCATTTCGGCCCAACTGTCGCGCAGCTCGCGCACACGGGAAATGACTTCCTGGACGGGCGCTTTTTGCTTGGTGCGATTGGCTTGGGTCAGGCGGCGGTAGAAATAGTTGTAAAGGCGGCGGAAGTTGGAGGCGACCTCCCCGCCCGCTTCCATGTTCAGGGAGGCGTTCATCTCGTGGATGATGGCCTGGGCGCGGATAATATTATTGTTGATGGTCTGGTTGAAAAGCAGGGGGTCCTGGTAGTCGAAACCGGTCAGGGCCTTTTCCAGGAATTTCAGGGCGCCATCATAAAGCATGAGCACCAATTGTCCGGGCGTGGCCGTTTGGGTGGCCACTTTGCGGTAAGAATCCCAAGGCTTATTGCGGGACGTCATAGGAGGTGCGGGTCAAGGTAGGTCATTGGTTGTCGGATGTCAGCGCGGAGGCCAAATGCTTCGCCACCGCCGAAAGCGTGTCCGATGAGGGATAGCTGGGGTCCGCGATCAGAGCTTTGGCACGCTCTACCATATCGGGACGGCTGGCGGGTGAACTGCCCAGGGCTTGATCCAGGGCCGACGAATTTGTCAAAGATACACGATCCGAAAGCATTGTAGGTTCGGGCGTCGCACGTGACGGTGTCGCCGTCCCGTTAACGCCGGTTGTGCTCAGATTTGCATTGATTTCCATAGCATTAGCAGCTGCTCAACTCGTAACCACATCGACTGCCATTCGATTTATCGGCTCGCGTGGCAAAAACTTTAGGCGGCGCGTGCTGCTACCTTTGGGGCATCGTCGTCAGCAACTCATGCAGCGTGAATTGGCCGAATCGACTGGGGGAACTGAGGATGGCATTGGGGTCGGGAATGGGCGACTGGGTGATGACGTGGCCGGATTCGTAGCTGCGGGCGGCGTTGGCCACCCCGTCATCGCCGGCGTCGAAGACCTCGTCGGCGGCCCAGTAGATTTGATGTTCCTTGTTGCTAACCAGCGTGAGCTTCCAGCCCACCGCCACCGGCTGATAGGGCTGGTAGCGAGTCAACTGATCAAACAAAACACCCTGGCAACCGGTTTCCTCGCGCAGACGATCGAAAAAGTCGGGCGGCAATTGCTCGTCGGCCCGCCAGACGCGCTGGCCGGTCCAGTTCTGCAGTTGTTCGGGCGTGACTACAATCATTTCAAAGCGTTTGGCCTTTTCCAACTCGGCGTGCAGGAGCGGTTGCAGCGAATCAACACCCGCCTGAAAAGCCTCCGTCGGCTGGAGCGTGGTCATGGGCAGGATCGCCACGCGTCTGAATTCCGGGTCCAGGGCGGGGCTCATGCAATAGATGTTGCTGGGCTTGTAGTGAGCTTGCTTGGACAACTTGATGGCGGGTGTATCGCAGGCACAAAACAGTCCCACGACGCCCAAGCACGGCCAGAGCCGAGCTAGTTCGGGCCGGCTTGCTCTCCAAAGATCAAGTAGCGCTTTCATTAAAGTCTCTGATAGAACATCGGCAGGATGGCCTGGAGACTTTAGCGCTGAGGCCCTCTGAGGGAGCCTATCTTTTCAAATCCCGCAGATAGACAAGGCTTTGGGGAATCTGGTCCTCGGAGAGGGGTGACTCATCTTCGATAAAATACCATTGCACGCCCGCCTTCTGGGCCGCGCGCAAAATGGGGGGCCAATCTATCATCCCGGTGCCAAGCGGCACGCAGTTGGTGACATCGGATTCTCCGGTCAGAAGGCCCGTCGGTGTGCCCTTGCGCATGTCCTTGAGGTGCATCAATTTCCAGCGGCCGGGATATTTCTTGAGCAACTTGACCGGGTCCTGGCCGGCATGGACAACCCAGAAAACGTCCATCTCGAATTTCACGTTGGCGGGGTTGGTTTCGCGCATCAGAAGGTCGAAGAGCGTGCCATCGCCGTAAGGCTGAAATTCGTAGCCATGAGTGTGATAAAAGAAGGTCATGTGATGCAGAGCCGCCACTTCCCCCACGCGGTTGAACACCTCGATGGCATGGCGGCACGCCGCTTCATCGAACGCGCCTTCGTGATCAATCCAGGCGCAGCCGACATCCACCAAACCCAGGTCCCGCGCCTGGAACAATGCTGATTCAGGGTCCTCGCTCCATTCCTTGAAGGAAAAATGTCCACTGACCGCGTCCAGGTCGTGTTCGGCCAATTGGGCTTTGAATTCTTGGGGCGACAGACCGTAGGTGCCAGCCAATTCGACATATTTGATCCCCCAGGCATGCACTTCAGCCAAGGTGCCTGGCATGTCCTTGGCCATTTGCTCGCGGACGCTGTAAAGTTGGAGGCCGGCCACCGTGTTAAAAACATGCGGCTGAAAAAGGGCGCAACCGGCCAGCAGGCCCGCGCCCGCCAGCAGCGCGGCGCCGGCGAACCAAACCCTTCTCCGGGGCGAGTCAAGAATAAATGGTGTTTTCACTGCCGCCCATCATGATCCACTTGCGCCGCCGATGTCCACCCATTTTGCGTGAGATTTTGCTTGCAACACGAACGCCCAGGAGGCATGGTGATACGTGAGGATCGTGCGGTAATGCGCGCGGCTGTTCTTTGGAAAAGGGGTTGAAAATTTACCCTGCCATGCTCGTGATTAAAAACAAAGTCCTTGAACCGTAAATAAGTCATTAAGGAGCCCTAACCTCGGTTGTGGCTGACAGGCCTTGACTGGAAGTCGTAAGCGATCGACTCGGCTCCATTTGTTCAAACAGCAGTTCAAAGGAACTGTTTATACACGGCATTACGGTGGGGTTTTTCCTTTTGACTGAAAAATCATTTGACGGCGCCCAAAATTACTGCATCTTCACTTCGTCGGGCGGACCGGTTCGATGCGAATCTGGCGCCGCTGTCTGATCGATGAGCAACGCATGGCGTTTGTCGCGCGGCAGTTTTAGTTTTTTGGTTTTTGTTCTCTTGCTTGCAAGCAGGCCGCCGCCCGGTTTTTGCGCCGATCACCTGCAAACCATCCAAGCGCGCGGCGAATTGCTCTGGGGCGCCGATGCCGAAGGGGGCGCGCCTTACGTCTATCCCGATCCGCAAAAACCCGAACAAATGGCGGGCTTTGAGTTCGACCTGGCCAACGCGCTGGCGGCCAGAATCGGGGTCAAAGCTAAAATGGTGCAAAACCAATGGGACCAGCTTCTGCCAGCGCTGGATCGCGGCAACTTCGACATCATCCTCAACGGTCTGGAAATCACCGCCGACAACCGGCAACACGCCGCCATGTCGCGCCCGTATTATGTGTATGCCCAGCAGATCGTCACGCGGACGGACACCATGGGACCGTCCGATCTCGACGGTCTCAAAGGCAAGACCGTGGGCGTGCTGGCGTCCTCCGCCGCCCAGCGCCTGTTGCAACGACTGGGCGCGGTCGATGTGAAGAGCTATCCCGGCAACGTGGAAAGTCTGCTTGACCTCAAAGCGCGGCGCATTGACGTGGTGGTATTGGACCTGCCGATCGCGCTGTATTACGCCAAGCCCGACCCGGCGCTCAAATTCTCCGGCGAACCGTTCTCACCCGGTTACTACGGCGTGGCCGTGCGGAAGGAAGACCTCAGCTTGCTGGCCGCAATCAACCAGGCGCTGGAGCAATTCATCCGGGACGGAACGCTGGAACGGATTTACCGGCGGCACGGTTTGTGGGACGATCGGCAGGCGGCGCTGGCGGCTTATCAGCCTGAAGCCGTCGTGCAAAGAAAATCCATCTCGACCCTGCGCGAATGGCCGAAGTACCTGCCGCTCTTGTTGCGCGGGGCATTGACCACGGTCGCGCTGTCCGTCCTGGGCATGGCCGTGGCCGTGGTGACCGGCTTGGTGGTGGTGCTGGCCCGGCTTTATGGGCCGCCCCTGATGCGCTGGCTGGCCCAGGCTTACGTGGAGGTGGTGCGCGGCACGCCGTTGCTGATCCAGCTTTTTATGATTTACTATGGCCTCCCGCAAATCGGCTTGCGCCTGAACGCCTTCCTGGCCGGCATCCTGGGATTGGGGCTGAACTACGCCGCCAACGAGGCCGAAAACTACCGCGCCGGCATCCAGTCCATTCCCAAAGGGCAGACCGAAGCCGCGCAGGCCCTGGGGATGACTCAAGCGCAGATTTTGCGCCGGATTGTCTTGCCGCAGGCCCTGCGATTCGTCATCCCGCCCGTCACCAACGACTTCATTGCCATGTTCAAGGATTCCTCCATTGTGTCGGTCATCACCTTGGTCGAACTGACCAAGGTTTACGGCGAATTGGCGACCTCGACCTATGACTACATCGGTTTGGGTTTGATGACGGCCGGGATCTACTTTGCCTTGAGCTATCCGGCGTCCATTTTTGCCAGCCGGCTGGAAAGGAGACTCGCCTATGATCGTCGTTGAAAACCTGGTCAAGTCCTACAATGCCACCCGCGTGCTGCACGGGGTGGACCACTGCCAGCAGCGCGGGGAAGCCGTGGTGTTGATCGGCCCCAGCGGCTGCGGCAAAAGCACTTTTCTTCGCTGTCTCAACCAGCTTGAGGTCGCCGACGCTGGCAGCATAACCATTGGCGATGTCACGGTCACCGGCGGCGGCCCGCCCCGCAATGCGGAGGAACGGGAGCGGCAACGGCGGCTGCGCCTGCGCGCGGGCATGGTTTTCCAGTCCTTCAACCTGTTCCCGCACTTGACGGTGTTGCAGAACGTTGCCGAGGCGCCGAGATTTGTCAAGCGTATGCCCCGCTCCCAAGCGGAGGCGGCGGCCAGCGCTTTGCTGGCCAAAGTCGGCCTGGAAGAAAAGGCCGGCGCCTATCCGGCCCAGCTTTCCGGTGGGCAACAGCAACGCGTGGCCATCGCCCGCGCCCTGGCCATGGAGCCGGAGGTGATGCTCTTCGACGAGCCAACCAGCGCGCTGGACCCGGAGTTGAGGGACGAAGTCCTGCGCGTCATGCGCCAACTGGCCGAGGAGGGAATGACCATGATCGTGGTGACGCACGAAATGCAGTTCGCCCGCGACATGGCCGACACGATTCTATTTTTCGAAGGCGGCCGGGTGTTGGAAGCCGGCAGTCCGGAGCAGATTTTCACTGCTCCCGTCCACGAGCGGACGCGCGAATTCCTCCGCCGCGCCAGCACGCGCTGAAGCCGGCGCAAAATCCCAAAGGCGTCGAGGGACTAGTCCTTGGTGGCGGCGTTCTGATTGCTGTTTTCCTCGCCCACGTTTTCCATCAGGTCGATCAAGGGCAGAAACATGGCGATGACGATGCTGCCGACGATGACGGCCAGGAAGACAATCATGATCGGCTCCAGCAGGGAGGTCATGGCCGCGACGGCATTATCGACTTCCTCTTCGTAGTTGTCGGCGATCTTCATCAACATTTCCGGCAACGCGCCGGTTTGCTCGCCGACATCGACCATGCTGATGACCATGGGCGGAAAGACGCCGGAGGCTTCCAACGGGGCGGTGATGGTTTCGCCTTCTTTGACGCTTTCATGAATGGCGCCGACGGCGTTGCTGACGATGACGTTGCCGGAGGTTTCCTTGACGATGGTCAGCGCCTGCAAGATGGGAACGCCGCTGCTGATAAGGGTGCCCAGAGTGCGGGTGAAACGGGCGATGGCTACTTTGCTGATCACGGGCCCAAGGACGGGGACGATGAGTTTGAATTTATCCCAGAGCTTGCGTCCGAATTTCATGCGAATGATAATATTAAAAACGATGACGATGGAAAGAATCTCAAGGATGGTGCGGATGAAATGGGTCTTGATCGAGTCGCTGACGTTGAGGACGAAGGTGGTGAAGCCAGGCAGTTGTCTGCCGCCGCCAAGGGTGCCGGCAAAAATATCCTTAAACTTGGGAATGACAAAGACCATCAAAACACCCATAATGGCGGTGGCCACGACCAAGACGGCGCAGGGATAGAACATGGCGGCGACGATCTTGCCCTTGATCTTCTGGGCTTTTTCCATGAATTCGGACAGGCGCTTGAGGACGACTTCGAGCACGCCGCCGATTTCGCCCGCCTTGACCATGTTGACAAAGAGGCGATTGAAGACCTTGGGATGCTGGGCCAGGGCCTCGGAAAAAGTGCTGCCGCCCTCGATGGACACGGCCAGATCGCCCAGGATGCCTTTGAGATTGGCGTTGCGCTCCTGCTTTTGCAGCACGCGCAAGCCGCGCAACAACGGCAGGCCCGCTTGCACCAGGGTGGCCAATTGCCGGGTGAAAGTGGTCAGAACCTTCGATTTGACTCGGCCGCTGAGGCCGGGGATGCTGATTTGAAAATTGAGATTGACGCCGCCCTTTTTGCCGCCTTTGGCCGGGGTTTTCTTGCCCGCAGCCTGGGCGGGACCTCCTTTGTCCTCGACCACTTTGGTGGGGAAGAAGCCCATCTCCTTGATCCGGCCGATGGCTTCGTTTTGGTTTGCGACCTCGAGGGTGCCCTTGGTTTCCTTGCCCCGCGAGTCCATGGCGACATAGTTGAATTTTGGCATAAGACTCAGGTGTACTTGACGACTTCCTCAATGGTGGTGTCACCGTCAAAAATCCCGCGCAAGCCGTCTTCGCGCAGGGTGACCATGCCCAGTTCCACGGCTTTCTGCCGGATGACGACCGTCGGCGCCCGCTCGTTGATGAGCAGCCGGATCGGTTCGGAGGCGATCAGCAACTCGTAAATGCCGCGCCGGCCCTTGTAGCCGGTGTCGTTGCAGTTGCCGCATCCGCGTCCGTAATAGAACACTTTGTCGCCGACGTCGTGCGGGGAAAGGTTGAGCATCGAGAGTTGGGTTTCAGTCGGCTCGAAGGGGGTGCGGCATTTCTTGCAAGTGGTGCGCACCAACCGTTGCGCCAGCACCGCCATTAAGGTTGACGAAATCAAAAACGGTTCCACTCCCATGTCGATCAAACGCGTGACCGCGCCCGGAGCGTCGTTGGTGTGCAAGGTGCTTAAGACCAGGTGGCCCGTGAGCGAAGCCTGAATGGCAATCTGCGAGGTTTCCAGATCGCGCATTTCCCCAAGCATGATGATGTCCGGGTCCTGGCGCAGGAACGCGCGCAAGGCCTTGCTGAAGGTCATGCCGACGGCGTCATGGACGGCCACTTGCATGATGCCTTCGATGTCGTATTCGACCGGGTCTTCGACCGTGAGGAGTTTAGAATCGATGGTGTTGATGGTGCGCAAGCAGGAATAAAGGGTGGTCGTTTTGCCGCAGCCAGTGGGGCCGGTGACAACGAAAATGCCGTTGGGCTGCTGAATGGCCTGCAGCACGTAATCAAAAACGGCCTTGGGAAAACCGAGGGATTTGACATCCAGGTTCACGGCCGCCCGGTCCAGCACGCGCAAGACGACTGATTCGCCAAACTGGGTCGGCAGGGTCGAGACGCGCAGATCAATGGGGCGTCCGGCGATTTGCATGCTGATGCGTCCGTCCTGTGGCAGGCGCCGTTCCGAAATGTCCAGGTTGGACATGACTTTGAGGCGCGAGATAACCGGCAGCGCCAGGTGTTTGGGCGGCGGGGACATTTCGTAGAGCGCCCCGTCCACACGATAGCGGATTTTGAATTCATCTTCGAACGGCTCGAAGTGGATGTCGCTGGCCCGGTCTTGGACGGCTTGAAAGAGCACCAGGTTGACGAAACGGATGATGGGTGTTTCGTTGGCCAGCGTTTCCAGGTCGGCGGTGGCGCCGGTGGCGGCCGCTTCGGCCGCTTCACGGGCGATTTCGTTGTCCTGTCCCAATTCCTTGAGAATATCGGCCACGCTGGATTGGGAGTCGCCGTAGTAGCGGGTGACGGCGCGTTCGATGTCGGCGGGGTCTGCCACCACCGGCACGATCTCTTTGCGGATGACGTAGGCCAACTCATCCAACAGCGTTGGATTAAGGGGGTCGGCCAGAGCCAGTTGCACAGTGGAATCATAGACTGCCACCGGCAGGCACTTGTACATACGGGCCGCGTCGGCCGGAACGGCGGAGAGAATATCCGGCGTCAACTCGCGCTGGCTCAGTTGCACCACTTCGGTGCCCAAATGAGTGGCGATTATTTGCAACTGGGTGTCCATGTCCAGAAAGCCAAAGTCCTGCAAAATTTCGGAAATAGGTTTGCCGCTGCGATTGTGCTCGTCGATAACTTCGTCCAATTGCAAGTCGTCCAAGAGGCCCTGGGAGCGAATCAAATCCAAGAGCGGGCTGGAGATGTTTCCGGGCATAGGTCAGTGGGTCATTTCGGGTTGATTGGCGGCGATCTCGGCTTGGGCCGCCTCCCATTCCGCCAGTTTCTGTATGATGGTGGTGGGGTCTTGCGCTTTGTTGATGACCTCATCGCGGGCGATAATGCCGGCGGTGTATTTTTCCATCAGGAACCCGTCCAGAGTGAGCATCCCGTACTTGGCGCCGGTTTGAATGTCGGAGTTGAGGCGGAAGGTCTTGTTGTCGCGAATGAGCGCGCCTACCGAGGGGGTGTTGATCATGATTTCAAAGACGGCGATGCGCCCCGGCTTGTCGATGCGTGGAATCAACAGTTGGGAAATGACCGCTTGCAAAACGGTGGACAACTGGATGCGGATGGTTTCCTGCTGGTTCATGGGGAAGGCATTGACCAGACGATCAATGGTCTTGGCCGCTCCGGTGGTGTGCAGCGTGCCAAAGACCAGGTGGCCCGTTTCGGCCGCCGTGACGGCCGCTTCCATCGTTTCCAAGTCACGCAATTCACCGACCAGGATCACATCCGGGTCCTGCCGCAAGGCCCGGCGCAAGGCCTCGGCAAAACTGGGGACATCGACGTGGATTTCCCGTTGCGTGACGACGGCCTTTTTATGCTTATGATAGTACTCGATCGGGTCTTCAATGGTGATGATATGGGCGTCGTCGCGCTCCTCGTTGATGATATTGATCATCGAGGCCAGCGTGGTGGTTTTGCCCGAACCGGTGGGGCCGGTGACCAGAACCAAACCGCGCGGTTTGTGCAAGAGCACCTGGACGGTGTGAATGGGCAAGCCAATTTGTTCCAGGGTGAGCAACTTGGTGGGAATCTGCCGCAGGACCAGGCCGAAGTTGCCCTTTTCCTTGAAAACGCTGACGCGGAAGCGGGCCACTTCGCCGAAGGCAAACCCGAAATCCGCCCCGCCTTGCTCGCGCACGTGCTGAATGTGGTCCTCGGAGGTAATGCTGCGCATCAATTCCTCGGTGTCTTCCGGACGCAAGGCGGGTCCATCGACGCGATGGAGAATGCCATGCACGCGGATAACCGGGGGAACGCCTACACGAATGTGCAAATCCGAGGAGCCTTCGGATACGACCAACTGCAGCAAATCTGACATGGAATAGGACATAGCTCAGGGAGATTTCATCATTCTTTTCCTCAATCAACGTCGCCCACCGTGGCGCGGATGACTTCCTCCGCCGTGGTCAGGCCGGCCATGACTTTGCGCGCGCCATCTTCGCGCAAGGTGCGCATCCCCATCTCGCGGGCGCGCGCGCGCAAGACCGAGGATGGGACGCGTTCGTAAATCAATTTACGCGCTTCGTCGTCAATAACAAAGATCTCAAAGATGCCGAACCGGCCGCGATAGGTCGTTTTGTTGCAATCGTTGCAGCCTTTGCCGCGCATAAAGGTGGCCCCGGCGGCTTTGCTGGAGTCCAGGTTCAAGGATTGCAGTTCGCTGTCCGACGGCTGGTAGGGGATGGCGCACTTCTTGCAGACTTTGCGCACCAGCCGTTGCGCCATCAAGGCCCGCACCGAGGAGGCCACCAGGAAGGGCTTGACGCCGATGTCAATCAAACGGGTGACGGCGCTGGGGGCGTCGTTGGTGTGCAAGGTGGAGAAAACCAGGTGGCCCGTGAGCGAGGCATTGATGGCGATGGTTGCCGTTTCCACGTCGCGAATTTCACCCAGCATGATCACGTTGGGCGCCTGCCGCAGCATGGAGCGCAAAGCTATCGAGAAGGTCAACCCGATGGTCTCGCTGACTTGCACCTGGTTGATGCCAGCCAGCAAATACTCGACCGGGTCCTCCACGGTGATGATCTTGCGGTCCGGGCGGTTGATAAAGTTCAGGCAGGAGTAAAGCGTGGTCGTTTTGCCCGAGCCGGTGGGGCCGGTCACCAGCAGGATTCCGTCCGGCAATCCGATCAGGCGCTCGAAAGTCTGCTGGTCGTCGGTGAAGAAGCCCAATTCCGGCAAGCCCAGCTTCAACCCTTCCTTGTCCAAAATTCGCATGACGATGCTTTCGCCGTGACTGGTCGGTATGCACGAGACGCGCAAGTCGATGAGCTTGCCGGTGACCTGCGTCTGGATGCGCCCGTCCTGCGGGATGCGCCGTTCGGCGATGGACATGTTGGACTGAATTTTGAGCCGGCTGATGATCGCGGCCTGCAACCGCTTGGGCGGGCTTTTCATCTCGTGCATCACTCCGTCAATCCGGTAGCGGACGCGGAACGATTTGGACAGTGGTTCCAAGTGAATATCCGACGCGCGCGCCTTGAACGCCTCCACAATCAAGGTGTTGACCAGTTTGATAATCGGCGCGTCCGCTTCCACCACCGCCCCGTCGTCCGCTTCCACGCCCTTGCCGGGAAGCCCAACCTCCACTTCGCCCTCGGTGATGTCCTGGATCAACTGCGAGACGGAGTCATCCGCCGCCCCGTAGTACTTGTTGAGCGCCGCGTCAATGTCCTCGTCCGTGGCCACGCGCAATTCGATGTCGGCATTGAGCAAGCGTTGAAGGGAGTCAACTACATCCAGGTCGGAAGGATCCGCCAGCGCGACGGCCACGGTGTGGTCGTGCTTAGCCACCGGGACGGTCCGATAGCGCTTGGCGACGTGACGCGGGACGGCGGCGATGACATCGTCGGTCACGCGCAGTTCGCTCAGATTGACGAATTCGTAACCGAAGTGCGCGGCTTTGGCCTGAGCGACATTGAGGGGACGGATGATCTTATGGGCCAGAAGGGTGTCGATGACGCCTTCGCCATTGGCGCCAGATTCCTCGCGCACGGCGGCAAGCTGCTCGTTGCTGACTTGCCCCATGTCCACCAATAAATCGATCAAATAGTCGTCTTTCGCGGCCACAATCTACATCCTCTCCATGCTGTCCGAAGCAATTCAATCTAACGGCCCGGCACAGGCAATGTCAAATGCGGACGACGCAAAAAGACGGACTTTCCTTCCCCGCCTTCCCGGCTGCAAGCGCCTTCTGCAAAAGCCGGTGCCGGTGGCATTGACGACAGAGAGGCGGTTTGGACAAAGAAGTTCGGACTGTGTTTTCGGGCCTCGATCCCCACCTCACCTCGCGAGCGAACCGCGGCCCGGAAAATCTTTACTCCAAACAACCTCTCCATCGTATCTTTGCTCAAGCCAGATTCGTGCCACTGCGGGCATACTTAGTTTGTCAAGCGATTTTCTCCAATTCGCCCCGTAATCGGAACAAGCATTCTTCCATTTCCGGCCGGGAATAGGCCCTCGACGACAGATTTTTCGCGCATACGCGTGATTTTCACGCGTCTGGGTTAGTTTTGGAAATCGGAGGCGCCCGGCAAAATCGTCGCAAGGTTCGCCATTTTCGCCAATCTCCCAAGGAAAAAAGAGAAGGGCTGCAATGGGAGAAGACGGATCGACGAACGTTCTTGGAACGGGGGTCCCCAAGCCACCTCCAGCTTTCCCCCGTTCTAAGAAATTCTCCCAAGCAGCCCTTCAGCAGAATTTATAGCCTATTTCGTGCCAACACCGGGAAGAAAGAATTGTTCAGGGATTCCTTGATCAGGAGATTTGGATTTGGAATTATCCGGAGAACAATGAAACATGAATCCCGCGCCAGAGAAGAGGCTCGCTGAGGCCCGCCAATTCTTTCAGGAGCATAAGTTTTCCCAAGCGGTGCCGGCTTACGAGAAGCTCACGCAACAGTTCCCCCATAAGGCACGCATTTGGTTTGAATACGGGTGCGCGGCGGGCGGCGCGGGACAGCTTGATCTCGCCGAGCGCGCGTGGGGCAAGGCGCTTGAATTGGAACCGAACAACGGCGAGCTTCCGCTGCAAATTGGCCACCGTTACCAGGGATTGCGCCAGCCGGAGAAGGCCAGGGCCGCCTTTGAGCGGGCGGCGGCGACGGACCCGCGCGGCATCAATCCGCGCATGGCCTTGGCCATCTTGCTGGAACAGAATCACCGGTTTGCCGAGGCGCGTGAGGCGGTCGCTTCCTGCCTGGCAATTGATCCGCGAGATGATCAGGCCCGGTATTTTGCGGCGTTGCTGGATCGGCGGGAAAATAAAATTCAAGATGCAGAACGGGGGTTGCGCGACCTGATTGCCGCAGGACCAACGCATCCGTATGTCCAGTATGCCAGCCGCTATGAGCTGGCCGAGGTGCTCAACCGCACGGAGCGTTTTGATGAAGCGATGGCAACGCTGGCCGAGGCCAAAAGGTTGGTGCGAGCCTTGGGGGACACCGATGGGATGTTGAAGGAATACGACGAGGAGGCGGGGAAATATCGGCGCGCCACCCAAGCCCTGCCGGCCAACATTTTGCGCACCTGGGCCAAGGAGTTCCCGGAAAAGAGCCGCGAACCGATTCCGAAGCTGGCGTTTCTGGGCGGCCATCCCCGCAGCGGGACAACGCTTTTGGAGCAAATCCTCGGCGCCCATCCCGAGGTGGCGGCTTTGGATGAGCCGAGCGCCTTCACGATGATCGCCGCGGGCATGTTCAATGCGTCGCCACATCTTTCTCCCGCGCGGCTCAACGTCATCCGCCGCCGTTATATTGAGGCCGTTCAGAAGGAACTTGGCGGCCAGTCGGAAGAGAAACTGTTGTTGGACAAAAACCCCTCACCCACGCTCAAGCTGAGGATTTGGTTGCGGATTTTTCCCGAATTGCGGGTCATCATCGCCTTGCGCGATCCGCGTGACGTGGTCATCAGTTGCTATTTTCAAAACATCCATCTGAATCCGTTCAACGCGAATTTTCTTTCTTTGGAGCGCGCCGCCACGCACTACGCCAATCTGATGGAGGTCTGGCTGGCTGTGCGTCAATGGGAAGGCTTCGCGTGGATCGAAACGCGCTACGAGGACACGGTCGCGGACCTGACCCAGGAAGGCCGCCGCGTCACGGAGTTTCTTGGACTCTCCTGGCATAAGGATCAGGCGCGATTTCATGAGAAGAGCAGCCAGAAGCAGATGTATTCGCCAACGTATCACGACGCCAGCCAACCGGTTTATGCGCGCGCCGTGTCCCGCTGGCGCGCTTATGAGAAGCATCTGGGCGCGATTCAGCCAATCTTGGAGCCGTTCCTCCGGGCATTGGGATACGCGTGAGTTGCAATGCGGTCCTATCTCTGCGCGAGCCATTATTTGCCTGCTTGGTCTGCGTTCCGCGCGCGATTCTCGCGGCGAGCCGATGGAGGCATGAAAACAAAAAGAGCCACCCTTGCGAGTGGCTCTGTGATGAAAACTAAAAGATGCTTATTGTTTCCGGCGCAGGCGCATCAGGAATGCTGACGCACCAATGACACCTAGAGCAATCGTGCTTGGCTCCGGAACTGTATTTGCGTTCAA
Organism: Verrucomicrobiales bacterium; assembly: GCA_003140095.1. Lineage (GTDB taxonomy): Bacteria > Verrucomicrobiota > Verrucomicrobiia > Limisphaerales > Palsa-1400 > Palsa-1400. The sequence goes on along the minus strand of PLIU01000282.1, from coordinate 25,467 downwards.
GCTGAAGCTTGTAATTGGATTCAAGGTGCTCGGAACTCCGGGCGGACCTCCAAGCGTAATGTTTTCAGCGACAGATAATCCATAAGGATTACCCGACCCAAATGCCGAGGCTTGAGCATACGTAAGGGTTCCCCCCCCATTATACCAAGCCGCTAGTTGAAACGTGCCAGCTGTACCGAACGCAACTCCTGGAACCGTAACAAAAACACCACCACCAGCATCCCACGAACCGGGGTAACCAGCAGCAGGATTGCCTCCACCGCTAGTATCAAAGGTCGTGATAGCATTCGGGACGGGGCTCAAACTCGTGGCATTGGCACCCACTCCATAAAGCAATTCTATGGAAAAGTTGTTGCCGTTGCCGTACCCGCTTGGACCAGTGCCAGAATTGCCGCCCCCAATTGCCACGCCGGTATAGGTCTGAGTGCCGGCAGGGGTATCGGTGGGACCATTTCCAAAAACCTGCCCAGTAGCCGCTTGGGGTGACCAAACAGTTATTTCGAATCCATCGCCGGGGACTTTCGGTGCATAGTCATCCCACTCAATTGTTCCTTGAGAGTATGCACCGACCGCACCAGCCAATAGTGTTACCAGGATAGGAAGTGATTTTTTCATAAGTTAATTGCAGTTTTTATTTTGCGTGTTATGGTTCGGTTTTGAATGATTGTTATTCACTAACTGAGTAGTCTTCAACCCAATTCACAGTGGCACCAGTATTCAGATAGAAGAACCCTTCGTACACATTTGCGATGGTTGGATCACCGTTCGTGTTCCAATTGCCGTTGTAGCCACTGTGTTCCCGTGTTCCGGATACAAATTCATTGAAGACTTGGGTAACAGGATTGAACACATAAACATCGTCACCGACATTGTAATTCGTAAGCGCACTGATGGTATTGCTAACAATGTCGCCTGACGTAGGAACTACAGAGCCGACCAGGTTAAATCCTGCAAGGAGAGCGTTGGTTATGGGTCCCGAAGGGACGGTGCCCACAAATGTAACGGTAACGTTACTGGCAAGACTGTTCACAAACCAAGTGGCAACACCGGGAGCCAGCACGTTTGTTCCACCCTTAACCCATCCGGTTCCATTGGTTGCTCGAGACGAAGCATTGTCAGTGGTATATGCTCCCAATGTCGCATTGTAGAAATACACTATATCTCCGTCATACGCACCATTGGTGTTTGGGAACAGAGTGGTTATGTTATTATTCGGAGAGGCGATAAGCGGATCAGTGATAATGTTGAACCCTGGAGAGAGGGTCACGTTGATGTAACCGACTGCGTTGAGTGAATACACATTCGTTTGTGCATGCACCGCAACACTGCCGAGCGCGCCCAGCAGTGCTGATAGAATTAATGTTTTTGTTCTCATAATTTTAACTTTTCTTAACGTTTTGTTTCCGTGTGCAAGACAACTTTCTCATATGGCAAAAGGTGTGTCAACCGTTTTTTGCATTTTCTCTTAAAAAAGTTGTTCTGCATCGTCGGAAGCGATTTTTTACCGATTTGAGGCTGAACGTCAACCTCTTTTTTCACTTTTTTTTCACTTTATTTTGTCTTGGTGCTCTCATCAGAGTCGGCCAAGGTAAAATAAGCAGGAATTGGGCCATGATTTGGCTCCGCCCGAGGCACTGAATGCGCAAGAATGCAACCCGGAATTAGTTATGCAAGTTGTTACAATACAATAATTTGCATCTTAACAGAGGTGGTTCAACAATGCAGAAAGAACTTTGTGCTTCTGCACGCTCTTCGCGTCTCTCCAAGCTCCTGTTTTCTATCCATGGCCGAATGGCAAGCGCGCAAATTATTGCGCCACAACGATTTTTAACGAATCGCCAGATGGCCTGGACGCAAGGGCGATGGCGGCGGCGGTCTGGCGCAACGGGAAAGTGTGGGTGATAATGCGCCGGACGTCCAGGCGGCGGGTGAAAACCATCCTCGCAACCTCTTTTTGCAGAGTGTAATCGGACGAGTAACTGCCGATTAAGTCTTTCTCCTCCAGGCAGATACATGATAAATCGACCCGGCTCGGGACTCCCTTCCTGGTGTGGGCGAAGAGGAGGATTTGCGCGGAGCCACGGACCAATTCCATCGCCTGCAGCACGGCGGTATCGGCTGGAACCGCAATGACGGCGGCGTCCAATATTGGGACAGCGGAGCGAATCTCGTCGATTAGATTGTCCTTTCCAGCGTTGAAGACGCGGGTTGCGCCCCATTTGAGGGCCAATTTGAGACGGGATTCCAAAAGGTCGGTCGCCACGACTTTCATTCCGCGCAGACTCAGGATCTTGGTGAACATGAGGCCAATGGGGCCTTGGCCGGCGACTAAAACGCTGTCGCCACGCAATAGGGAGAGGCGTTTGACGGCTTTTAATACGGTATTGACCGGTTCGAGCATGGCGCCTTCGGCAAAAGAGTTGCGGGCGGGGATTTTCACCACGCCCGGCAGAACGAAGGGCATGACGCGGACGTATTCGGCATAGCCGCCGCCGGCGGGTTCGAAGCCGGCGGTGATGCCGGTGCGCTTGTATCCGGGGCATTGTGCGAAGGCTTGGTGCCGGCAAAAGTGACATCGCAAGCAAGGTACATGGTGATGCAGCGCGACCCGGTCGCCGATGCGAAAGCCCCGCACGCGCGCGCCCATTTTAACGATAATGCCAGCGGTTTCGTGGCCGAAAACGCGCGGGGGTGGCACGGCGCCGTAATGGATTTTTTTAATGTCGGTGGGGCAGACGCCGCAAGCGGCGACTTTGACCAGCAATTCGCCGGACTGGATTTGCGGGACCGGCAAGGTTTCCAGGCGAAGGTCATCCGGGCCGCGATAGACAACGGCGGACATGGAGTGAGGAATGCAGAGTGCAGAATTCACGACCGTTGAAGGTGTGGCGTGTGGTGCTGGGAGCGCAAGGAGTTTGTGGACTTGGCGGAGGCGTTGACTTAGCGTCGGCGTGGTGGAGTTTGAAAGAACCATGGGACCTGGACCTAAACGATTGCTTTGGCGGTGCGCTCCGTCGGCCTTGGCCATGCTTTGTTTTTGCTGCCCATGGCCCATGCGGGCGGATAGTGTGGATGAGCTGGTGCAAAATGAAATGCAGCGGCATCCGATACCCGGGCTGGCCCTGGAAATCATCCAAAACGGCAAACCGGCCAAGATCGCCGCTTATGGCATGGCTAATCTGGAATGTCGAACGCCTGTCACGCCGGAGACGGTGTTTGAAATTGGGTCGGTGACCAAACAATTCACGGCGGCGGCCATTCTGCTGCTGGCGCAGGAGGGGAAGCTGTCGGTGGACGACAAAATCTCCCGCCACCTCAAAGACACGCCGACGAGCTGGTCCAATATCACCCTGCGCCACTTGTTGACGCATACGTCGGGGCTCAAAAACTACACTGGACTGGATGGGTTTGAATTGACCCGGCATCTGACCCAAGCGCAGTTCATCCGCCGGATGGGGCGTGAATCGCTGGATTTTGAGCCGGGGCAAAAATGGTCTTACTGCAACACGGGTTTTAACTTGCTGGGATACGTCGTTGAGAACGTCAGCGGGCAGGGCTACTGGCCATTCGTGCGCGAACGCATTTTCGACCCGCTCGGCATGGGCAGCACGACCCAGCGCGATCCCCGCCTCATCATCCCGCACCGCGCCAACGGTTATGAAACCAATCGCGCCGGACAATATGTCAACCGGGATTACGACCTGACCGATGTTTTCTCGGCCGGCGCGATCGTTTCAACGGTGGGAGACTTGGCCAAATGGAACGCGGGGCTGGACGACCAGAAATTGCTCACCGCCGCCACCGAACAGCAGATGTGGACGCCCGTCCGCCTCAACGACGGTTCGACCCACGCTTACGGCTTCGGCTGGTTTTTGGACCCGCTGCAAGGCCGTCAGAATATCGGGCACAGCGGATCGACCTCCGGTTTTTCGGCCAGCTTCCAGCGGTTTCCCAAAGATGGGCTGGCCGTCATCGTGCTGACCAACTCGGATGAAACCGGCGTGGCCACCAAAGTGGCCAAGGAGATTGCTCTCATGTATTTGGCCAAATAGGCGGAGACAGCTAAGCGGCATTTTCACTTCCGCCCAGCCTTTTGGATGACCACAGCGCGACAGTGAACGGGAAAAGCTCGGCCTCCATAAGGCCTTGCCTTACCGCTGGGTCGCCATCCATGAGTGCCCGAGCCTCCGGTTCGGACTCTGAAACGAACACGACTATCCCGAAGGATTGTGCGTCCGTGTTCAGCGTGCGGCCAGCCATAAGAACAATTCCATCTTCCACCAGCTTCGCCAGGTATGTGAAGTGCTCGCCGATGATCGATACCTCCTGGTTTGTGGGACCTTCGGCCAGCATGGCGACCCGGACAGGTCTTATGCGGTAGAGGAACTGTGGCATCGATGTATCTGGATTTGGCGTCTGACCATTATTTGACAAACCATTGAATTGGAATCTAAACAATGCAGATTCAAAATGCAACCCTTGAAACCGAAACCAGCGAAGCACTGTGTGATTTGTCAAAACAAAACTTGCAAAGCCGCGGAATGCGTGCAACTTCACACACAGTTTTGCCGCCGAACCAAAATAGTTTGTCCGATTTTTTGTTTGACGCACGTATATCGGACCTGTAAAAATGAAACCAATAAAAGGAAGTCTATTCGGATCGAGCGACATCACGCCCGCTTCTCTCCAGGCCACAGCCGTCCGAGTCTGCCTTTTGTGGGCATTGCTGCCCGGACTCTTGACGGTTCCTGCGCGGGCGGCGGATCGGCAATACCTTTACAATCATGTGCCCGGGGCCGTAACCAACGCGGCGTTGATTCGTCACAGACCACGCTGGACCAGGCTGAACCTGGCCATCGGACTGCCTTTGAGGGACCGGGAAGGACTCACCAACCTGCTCCAGCAACTCTATGATCCGGCCAGCCCTAATTTTCGTCACTTCCTGACGCCGGAGCAGTTCGCACAGAGGTTCGGCCCGACGGAAGAGGATTATCAAGCCGTCGTCCGCTTTGCGCAGTCTCATGGTCTGTTCGTGACGGCCAAACATCCCAACCGGACGCTGGTGAGCGTGAGGGGGACGGTGGGGGATATCGAGCGGGCCTTCCATGTCACTTTGAACGAGTATCAGCATCCAACGGCATCGCGGACGTTTTATGCGCCTGATGTCGAGCCGTCCCTTGACTTGACGACGCCTATTTTGGGCGTCAGCGGCCTTGACAATTATGTCCTGCCGCATCCGTGTTTGAAGCCCATTCGCCCTGGCGCAGCGAAGCCCGATCAGACGGGGTCGGGACCAGGCGGGGCTTACATCGGCAACGATTTTCGGGCGGCCTACCTTCCCGGTGCGACACTCATCGGAACCGGCCAAACCGTCGGTCTTGTGGAGTTTGACTCCGGCTACTACCAAAGCGACATCGCGGCCTACGAGACGCTGGCTGGTTTGCCAAACGTGCCCGTCAGCGCGGTTTTGTTGGATGGATACAACGGCGGGCCTGGCGATGGTAACGACGAGGTGTCCCTGGACATCGAGATGGCGATTTCCATGGCTCCCGGACTGAGCGAAGTGCTTGTGTATGAAGGCTCCATCACCGATGACATTTTGAACCGCATGGCCACGGACAATCTGGCCAAGCAGATCGGGATTTCGTGGGGTTACCAAATAGACGCAGAGAGCGATCAGATTTTTCTGCAATTTGCCACCCAAGGCCAATCCTGCTTCAATGCTTCCGGCGACGGAGACGCTGATACCGGGACCGTGGACCCGCCGACCGATGACCCGAATATCACGATTGTGGGCGGGACCACTTTGACGACGACCGGCGCGGGTGGCGCGTGGGATTCGGAGACCGTTTGGAACGCAGGCGACGGTGAGGGCAGCGCCGGCGGGAGCAGCACCACGATTGCGATTCCGATCTGGCAACAGGGGATCAGCATGACGGCCAACCATGGATCCGCGACGATGCGAAATCTTCCCGACGTCGCGTTGACGGCCGATAACATTTTCTGCACCTACGGCGACGGCCAATCGCAAGCCTTCGGCGGCACCAGTTGTGCGGTGCAGTTGTGGGCAGCCTTGACAGCCCTCATGAACCAACTCGCCTTGACCAATGGCGAGCCGACAGTCGGATTTGTCAACCCGGCCATCTACGCCGTAGGGAAGGGATCGAATTCCTTGGGCTATACGGCCCTCTTCCACGACATTACTACTGGAAACAATGAGAGTCCGGCCAGTCCCAGCCAGTTTCTGGCCGTGCCTGGCTACGACCTCTGCACGGGCTGGGGTACACCAAAGGGCAGCAATCTCATCATGGCCATCGCACTGCCCGAACCGTTGCGGATCACGCCGTCAACGAGCGCCATTTTCACCGGGCCGGTGGGGGGCCCGTTTGCCCCGGCAGCGCAGATCTATTCCTTAACCAACAACGGCGCCGGCTCCTTGAATTGGAGTCTCGCCAATCCCTCCTCGTGGCTGACGCTTTCCGCCAATGCCGGCACACTTGTCAAAGGCGGGCCCGAGGAGACCGTCACGGCAAGTGTGGCGTTGACAGCCACCAATTTGCCGGCGGGCAGCTATTCCGCCGCGCTGCGGTTCACCAACCTGGGGGATGCCTTCGGCCAAATCCGCCAGCTCATATTGGACGTAGTCACTCCGCCCGTCATCACTGCCCAACCTGCCAATGTGGCCGCGCTGGATAGATCGGTGGCGAATTTCACCGTGGGGACGGCTCCCAACGCGCTGATGTTTTACCAATGGCAGGAGGACGGGTTTAATCTGAGGGACGAAGGCAATTACTTCGGTTCCGCCACCAGCAGTTTAACGATCAGCAACGTGGCTTCGGACGATGTTAGAAGCTTTTCCGTGGTCCTAAGCAACGCAGCCGGTGTGCTAGTCAGTTCCAATGCCACGCTCACGATCATACAGTCCCAGCCAGTCATCGTCCTGCAACCCTCCAACCAGAGCGTGTTACCCGGAGCGCCGGCCAGTTTTAGCGTCGCCGCAATCGGGAATACGCCCTACTCCTACAACTGGCTGTTTAATGGCAAGAATTTGGCCAACAACGAGAATTTTTCAGGGGTTACCAGCGATAGCCTCACGATCAACGCTGTCTCATCTGCCAATGCCGGCACTTATTCCGTCATCGTCGGCAATTACCTCGGCTCGACGACCAGCACGGGCGCCGTGCTATCGGTCACGCCGGTCGCGGTGCCGGGGCTGGCCATTTCCACCCTTTGGTCATTCACCGATAACGGCTCCGGCGCGACACCGTTCAGTCCCCTGACGCAAGGCACGGATGGCAATCTTTACGGCACAACCACCGAAGGAGGCTCCGACGGCGATGGCACGGTCTTCAACGTCACCACCAATGGGGCGCTGACCACTTTGTTTTCCTTTGACGAAAACCATGGCGCGATTCCCTATGGAGGGTTGTGCTTGGGCCGCGATGGTAATTTCTATGGCGCGGCCTACTTGGGAGGCACCTACGGCTATGGGACGCTCTTCAAGGTCACCACGGGTGGCGCGCTTACCGTTCTGAAATCGCTTGATGGGAATAATGGCATGTATCCCATTGCCGGGATGGTGCAAGCCAGCGACGGCAATTTCTACGGCACAGCCCAGGAGGGCGGGGCTTACGGTGAGGGCACGATATTCCGAATGACCACCAGCGGCGCGTTGACCACACTGGTTTCCTTCAATGAGGACGACGGCGCTTTTCCTTCTCCCGTCCTGACGATAGGCAGCGACGGCAATTTCTACGGCACCACCGAAGATGGCGGCACTTATGGATGGGGGACAGTCTTCAAAATGACGATCTCAGGCATATTCACCAACCTTTACTCGTTCACGGGCGGTAATGACGGCGGGAGTCCCATTCCTGGTGTGGTCCAGGCCGCGGATGGCAATTTCTACGGCACAACTTATGTAGAAGGCGTTGATGGTTATGGCACGGTATTTGAAATAACATCATCGGGCACGCTTACCACCCGTTACACTTTTACGGGCGGCACTGATGGGGGCAACCCGTGGGGCGGATTGGTCCAGGCTTCTGATGGCAATTTGTATGGCACCACCCAGGTGGGCGGCACTTACGGCTTCGGCACGGTCTTCCAGATCGCTCCCACCGGCCTGCTGGCCACCATGGCGCAATTTGATGGCTACAGTGGCGCCAGTCCTTCCGCCGCGCTCATTCAAGGCAAGGATGGGAGTTTATATGGCACGACTGAAGGCGGTGGTTTGGAGGACGAGGGCGCGATCTTCCAACTGAGCATCAGTGGTCCCCTGCAAATCACCGGACAACCTGCGAACCAAGCGGTATTCACCGGCGCAACCGCGCTCTTCACCGTGGCGACTTTCGGCGCCGCCCCGGTTTCCTACCAGTGGCAGCAGCATGGAATCAATCTGACCAACGGCGGCAACATTTCCGGCGCCAATACCGCCACCTTGACCGTCTCCAACGTAACCGACAGCGATGCAGCAGTCTTTTCCGTCGTCGTGAGCAACTCCGTCAGTTCCGTCACCAGTCATGAAGCGGTCCTCGAGGTGATATTTTCCCCGCCAGGCATTGCCACCCAACCGGCAAGCCAGACCGTCGTGACGGGGACGACGGCTTCGTTCACGGTTGCAGCGTTCGGCGACCAGCCGTTGTCCTATCAATGGCAGGAGAACGGAACCAATTTGGCGGATGGCGGCGCCATTGTCGGATCCGCCACAAGCTCCTTGACCATCTCCAGTGTCACTTTGGCCAGCGCCGGAACCTATGCGGTGATCGTGAGCAACGCGATCCAGGTGGTCTCCAGCGCCAACGCGGTGCTAACCGTCTTGCCCGTCACGCCGCCGGGGGCTTCGATGTCCAACCTTCACCTCTTCAGCGGCGCTTCGGACGGCGCATTTCCTTATGCCGGCCTGACCGAGGGCAGGGACAACAATCTCTACGGCACCGCCGAGGGCGGCGGCTCCGAATTTGATGGCGTGATATTCCGAATGACTCTGGCTGGGGGAGTGACGACCGTCTATAACTTTATCAACAGTCCCGGCGGCGCGGATCCTTATGGGAGTCTGGCGCTGGGCGCGAACGGCGATTTTTACGGTACTGCCTCTGGGGGAGGAAGCGACGGCTCTGGCGCGACCTTCAGCCTGAATGCCGCTTCCAGCACCGTGAAATACCTCTACTCATTTGAAGATGGGAATGACGGCGCCGAGCCTACAGCCGGCTTGGTGCAGGCTTCCAATGGCAAGTTTTATGGCACGGCACTGGAGGGCGGCGCTGCTGGCTATGGCTCGGTGTTCGAGATGACGGCGAACGGCGCGCTCACTCCCCTGTACGGGTTCTCTGGCGGGAACGATGGCGGCTTCCCTTACGCCGGCGTGATTGAGGGCAGGGATCGGAAGTTGTACGGTACAGCCGTTGAATTTGGCATTGGCGCTTATGGCACCGTCTTCAGCCTGACCACTAGCGGCGAACTGACCGTTTTAGCTTCGTTCAATTCCACCAATGGCGCGTTTCCAGAAGGCGGGGTTGTCCAGGGGGCGGACGGCAATCTCTACGGCACCACATTCGAAGGAGGCTCCAATGGCTTTGGCACGATCTTCAGCATGACCACCGACGGCACATTGACCACCCTCTTTTCGTTTGGTCTCACCAACGGAAGTAATCCAGAAGCCGCGCTGGTGCAGGGCACGGATGGCGATTTCTATGGCACCACCTCCTCCGGCGGCGCCGGGGGTCAGGGCACCGTGTTCAGAATAACCACCAATGGCGCGCTGACCACCTTGCTGTGGTTCGATGGCCTCAATGGCGCGGATCCCGAAGCGGCGTTGGTTCAAGCTAGCGATGGCAATTTCTATGGCACAACAGTCCAAGGCGGCGCCGGTTTCAACCCTTCCGCCGGAGGCGGCAACGGCGTCATTTTCCGGCTCACTGTGCCGATTTTCATCAGCAACTCGATCGCGGTTACATCGGCCGTCGCCGCGCTGCCCTATTCTTCCAGCATCTCAAACTTCGCGATTGCTCCGCAGGGTGATGCGTTGGGCTTTGCCAAAGTCAGCGGCCCTCTCTGGCTGAACGTGGCCACGAACGGCCTTCTTTCCGGCACGCCCGCCAATTCAGACATCGGCACGAACATATTTATGGTCAGTTTGACCGATACCAACGGCTTGTCCGCCACGGCCAGCCTTATCATTTCCGTCATCCCCGACCCGCCGCCCGCGTTCATCCTCAACCCCTTTGCCGAGCCTTGGGCCGGTGTGGACGAGTATTATTCGGCCACGATTGCCACCAACGCCAGCGACGCGGAACTTGGCTCTGGGGACGTCCTCACTTTCGCCAAGCTCAGCGGTCCCGCGTGGCTGAATGTGGCGGCCAACGGGATGTTGTCCGGCACGCCGGCGGATATAAATGCCGGCACAAATACCTTTGTCGTAAGTGTGACCAACCTTGGGGGAGGCTCCAACACCGCGACCGTGTTCCTCTATGTGAGCAGCCCGCCGGAGTGGACGCTTGTCAACTTCACTACGCCAGCCGCCACAGCCGGACTTCCTTATTCCGGCACGATTGCCACAAATGCCGCGGACCCGAACCTCGCCGCGGGAGGCACGCTGACCTTTTACAAGGTTACCGGCCCTGGTTGGCTCAACGTGGCTACCAATGGCGGACTTTCAGGCATGCCTTCGAGCACCAATCTGGGCGCGAACGCTTTTTTGGTGCTGGCGGTCGATTCCGGCGGATTGTCCGCGGTCGCGGATTTGGGCATCATGGTCAACGCGGACATCCCGCCCACGTTTATTAGCAATCCATTTGCCGAGGCTCAGGCCACAGCCGGACAACCTTACGCGGCCAGCCTTGCGACCAACGCCAGCGATTCGGCCTTTGGCGACGTGCTGACCTTCGCCGAAGTCAGCGGCCCGGCCTGGTTAAGCGTCGCCGGCAACGGCAGTTTATCCGGCACGCCTCTCTCCACCGCAGTCGGAACCAATGCCTTTATCGTGAGTGTGGCTGACATCGAAGGCTTGTCCAACAACGCCACCATGTACATCAACGTAACGTCAGCGCCCGCATTTGTGTTGAAGTTGACTCCCCAGGGTTCCAACCTGTTGCTGACTTGGAGTGGCGGCATTGCGCCATATCAAGTGGAGTGGGCCACGAATCTAAGCGGTGGCGTTTGGCAAAACGTCGGCGGTTCGACCAACGTGACCAACATCGTCCTGTCACCCAGCAACGTCTGTTCCTTTTATCGCGTCCAGGGGCAGTAGTGGAAAGACTGTTACCAGTCACTTCAAAACCAGTTATCGTCTGGGCTTGAGGATGAGTTGATGGTCATTCATATTTTATTTTCAAAACAAGATTCGCAGGGCGAGGCGTTATTTCTTATTGACTTAGATATTAAGGACGGACCGCGTTGACTCACGGGGAAACCTTACCGAACGGTGCAAGGATTTCGCGGACCGTTTTAAAAAAGCGGATGGACAACGTTGTTTCTGTTCCCTAATGGCTGCCCTCACGGCTTCCTTTGTCGTCAAATGTAGAATGTTTAGATGCGACCCCAATGCCCCGACCTTTAATTGACAAAACTGATTCGGCTGAAAAACCCCCTGCTTTTGAAAGCCGCAAAAAAATTACGAAGTCTGTCAAGCGGAGGATTTTCCAGAATCGCTTATGGACGACGTTTCCTGGGCTGCTGGAGTGTTTTGGTGATCGCTAAAATCGCTCCTTTTTGAAAAGAGGACGTTTTTCAGCAGAATCAAAACTATAGTTTGACCCCATTGAATACCCTTTATGTTTCGGCATCATCATCGGAAGGAAGCCGGGCATTTTGCCGTTCTTTGCGTTCCTGTTTCCAACAATTCCAAGTCAACATAAGAAAATACTGCGTTACCCAACCGATAATTAATGGAAAAAGAATTCTGGGAACCAGTATTTCCCCCCAAGCGTAACGAAAATGTAGATCACTTCGAGTTACATAATTGACCAAATCATTCCACGCAGAAGAGAAATCTCCAGCCTTATCCCGTTCCCTATTGAAAAGAAGGTACAAAATAGGTGGGATGCTAAGGCACGCCCAAAGCCACCAATTAATATGTAAGATCCGTTTCAGATTTATAGAAAACATAAAGCTATGATTGCTATTTTTTGTATTCATTTGAAGGTACGAACAGTAAGGGTGCCTGTAGCAGTCACGCTTACATTTCCACATTGGTTTAGCTGCATACTTAAATTATATAGTGCGATTTGAACACGAGCGTTATTCTTAGGTATAACAACAGTTACAGTAAATGTCTTAGAATTCGCCCACGTGAAAGGTCCTGAAGGATATGCGACCGTTCCAGTCAGTTGTACCTTATTGTTTGGTTCGTCATAGAATGTTTCCGTAGCACCCACGCTAGCTGCAGGTTGATGTGCCGGTATTGATGTCACACTTGCGTTGCCGCTGGCGATCAAAGTAACAGTGTATGTTCCTTTTGGTGCGTCCTCCATGTACGCTATAATAGAACCTGCGTTTCCATTTGAAGCTTCCTTATCGCTTATTACCGTGTTACAGCAATGTCCTCTGACGGGTCCCTTTCCTGTGACCGTGGTTGATGCTGATGTTAGCTGTATCGAACTCGACCCAGTAAAAAATGAACCTGGCGAACCCCATTGACCAGACATGTTTCCCCTTCCATGCGCCCCTCCGTTATTCGTAATAACGACGAACTCAAATAAAATTTCTCCTAAAACGTCAGAGTTATTTATCGAATTATTATCGACAAAACTATACAAATTCAGGCCACCTTGTTCGCCGATGGGGTCTTTGGATGGCCACCTTCCGGTGGAAGCATTGTAATATCTGTAGCCGTAGTAAAGGAAATCAGTTTCGTCGTCGTCGTATTTGGTGGAAAACCGGAACGGATTTAGCTTGGCCATTGGGCCCGACATGCGGATGACTTCGCCAAAGGCGCCGTAGTCGTAGTTGGCAACGGTCACGCCATTCGAGGCGTTGATCAAAGCGCTGACATTTCCGTTGCCATCGTAGGCGACAAAACAGTTCGTCGTGGCCGGCCCATAATAAGAGACTTTGATCAACCCGCCGACGCCCCCGGCTCCTTGCAGGCTGCCACTCAGGTCTGAGCCCCACAGGAAGGAATTGCTCAGGACCAGGGAAGGATTAAGAATCGCAAGGCAGTTCCAGGCGTCATAGGCGTACTTGTTGGTGTATTCGCCGACGTAGGTGCCGTTGTTCGTTGATACAAGCTTCTGTATCCGCCGACTCTGATAATCATAGGCGAAAGCCAGTTGCAATTGTGAACCGCTGGGGGCGGTGCTCAGGCTGGTCATTGAAAGGAGGCGGTTCTCGGCATCCCAGGTGTTGGTCCATCGGCCGTCGCTCAAGAGGTTGCCGTCGGCGTCGTAGGTGTAATTCTCCGGGGCTTGCGCCACATAGATATGCCCTGTGACACTCGTCTGACCTGTTGCCGCAACGGTGACGCTGTCCCACACCGGCGACGTGTTGGTCACGCTCAACTGCTGCCGGAAATACTCATTCTTACGATACGCCGTCAGACCGTTGACCGTTACGCCATTGGTCGCCAGCCCGTCCCCCATCACGTCCACCGCCGCCGGAACGCCCCGGCTGGTGATTTGGTTGAGCGTGTTGTTCGTGTAAGCGGCCACGCGCAAATTCGCCCCGTTCTGGTCACCGCCCGCCTCCGTCTGGGTTCGATTCCCGATTGTGTCGAAGGCGTAGTCGAACTGCTGGCCCGCCACCGGGGTCTCGTCCACCCAGAACTTGCTTCCAAAAATCACCTGGCCGAGCGGGTCATACCCATACCGCCAATAACTCCCATCCCAGAGCTGGTTCATGGTGCGCTGGTTGACCACGTTGTACTGGTATGTGATGGCATTGGACGGCGTGGACGAAATGGAGGCCAACCGATTGAGGAGATCGTATTGTTTTGTTGTCGTCATGGCGGTAAACGAGTTCGACTTGAACGTAATTTGCCCCACCAGCGGTGAATTTGCAAGATACGAATAGCTGGCCACATTGGTCCAGTCGGAAATCAAAACCAGCGGCGAAGCGGTGCCGAGAAAATGATTCGCCGATCTCAAATGTTAAATGTTAAAACCTGACCCTGATGGCTCTGTTTAAGTACGACCCCTACGGCTGTTTTGGAGTCTCCAGTTGATATTGACCATGCTTATTGATAAAGTCGTCAATCCATCGACACTTGGGATCCCACACAGCCGAACCATCCATGAGCGCGATGTTAACTCCCTCTCCGTGTTGGTGACTTTCTGATTCGTATAACAATGGATAATCCTTAGGTACAATGCCATCGGGAAACCAACGAGACCAATTAATATAAATGTACCGTGCCGTAGTCCCTTCGTGGGGCACTTAGTTATAAGTCTCGCCATTTGTACGCCAGCCTCTAGCTTGACTGCATCCTCTAGCGTATCTGGAAATGCCCCATTGTGATCGGAACGAAATTGAAATACACAATAAGCTGCACTACGGATTTGTTTTTGACAATTCAATTTGTCGGAATTGTCGTTGCTATGCGCATTCCGCCCGCAACCTGGCAATGTGGCCATTATGCCTAAGCAAACGCAAGCTAATTTGTTTTGAAAGACCATGTTGATCTGTCCCAAGTATATCCACCAGAAACGACAATTTTCTTTACTTTCCACACCCCACGTTCGCATGAGAGCCAGAAAACCCTAGTAGTAGTTACGTAAGGACCTCCTACCGAGCCACACGTTCTGGTCGGAAAAACGCAAGTTGCTCTGTCCGAGCAGGTTGGTATCACACCGGAGGTTTTGTCAATTCTCCAACACGTAGTCCAATATATTTCCAAGTCCTTATAGGGATTTTCTATTATGAGGCTAAGGGCCATTACAATTCTCCAATTAACGCACCCCTTCGTGGTTTGCCCTTGAACTGGAGAAGGATCTACTCTCGCAGCGCGCTTTAGCAACGCCGGCGAAGTGCAGCATGGTTTTCCAGCATCGAGAGGGGCGTACACCGGAACAGGATTATAACCAGGTGGATCGGTCGGCTTGGGTGTCCCTGGCGGGCTAGAAGGACCACAAAAATGGAGTCCAGGATCATTGTCGCCATCTCCTCCCCCGTATAAATGGTGAATGCAATCCAACCCCAGTGCATCAGTCAGGTTTACTGATTCGTTAGCTGTCATTACGTACAGATTCAACCCGCCTTGCTCGCCAGAAGGGTCTTTGCTTAACCATCGTCCTGTATTAGGATCGTAGCACCTGTAGCCAAAATAAAGGAAATCGCTCTCGTCATCGTCATATTTGGTTGAGAAACGCAGTGGATTCATTCTAGCCATTGGGCCGCTGGCTTGGAGAAGTTTACCGAAGGGGCCGTCCTCGTAGTTGGCAACGGTCACGCCGCTAGCAGCGTTGACAAGGGCGCTGACATTGCCGTTGCCATCGTAGGCGACAAAACAGTTCGTTTTGGCGGCTCCGTAATAGATCACCTTGATTAGCCCGCCTACGCCGCCCGGTCCCTGCACGCTCCCGCTCTGGTCCAAGCCCCACAGGAAGGAATTGCTCAGGACCAGGGAAGGATTAAGAATCGCAAGGCAGTTCCAGCCGTCATAGGCGTACTTGTTGGTGTATTCTCCGAAGTAGCTGCCGTTGTTCGTGGAAACAAGCTTCTGTATCCGCCGGCCCATGTAATCATAAGTGAAGGCCAGTTGCAATTGTGAACCGCTGGGGGCGGTGCTCAGGCTAGTCATCGACACCCGACAAGGAGGATGAGACCGGAATTGATATTCCGCCTGGGAGGATTTTACGCCGTGACCGTGGTCGGGATTCGTTCGAACATCCCAACATTGTCAGGACGGCCGCGAAAGAGCAAGAGAAACATTTATTTATATTTAAAGTAAGGCTTTTTTCAATTTATGGTTCAAAATAAGCCTTGCAGCGGCTGGCGTAATGTGTTATGTTGGTATAGGTTGAAGGCATTTACAGGGATATGCCGACATAGGGGCATTGATGGATAATTCCGCTTATTTTCGGGTTTTCCAAAATTAGGATGTTCGAGGAATTTCGAGATTTCCGGGTATTCCAAAATTTTCGAGGAATTTCGAGGAATCGGCCAAAAAAAGGCGGGGCCATTTCGGTTGAGGATTTGGGCGGCGACCTGCCTTCGCTAAAGCTTCCGCCGTCGCGAAGCGCGCCCCAGGAACGCCAGCCGCTCAGCCACAAGGGAAACAGGCCTCCCGCGCGTCAACGCCCGCTCTGGCGGAGCAGACTTTCCACCAGCCGGGTAAAATCCTCCGCCCGGCCCAATGCCTCCAACGGCAGATGCATGCGGTAACGCCAGTAGTAATTGGCCAGGGCCGGCACGTTGATGCGCTCCGCCTCCACATCGGGGCGGCGCAGCACTTCATCCATGCCCAGCAAATCCTGCAATTGAAAAATGCTCCACATCGCCGGCGAATCCAGATGCTGGCGGACGATTTCCCGATTGACCCACGGCTCGCATGACGACGGCGCCGGATTGGAATGCCGCAGTTCCTGATTGAAGAATTTTTGCGTGACGTTCTTGTCCTCCAGCCACCAGCCGCGCAGCGTGCTCATGTCATGCGTCCCGGGCGTCACCACGCTGAGATAAGGCGCGTCCGCCGGACGGGAAAAATCCATGTTCAACGCCTTGGGCATGCGCTGAATTTCCAGGCCCAACAGGCCAAGTTCTTTCATCACCTCCGGCACGCAGGCCGGGACCATCCCCAAATCTTCGCCGCAAATGAGCATGTTCGTCACGCGTTTGAGCGCCGGCAATTTCTCCAGCGCCTCGCGCCTCCAACAAGCGTCCTGCCGCCGGAAAAAATAATCCACGTACAGGTCCCTCAGCCGCGCCTGCGTTTGCGGATCCAATTGACGGAACGAAGCCGTTTGCTCCATGCCCAGCCGAAAATGAAATGCCGCTCCCGCGCTGCCCGAAACCTCAATGAGCAGCACGTTGCTGATCAAATCAAAGAGACCCACCTTCAGCCGCGCGTCGCCCTTCCCCTCTTCCAACAACGCAAAGTGTCTTTCCACGTCCCGTTGCGACGCGAATTCCGGCTTGAGCGAATACGTTCCGCGCAAGGCCGGATTCAGGAATTGGCGCTTGACGCCCTCGGCGCGGTCGCCAAATACATCCTCTAACACGGCGTCGTTGATGAACGGGCGGGCGAATCGTTCGTAGTCAAACGCGATGCCGCGCGCGACGAATTCGCCGATTTGCGCCGGTATGGCGGGCACAAAATAACCGAGGATGCCTTCGACGGCGTGGCGCGGAATGCTCCAGATGCGAAAGAAACCCAGAATGTGGTCGATGCGAAAGGCGCCGAAATAACAACTCATCTGGGCCAGGCGCCGCTTCCACCAATCGAAGCCGTCCTGCTTCATGCGCGGCCAATGGTAAGTGGGAAAGCCCCAATTCTGCCCTTTGGCCGCGAAGGCGTCCGGCGGCGCGCCCGCCTGCATGTCGGAGTGAAATAAGGCCGGCTGCTGCCAGACATCCGCGCCATGAGGATGGACGCCAATAGCGATGTCGCCCTTCAAGATCAAGCCCTGGGCCTGCACTTCATCGGCCGCCGCGCGCAGCTGGAGATGCAAATGAAATTGGATGAAGTCATGCAGAGCCATCTCCTCGCGCGCGGCGGCATCACCCGCGGCCAACGCGCGCATCTCTTGCGCGCTATAGACATGATGTTCGGGCCATTGGTTGAAATCCGCCGTCCCGAACTTGTCGCGCAAGAAACAAAAGGCCGAGTATGGTTCGAGCCAATGTTGGTTGCGCGCGCAAAAATCGCGATACTCGGCGCTGGCCAATGTTTTCTCTCGTTGCGCTGGAAAAATCTTCCGCACAAAGTCCAGCTTGGCCTTCATCACCGCTTCATAATCCACCGTTTCCAGCGCGTTGAGTTGCTGGCGCTGGCGGGCCACGCTTTCGAGCAAAGCCCCGTTTTCGCTGCCGGCCACACGGTCCAGATTCAGATAGAGCGGATGCAGAGCGAAAGCGGAAATTGCGGCGTAGGGATAGGAGTCCATCCAGGTGTGCGTGGCGCTGGTATCGTTGACCGGCAGAATTTGTATCAGCTTGAGTCCGGCGCGGCGCGCCCAATTCGCCAGCAGGGGCAAATCCAGAAATTCACCCACGCCGAAGCTCTGTTCGCTGCGCAGGCTGAAGACCGGGATGGCCACGCCCGCGCCGCGCCACGGCGCCCACGGCAGGCGGGCAAAACCGTCGTTGACCATCACGCGCCCGCCCGGCGGAGCGGCTTCCGCCAGCGCGCGATTGGCGCCGTCCTCATAGCGGACAAACACGTTTCGTTCGAGATCATAGACGCCATATTTGTAAGCGACAGGAAATGTTTCCCGCGCAAGAACGAGTTGAACACCGAAGCCTCCGTTCGCCGGGCAGCGGCGCAACAAGATCGGCGCGGCCTGGTTCCAATCGCCCAGTGGCAGGGCGCCGCCCAGCAGGCAGATCGTCTGTCCTTTCGGCAGTAACGGCGCTTTGACATGGAACCCATGCGTGGCGTTGACCAGCGGCTCGGCGCGGACGCCCTTTTCTTCCGTCCGCAGCAAAACCTTTTTAAACGGTTCGGTGAAGAAAATGTTTTCGACCGCGCCCAGGTCGTTCCATGAATCGATGATCAAGGTGTGGCCGCGGGCCAGGGTGGCCAGATCAAGTTTTCGGTCGCCGCCAAAATCTTCCGTCACGGAGCCATCCGGATCGCGCAACAGGAAATAATAACTGAGCGGAGCTTTGGGCCGCGGCTTGTCCGGCAGGTCCAGCGCCACTTCCCAGAACTCCTCGTTCAAATAACGCAAAGGCAGCGCGCGCTCTGGCTGGCCGCCGCCAAACCAAGGATGATCGCCGCACAGAAAAAGCGTCTGCCCAAAATGCGTATGGTAACGCAATCGAATGGTCACTTTCATGAGCGGACGTCAGGCCGGCGCGGGCTTTTCATCCACCCACTGTGCCAGCACCGCCGCCAACATCAAGAAAACGCCGCCGGCCTGCCCTCACGAAACCTCTCTTCTCTTCTTGCCCCGCACTAACTAAATCCGTAAATGTCGAATAATCCCTAGCGCTGTAGCACTAATGCTTACAATAACTTCCAATAATCCTTATATCCCGATCGTGGAGAGGGTCAAGGGCGAGCGGTAGGACCCTGATCCTCGCGTGCCGAAAGGACGGCTGCGGACCGGGAGCAAAGGCGCCGCCGCTTGCCACGTAGACGTGGCGTGTCGCAATCGGCGCCCTCGCCGATTGCGCCCTCTTAGTGCTGACGGGCATAAATACGATGACGTTCGTTGCATTGTTTTTGGCCTGGGGCTGGGCAGCCCGCAAGAGCGGGCAGCTCTTGTATGTTCTGACTCGAGGAGGGCGCATCCCCCAAAGTGGGGCTGCAACCGACGAGCAACGATGCCCCAGGCCAAAAACAACGCAACCCTCCGGGCGGCAGTCCTTTTTGCCGCAGGCTTCGTTGCTCGCTCCTCACAGGCCCAGCTCGGGTATGCTCGTCGCTCCAGTCAGAACAAATTAACAGCGGCCCGCTCTGCGGGCTGCCTCGCCTGCGCCAATAATGCCTTGCCGCGAACGTCATCGTATTTATGCCCATCAGCACTTTAGTCTGAAAGTCATTTTCGACTGGGACAGCCTTTGTCCAACCCGCGTTGCTACACTGTCCGCATGAAAAATATACGAAATTACTCGCCTCACGACTTGCTGAGCATCGGCCTGGACCCCAAGCTCTTTCCATCTGATAAGCTGTTTTATTGGCTGGCGCGACCTCGCCATCCGGTTCTCGCGTCCGATGACCCTCTCACCAATATGTTCGTTGAGGGAATGCTGATCGGAGAACCGGTCGAGTTCATTTACGTGGGTGGATCGAAACCAGGAAGCCCCAGGAAGGTGAATGTTTCCCTGGTTTTCCAGCATGAGCCTGCGGGACGCATTTACGTCGCCGGGTATTGCCCGGAACGCGCCTCCAATCGAGTGTTCGCCCTGGATTTGAGCATGGTGATTCATGCGTGGTATTGATGCGCATCTGGAGCCGGCGCCGAAATTGAAACAGGAACGGGGAAAGTGTCTCCTTCACCCTTCAACTTCTTTTCATTAACTCCGTGCGATATTTCGAAAGGAGTGCGGTGGTTTTCGACATCATCGCTGACTCGGCGGCGTTGTCGAGCTTGGGCGGCGGTGTTGTCCGACTGGCGACCGGGACACCGATCTCCAGGAAGAACTCGTCCAACCCGGCTGGCACACAAATGCAGAGCAGCCGCGCCGGGTGGTTGGATGCGTTGGTGAAGGAATGGGGCGCGTTGGCCGGGATGTTGACGGTCTGCCCCGCTCGTACGACTGTTTTATTACCGCGAAAGACGGCTTCGATCTCTCCTTCGAGGATGGTGAACGATTCCTCGAAGTCGTGGCGATGAGGAGGAGGGCCGCCGCCGGGCGGGATGTGCATGTCGATAAGGCAATAACGACCGTCAGTATCGTCGCCGGAGAGCAGAATCGTGTAGGTGTCCCCCACGACGCCTATGTGGGGAAGACTCCGATCTTTTTTGGAGTCCGCGACTGTGAGTTTACGTTGGAGATTGTCCGGCGGAATCGGCGAGTCGGGCTGAGATGTGATGGAGTGATGGTTCATGGCTTGGGTCCCCGTTTCATTTGCCACTATGGTTGCCGCCGCGCGCGCCCAGCGTCAAGGACGGGCTGGCGCGTCGGCTCCGGCCGTGGTAAACACGTTTCGCGTTTCGGTTGCCTTTAATCACGCCGCACGCTAAAACCAAGAAGGTCAGAATCCATCATTCAAAGGGTTTACTTGTCCCATTGGCGGTTGACTTAGAACTCCAAAGGGCGCAAGATGACTCGCATGGCACGTCTGCGCAGAAACGAGGATCAATCGATCAAACGAATGAGAAACAGACCTGAAAAAACGAAAAATGGCCAAAACAAACTATAGTTTGACCCCTTTGATCGATGGTCCTTGGTTGCTTTCAATATTGGGTATAATGATCGTGATCTGTTCATCCTGTTACAGTTCCCACCCAAAGGATTCTACGAAGAGGAGTTCGACAACGAATGGTATTAGCCTTGAAATTGCCATGCCCGCATCAGTCCGAGCGGGCCAACCTATTGAAATGGTTCTTGAACTTACAAATACAAGCCCACGGGCGATCTTTTTTGGACAAATTGATGGTGTGCATGAATTAGGCATACATGTTCTCGATTCAAAGAAAGCGACACCTGAACTGACTCCTCTGGGAAAGGATCGTTTATTAGGAAACCCCAATAAATACAACACCCAGACACTGCTGCCTAACCAATCTCGCGAATGGCATGTAGAGCTCAACACTTTGTTTAAACTTGTACCCGGAACATATCTCGTTTCGGCATCCATCGAACTGAATCGTCAACTGTATCCGTTTGTCGTTTCAGTGGACGGTGTTAAGATCAAGATTTTGTGATAGACTCGCATCGGCGGCATGCCTGTGGACAAACCATGGTTTTGTCCCACTGGCGGTTGACTTAGAACTCCACGCGGCGCACGATAACTGTTCTGGCACGGACACTGGCGTGAACTATTATTCACATTGGTTGCCGCCTCAAGTAGCTGCGGAATCGCCTTTTTTGCTGCCGGGCCAATTCAACCCAAGGCGAAAGAAGTCGCCAATTGAGAGTCAGGTGAAATTCTCTCTCCATAGATTTCGATCAAAGTTGGCACCGCATCCTTGGCGCTCGCGCCTAATATTTCAAATCCTCGTGCTGCTTCAGCGTCTCTTTCTTCAGCGAGGCTGACCCAAATCAGATTTGCCCTTTCCGCCTGCTTTACCGCCGCCGCTTTCACCGCGGTGTCCTTGGAGCGGAGCATTTCCAATAAGGTCGGGATTGCATTGGTTCCCATGTGGCGGATTGCATCATCGACTTCCTCCTTGTTGTCTATGAAAAGGCCGGATCGTATTCTGTCAACCACTGACTTAAAGGTTTTCCTCGATACACGAGACCACGCGGCTGCCCGACCCGCCAAAGAATGATGCCCCCAACGGCGGCGAGCAAAACAGCCAACAGGATGCGGCCTTCCTTCCCCATGCGGTCAGTATGACCCGTTTGCGGCAAAAATCGAGTGCTTTCCAAAAGCCGCCCGCAGCGATGTAAAACGAGCAGAACCGGCGGCGTTCAAAGTCAAAGGTGACACCCGCATGTTTCATGCGTGTCAGTTGGATGAACCGCCGCGGATTCTCAGGCAAATTTCACCCGAGGTTTGATGCCCAGGTCTTCGGCGATGCTCTTGATGATTACGCCTAGGTTGCGCGCGGTTGGGTTGCCGTTGCGATGGAGCATCCGGTGCAGGGATTTTTCGCCCAGTCCGGTTTGACGTGCCAGTTCTTTGAAACTAATTTCAGCGTTGACGAGGTCGCGCAGTCTGGAAAGCGCCCCGGCTATATCGCCTTCCAAAAGCATTTCAGCCGCGCCAGCATAGAATAGCCGCGCAAATTTGCGGTCGCGTTTTATGCGGGCCGTGACCGTTTCTCTATAGTCTCGTGTCGTTATCATTTTACCGCCTCGATCGTTTGTACCGCTTCCATCGCTCCACGGCGGCGCCGATGTCGGCGTGCTGCCGCCATTTACTGCCGCCA
Organism: Verrucomicrobiales bacterium; assembly: GCA_003140095.1. GTDB lineage: Bacteria > Verrucomicrobiota > Verrucomicrobiia > Limisphaerales > Palsa-1400 > Palsa-1400. The sequence goes on along the minus strand of PLIU01000282.1, from coordinate 2,827 downwards.
CCTAACAAAATGATGATCGTCCGGCCGTCGAGCCCGCAATACACGCGATAGGCCGGCCCAAAATCCATTCGCACTTCAAACACGCCGTCTTGCAAAGCTTTGGCCGCACCTAAATTGCCCTGTTCCAGCCGGCGCATGTATTTGTCCACGCAGTCCGCTGTGAGATTGTCCAAGTCCTCATACCACTCCGCGTACGGCGAGCGCCCGTTTTCGACGTATTCCCGAATCTCAAAAGCGCCATTCATAGAGTATCATTTATGTTACCCATGTCAACCCGTCAATGAACCCTTCACCACTTCTCCATACGGGCATTCGCTTCGTCCGCGAGCTTCACCGATTGGCGGCGCCGCGCCACTTGACGGACATCGGCTATCAATTGCATGATTTTGATTTGATGCCGATGGAAATCTAACCATGATTCGGATGGCCGATAATTCTCTGACCAAAATGCAGCACGAAACGAACGTCCTGGGCCAACCTGTTGGTTTGCCCCTTCCCAATTGGAATCCGCCACGCTTCCCTTCTCGCGAACCGATGGAGGGGCGTTTTTGCCGCATCGAGGCTTTCAATGCTGTTCTCCATGCGGCGGCCTTGCACGAAACCAACCGCATCGATGTCGAAGGGCGGATGTGGACTTATCTCCCGTATGGCCCGTTCGACACCCTGGCGAGTTACCATGCTTGGGCCGAGGAGGTGTGCAGTCGCAGCGATCCTTTGTTTTTCGCGATTATCGAGCGAATGAGCGGCAGACCGGTCGGTGTCGCAAGTTTTCTGCGGATCAATCCGCCAAGCGGCTCCATCGAGGTGGGACATCTGAACTACTCGCCGCTGCTGCAACGGGCTGTCGCGGGGACTGAGGCGATGTTTCTCATGATGGAAAGGGCCTTTTCTCTGGGCTACCGCCGCTATGAATGGAAGTGCGATGCGCTCAACGGCCCATCCCGGAGCGCCGCCCAACGCCTGGGTTTTCGCTTAGAGGGCGTTTTTCGACAGGCTACCATCGTTAAAGGCCGCAATCGTGACACCGCCTGGTTCGCCGTGATGGACGGGGAGTGGCCAAGCCTCCGGGACGCCTTCCAGCGCTGGCTGCATCCATCGAATTTTGACGAGAATGGAAGACAGCGAGTGCGGCTGTCGGCTATGACCGGGACGCGGGCTTCACCGATTGGTGGCGCCGCACCACCTGGCGCACCGCTGTATTCGTGATACTATATGAGGCGATGAAACTCATTATGAGTGAGGCGCCGATGACCGGACTGGGAAGAATAGCCCGGTTGCCGCGCGAGATGCGCGAAAAGTCAAGCCGGGTCCATTCGGTGAGGCGCGAGGATTTCAACGCAAAGTCGCGAAGGCGCAATAACGCAAAGCGGTTTCTGACCGTGCCGGTTCGGGCCGCCAAACGGTGGATGTTGCTCATGGAGCCAATTTCGCTTCCTGACATCTCTGCGGCTTTGGGTCTTGGCGTCTTGGCATTAGAACCCTGCCGCATGGGTCCGGCTGAGGCGCCAATCAAGCCCAATCAAGGTGAATCAAACCAAATCAAACCAAATCAAACCTGCGCGGTGATGAAGTGTCCCAAAATTGGACACGCAGGTGCCTTAAGGTGCCGGTGGAATGCAGTCCGGTCAAACCCAATCAAACCCAATCAAACCGGATCAAACCCAATCAAACCACAAAAGATCAAGGACTCGCAGGAGACAGAACAAATTCAGGGCGGCCCGCCTTGCGAGCTGCTCGCCCCTCCCGAAACAGTCAAACCCAGTCAAACCCAGTCAAAGTCAAAGCCAATCAAACGGGGTAAAACCCAGTCAAACAAGAAAGGAAAGTTTAACCACAAATGGTCAAACCTAAGCGAAGTGCTTATGTTAAGCTCAAATCGGGCTGGCCGCCCAATCAAACCAAATCAAACCAAATCAAACCTGTCAGGGGGAAAAAATGACGAAAAAGAGGGTTTACAATGAGCCATTCTAATCATAAGCGACATGCTTATGTTAAGCCCGATTTTGCGCTCCCCAAGCCATGAATTCGGAGCCTTAGGCGAGAGTTCCGGGTCCATTCTGCCTGCTTGCCAGGCGCGCGGTTTGGCGCTTTAATCTCTCATCATCATGAAAATCAAAAAAACATCTTCCGCCAGTACCGGCAGCGCCGGGCTTCGACCCCATTCCAGCATCGTGTTGGACGGCGCGCATCGGGCGCCCAGCCGCGCCATGCTTTACGCCGTCGGCTTCACGGCGGAGGACTTTAAGAAGCCCATCATCGGCATCGCCTCCACCTGGAGCATGGTCACGCCTTGCAACGCGCACATCGACCAATTGGCGCGCGAGGCCGAGGCGGGCGCCAATCGCGCCGGCGGCAAAGCCATCATTTTCAACACCATCACCGTTTCCGACGGCATTTCGATGGGATCCGAGGGCATGAAGTATTCGCTGGTTTCACGCGAAGTCATCGCCGATTCCATCGAGACGGTCGTGGGCTGTGAAGGAATGGACGGTCTGGTGGCCATCGGCGGCTGCGACAAAAACATGCCCGGCGCCTTAATCGCCATCGCCCGCCTGAACCGCCCGGCCGTTTTCGTCTATGGCGGGACGATTCTGCCCGGATGTTTGACAGGCGACACGCGCAAATTGGACATCGTCTCCGTCTTCGAGGCCGTGGGCGCGCACGCCAACAAGAAAATCGACGACGCGCAATTGCAGCAAATCGAGGCCTGCGCCATTCCCGGCCCCGGCTCCTGCGGCGGCATGTACACGGCCAACACCATGGCCAGCGCCATCGAGGCCCTGGGCATGAGCCTGCCCAACAGCTCGGCCCAAAACGCCGTCTCCAA
>PLIU01000477.1 GCA_003140095.1 Verrucomicrobiales bacterium | reverse complement strand
TCATTCGCCGGGTAACATTTTCCTGTGAGGCAATAGGTGCCCCCTTTTGGTTTGATGGCGAAACCATTAACCGCGTTGAGATGTTTTACCAGCGGAAAAATCGGTATGCATCATCCCACTCTTCCGGCTGGTCCAAGTAAAAGCCGGACAGCCAGCGCTTTTGCGGCAGCAGGCCGTTGACGGGCCGATGGAAGCGGTCCAGCAGCGGCGTGGAACCTGCAGCGCCCATATTGGCCAGCAGGCGCGATACCAGAAAGGACGCGCGGCGATAAGTCCGCTTGAGATTCATCTGGCTGGACTCAAATTGCCAAGGCTCAAGCTGGCAGAACACCACGTTCGCCTCTTCGGCCCGAGCCAGGACGCCGTCGCCGACCACCCGTGCTCCCTCCGTGACGAGAGGCAGTTCCCGGGGAGCGCGGTTGTGGACATCCGCCGGCCCTATCCCGGCCAGCAGCGTGTTCAGGCCGAATGGCTCGAAGAAGGCCGAAATGTGTTCCGCTTTCTTCATCTTGACGGCGAAGGGAAACAACGCAAAGGCGTCCTCTTGGTCCAATCCGATCGCCAGCAAATTGCCGCCGGCTTTGAGCCAGACGGCCAGAGCCGCAGTGCGGCCCGCGAGCGTTAATCCGGCGCCCGAACCTAAAACGAGAACCCTGTCCGGCGGGAGGGGTGCGCCGTCGTAGGAATCGACTTCAAGCCCGAGCGATTGGAGATGGCGCCTGCCGGCGGGAGGCCCGGCATAGAGGACTTCGCGCCGCGGCGAAGGTTTCCAATCGCAAACATATTGGAGGAGATTGCGTGCCAGCCTCTCGGCCGCCGGCTCGGTCTCGGTGCGTCCCGTTACGTCCATTTGGCAGAAGATGACCAAGCCTTGTCCTTCGCGGTACTCCAGCAGCGGGCTGAACTGGAGACTGAACCCGCCGTCCAGGAGCGGCAGGAAATCGCCGCGGGCTGGCTTTTCGATCAGGACGGAGGCCACGTTGCCGCGGTTGCCGCAACGCCACACCCGCGGGACCGTCAGGCCGGCCCACTGCACGGTCGGCCCGTAGCGGGGCCGCAATTCGTAGGTCAGTCGCGGCGGCGTCAGGGTCGCCGCCCCGCGCCAATCGCACAGGTTGCCGGCGCCCAGACCGGCCAGGGCAGGATGATCCGGCACCCGCGCGAAGACCCGCCTCAGGCCATACTCTTCGGCCCGAAACCCGAACCGTTTCTCCAACACCTCGGAAGTCTGCTCGAACAGCAGCACCTTCAAACCCTCGCGCACGCGGCTGACATTGGGTGCCGGCCCTCCCACGGTCAGTGCGGACTTTCCAACGATGAGGATGTCATAGCCCGACAAATCGGCATCTGCCGCCACTGACAGGCTTGGAATCCCTAACTTATTGAGCCACGCGTCCGTCTCGCCTTTGGGATCGAAGAGAGCGATTTTTGCGCTCACGCGCGGGGCCGTGGGCAGTGGCAGGATGTCGATGGAATGACTGTCTTGCTGGGTCTCGCCATCACTGAATTTCACCGTGGCGTCAAGTTGGTAGCTGCCGGAGGCCAGCGTGGCCGGCAATTCCAACCGCAACGGAATGCGCTCCTGCTGGCCGGGCGCGACGGTGACGCTCTCGCTGCCGGATTGAATCCGCGGCAGCGCCAACGACCACCGGCAATCGCACATCACACTTTGGCGGGAATTGTTGATGAGGATGATCTGTTTTTCGACGGTTTCGCCAGGTTGGAAATTGTGGTCCTTGCAGGTGAAGGCGGCCGGCTTGCCGCCGAGCCATGCGAGCAAGGGCCGGTTGTTGCGCAAGAGGGCTTGGGCGGCAAGCGTCGCGATCCAGTCCGACCGTTCGTAGGCCAAGTCCATCCGCTCGTAACGCTGATCGAGGTAATCGGGACTGAACCCCGGCCGCTGCAGGTTCTGCCAATCCACCTTCAATTCCCGGCGGCTGGTGTCCACGCCATCACGCAGTTTCCAAAAAGGGCCGAACTCCCACGGTGAAAGAGCCGACACGCCCCAAGTGCGATAAGCGCGCCAATTGTCGGTCAGATAAAGGGCGAACACCGGGTCGCGTTCCTCGAAGCGGGACGAACTGACTTCGTTGGGATAATCCCAGCGATGCCAGAGTTTGCCCGCCTGGAACTGTTTCGCCTCCCAGCGCAAGTTCTGCTTCTCCAATTCGCTGATCTGGAAGGCGCGGTCCCCGAAGAACTGCGCGTTCCACTCCGCAAGGCAAAACTCCCACGGCACGAGTGCGCTGCCCCATTCGCGTTTGCCTTTGTACCAACCGCGATACATCGTCCAGTCCCATGTAAAGGGCGCGCCATATTCACAAGTGAAGACCGGTTTGACGCCTTGAGTCGCCCAGTGCTCGAACCAATCGGAGAGTTCCTGAACCGGCACGAAATTAGGGTAGAAGTTGATCGAATCCATCGAGCCCAAGTTTCCCGCCGCATGATGATAAATGATGCGGCTGGGGTCCAGGCGCCGGACGATGGCTTCCGCGCGCAGGGCCAGCACGCTGTTCCTGAGGGACCAGGCCTCACGAGCGTCATGCAGGCCGTCAATCATGTCCGGATTCATGTCTTCGTCGAAGGCCATGGCGTTATGGCTCATGCTGTACATCACCACCGATGGGTGGTTCTGGGCCGCGCGCACATAGTACTGCGCGTGGCGGGCGTAACCGTTGTTCTGGTCCGCCTCCGGCCCCGGCCAATCGTAATGGCTGAAGTGGGGTTGGGAAAAAGCCACCAACATGCCCGCATCGTCGGCCGCCCGCAGGATTTCATCAAAGCCAAGGTGCGAACCCGGTTCGCAACCGTAGTTTTCAGTATAAACCATATTGATGCCGAAGCTCTTGAGGCGCGCCAGGCTTTCTCGCGCGGCGCCATAGGTGGCCAGCGCCGCGCTAACCTGGGCATTGTCCGACGGCACAGCCGAGAGAAAAAGACGCGTCCCATTGAGGAAGAAATCCCGGCCCTCGATCCAGAACTCGCGGAACCCGAACCGCACGGTCCAGTCAGTGTCCAGGACTTGGTCGGTGCCGTCCAGCAATGACAGTTCGAGCGTGCAAATGTTTTGTGGTGTGTCGATGTCCCAAAGCCGGTCGGGCATCCATTGCCCGGTGAACGCCATGCGGCCCTCTTTGAGTTCGCGCCCCTGGAACGGCTGGCTCGTCATGGTTGTGCCGCTGCCGCCATCCTGCGAAACGCGCGCGCGCAAGCGGTAAAAGTCGCTTGGGGCGAGGTTATCCAGGGCGGCGTCGAAAGTGCATTCCCGCTTGCGCACGGATGTCTCGATCCTGATGTCCGTCAGGCGCGGCCCGCGCGGGGTACTGGTCAAGTACACGTCGCCACACAAGCCCCGCCGCTGCACCGAGCCCTTGACCAGTCGAGCCGAGGCGCTGTCGGTGTAGGAGAGCATGACACCCTTGAGCGGCATCGCCACGACCAGCAGCGCCAGCGAATGGGTCGCGCCTGGGCGGCAGGCCGTCGTGAGGTCCAGTTCGCCGCCAGGAAAGTGGATCTCGCCTGCGCGCTGGCCGTCCACATACACCACCGCGTAAGAATTGAGGTACTCCAGGCGCAGGGCGATGCGGCGGCTGGCCCAGTTTTCAGGAACCTGGAACTCACGCCGGTACCACGCCGCAGTGATGCTCCCGAGGTTGCGATTGGCCCAGCTCGGATGGGAATACACAGTCTGGCAATCCTTCTGCATGTAATCGCCAATGCCCGGCCAGCAGCCCGGAACCTTGAAATAGCCCCAGTTCCCCGGCGGCACAGGTTCCGACTGCGCTTCGGCCGGTTGCCACTGCCATAACCCGTTGAGGCAAATTCGCTCGCGGGTGGGCGTGATTTCGTGAAACGCGTTGCCCATGTCCCACACTGCCTCCACGCCCAACGGCAGAAGCGCATCGGGCCGGGGCGCGGCCATGACGGAATTCGCACATGCGCCCAGGCCCAGGCCGGCAGAAAGCAACCAGCGTCCGCACTCTCTGCGGCAACGAGCCTGCAAAGCGTCATTCATGCTCATCCGACGGCGTGGGAACCACTGCCGCATCTTTGCGCGGAGCAAGTTGGCTGGCTTCATAAAGGCCGGGAACGTTCATCGTTGCAACACTAACACACGGAACCCCTTGATGGGAAAAGGAAACCGCCGGGAACAGAAGGATTGAAGGCGCGTTAATGGGCGGCCTCTTTTTCTTGCTCCCATGAGATCGGGGCATTACTCTCATTCATGCAAACGAAAAACGTCCTCCTCACAGGTTTTTCTCTTTATCTGACCTCCGCCCTTTTGACGGCAGCGGACTGGCCGCAATGGCGCGGACCGAACCGCGATGACGTTTCCTCGGAGCAAGGCCTGCTGAAACAATGGCCTCCGGGAGGCCCCCCGTTGGTTTGGAAAGCCAGGGGAGCGGGCGCCGGGTACAGCGGGGTGGCCGTGTCCGGCACAAAGGTTTTCACATTGGGCGAAAAGGGCGATTCGAGTTTCGCCGTCGCCTTCGATGTGGCCGGCGGCAGCCCGGTCTGGACGGCGAAAATTGGCAAAGCAGGCGGCGATCCTGCCGGCCCTCGCAGCACGCCCACCGTGGACGGAGATCGGGTCTATGTGCTCAACCAGTTTGGGGATTTGGTTTGTCTCGAAGTTGCCACCGGCAAGAAGGTATGGCGGAGGAGTTTCGAAAAGGAGTTCGGGGGCCGCTGCGGCGGCTGGATGTACAGCGAATCGCCGCTGGTGGACGGCGACAGGCTGATCGGCACTCCCGGCAGCGCGCAGGGTTCGATCGCGGCGTTCAACAAGAAAACCGGTGAGTTGCTGTGGCAAACGAAAGAATTGACGGACGCGGCGGAATACTCTTCTCCGATTGCCGCGCAGATCGGCGGCGTGCGGCAGTATATCCAGCTCACGGGCGAGAATGTCGTCGGCGTTCAGGCCGAAAGCGGCCAAGTGCTGTGGCGCGCGCGACGCCAGGGCGAGACGGCCACCGTGCCCACGCCAATCTTTTACGACGACGATGTGTACGTGAGTTCGGGTTACGGCGTCGGCTGCAATTTGTTCCATATCGGCAAAGCCGGCAATTCTTATCAAGCAAACCAAGTCTACGCGAACAAAGTCATGGTCAACCATCATGGCGGCGTAGTAAGAGTCGGCGATTACCTTTACGGTTACTCTGATGGGAAAGGCTGGGTCTGCCAGGAGTTTAGGACCGGCCGCCTCGTTTGGCGCGACGAGGGTGTGGGGAAAGGCTCGCTCACCTGCGCGGACGGTCATCTCTATCTGCGTAGCGAAGGCGGCCATGGCGCCATTGCCTTGGTCGAGGCCACGCCGCAGGGTTACACGGAGGCCAGCCGGTTTGATCAACCCGACCGCAGCCAGGAAAGCAGTTGGCCCCACCCAGTCATCGCCGGCGGAAGGCTCTACCTTCGCGACCAGGATGTGCTTCTGTGCTACAACGTGAGGATGAACTGATTAGAATCGCGTCAATTTCTCCAGCGTCCGGCGGCGCTTCTCAATGCCGGCGCGGGTGGCGCGCGTGGTGGCCGTCACTCCGAAACCTTCGCAACAGTAGGAGGCCACGATGCTTCCGTAAACCATGGCGCGATGCAGATTGCTCTCAATCGGCCCTTTGGCGCTGGCCAGATAGCCCATCATCCCGCCCACAAACGAATCCCCCGCACCCGTGGGATCGACCACCTTTTCCAGCGGAAAAGCCGGCGCGAGGAAAAGGCCACCGCGCGAGGAAAGAATGGCGCCGTGCTCGCCTTTTTTGACGATGACGAATTTCGGCCCCAGCTGGTGAATTTTTTTTGCGGCGCGGAAAAGGTTGTCTTCCTGCGTCAACTGCCGCGCCTCACTTTCGTTCAGCACGAAGCCGTCCACCCGCCGCAGCAGTTTGAGCAAATCCGGCAGCGCGATGTTCAGCCACAAATCCATGGTGTCGGCCACGACCAGCCTGGGCCGGCGCATCTGGTCCAAAACGTGATGTTGCAAACCGGGGGCGATGTTGGCCAGCAGAACAAACGGACTGTCTTGGTAGGCGGCGGGCAGGCGCGGCGTGAAGGTTTCAAAGACGCCCAATTCCGTCGCCAGTGTCCGGCGATTGTTCATGTTGACTTCGTATTCGCCGGACCAATGGAAGGTTTTGCCCGGAGCGATTTGCAGTCCCTCCATGTCAATCTTATGTTTGCGGTAGAGTTGCAGGTAAGCCTTGGGAAAGTCCTCCCCCACCACTCCCACCAACCGGACGGGAGCGAAAAAGCTGGCCGCAATTGCCGCGTGGCTGGCCGAGCCGCCCAACAGGCGCGGGTTCTGCGCCTTCGGAGTTTTGATGGAATCAAGGGCCGTCGAGCCAACAATCAGGACACTCATTTTAGTTCGGAATTCAGAATCACAATCTTGGAATTTAGGAAATAAAGGCGGCGAAGCAAGGCGGAAAATGAGCAGCCATCAGCCTTGGCGCGGTCTTGGACAGCATAACTGGCGCTCCACGCGATGCTTCGCGCAACGCGACCTTCGAAAAATCGATATGTCTCATGGCAGCACGCGCGCCAGCGCCCTTTTCTCCCGCGCCGCCGCCGGCAACGGGTGACCCTTTTGGTCTTCCATTGCCGTTGCATTTTGCGGCAGCGCGGAAAGGAATCGCCGATCAGCCACGAGTTCCGGGCATGCCGCGCAATCGAGGTCCGGAACGCTTTGGGAATGGTTTTCTCGAGACCTGAGCGCAAAGGGCAGGCACTTTGCGATGGGCGAATCCAAACATAGGCACGAATCCCAAGACGAGAAGCGACAGCATGTTGGAAATGTGGGGAACGCCTTGGACTTGGATCATGGGCAGTCCGACTAAGAAGACTGTAACCGGCACGATAAAAGCGGACCGAAAACGACGAAATCCTTTGGTTTTTTTCATATACTTGACGCTTAATTAGCTCTTAGCTCTTCAACACTCTCCAAGTGAGCAGCTTTAATGCCGCCTGTCGCGGTGAATCCTTCAACAATCATAATGCTTTTTAGATCAAGCGTTTACGAGCGGGAAAATACGCACTCGGTTTTCCTGATCCATAATGAAGTCAACAAGAAGTGTAAAGATCGCCGACGCCAAAACAAGGCAACACAGTCGCAACACATTGGCCGTCAAGGCTTTGCATCCAAAGATAAGAATCGTCGGTTTTTTACGTTTTTTCGCTTGCAGCTGGTTGTCCACAAAAGCCGAATTGCCACCGAAAACCCGGAAAATGCAGTCATGTGGCCGCACAGAGGGATCTGGACGAGTGGATCTGGCTGCTCTCTCGTGAGACAAAACTGCAGTTTAACTTCTCCGACCGGCTATCCTTCGGAGTTGTCGCGGGAATAATTCTATCGACAGGCGTGGTGGATTTCCCTATAGTGAAAGCCAATCGCAGCCCGTTTGAAATGGAAAGATATGCATATTGCAACTTGCTGGTGATTGCCATCACCTGCTTGGTTTCTTTTCTCGGATTTCGCGATGCTGCGTTTAAGGACAAGTATCTCTTCTGGCCGGAGGCCATTCTGGCATGGCGACAGTCCTACCGGCTCATCACCTACGGGTTTCTGCACCAGGACGGCCTCCATTTGTTGATGAACATGCTGAGTTTGTATTTTTTCGGGCCGCTGATCGAAAGGATATATGGCCCGGCGCAGTTTCTGGCCATATATCTGGCCGCCATGATTGGAGGCGGCCTCCTGGCTCTTTACGTGCATCGGTATCACGATTATCGAGCCTTGGGCGCCTCGGGCGGCGTGGCGGGCATCATTTTCGCTTATATTCTTCTGTTTCCGGTCGGGAGCATCAACATCTATTTCTTGCCGATCGGCATTCCCTCATGGCTGTACGCCATTGTTTATTTGGCAGGCTCCTTTTACTCCATGCAACGCGGCATGAGCAACGTCGGCCACGACGCCCATTTGGGCGGCGCGTTAGTGGGTCTATTTACGGCCGCCTCCTTTCACCCTTCGGCCATCCGGTACCATCCATGGTGGTTTGCCGGGATCACGGTGGGAACAGTTCTCCTGTTCATTTACTTGGCGCGAAACCCATTGTTCCTGCCGTTGGAGGGCATCGATTTCACCAAGGCAAAAGGCCGCCCGGCCACATGGCCGAAGCGGTTCTCAGGCATCTTCCATTTTACACGCCGGAAAAGCCCGACTGCCCCGGTCCCTTTCAGCCGGCCGGAACGTGAAGTCGATGCGCTCTTGCGAAAAATTTCCGAAAGCGGCTTCGACAGCTTGACCAAAGAGGAGAAGGACATGCTGAATGAAATTTCCAGCAAGTATCGTCGGCGAGCGGCACGGCAAAATCCGAAATCGGGCTTTCCGCTTTGAGCCGTTTCGGGGGCAAACTTGGTCTATTGAACTTCTCCGCCCCGGTTAGAATCTCTCCCCCGCGGTTACTTTTTCTTCCCGGCGGTCTGTTTGGCCGCGACGGCATCTGCTTGCTTGTGGCTGGCGCTGTCCGCCTTGGCCTGTTTTTGTGAGGACTTCTTCTGATTCGATTTTGGAGATCTGTCGCCCATAATTTTATTTTTTTCTTTTCGTTTCTGCGTGTTGACTTGCCGACGGCACCATAGTTTCGTCCGGCGGCATGGTCATCATGCTCTACGATCCGTTGCTTGTAAAGGATGACCGCGAAATTTGACTCCGCCAATAAATTGGAAAGCAATCAGTCGTGGGGCGAAGCGCGGCGCAAGCGCCGCATCAATTCCGCCGCGGACAATTGGCCGGGGGCAGTGGGCCGGTCCAGGTAGCCATAAGTCAGGCAGGAGCCGAGCGTGGCAAATAAAACTCGGGTCTTCGACCAGGCCCGGCCCATGCCGATGACGCACAACGGCTTTTCCCATCGCTGCCGGAGCAACGAGCGCAGCACCTCCACGTCGCCTTGGCGCTTGATCCTGGTGGAAACCTTGGCGACGGAACCGATGGCTTGCGCCTTTTCGACGATCGCGCAAAGTTCCCGCAAGGGCGGCGTTTTCTCGAAATCATGGAAGGAAATGACGCTGGCCTTTTTGAGCCGCGCGGCGGCGCGCGCGACGGCACGGCAGATGACACTGCTTAGTTCCACATCGATGGCGGCCAGTTCCAACAAGCCTTGTTGGTAAATTTCCAGGCGTTCTTCGTCGTCGTTTTCCCAATCCCCGCCTTCGGCGCGGAGCCGGACCGTCAGGAGCACCGGCTTGCCGCCGGACTGAAGGGCAACGCAACGTCGCAGCCAATCAGCCGGGCGCACCATCTTGTCCAGCCGCACTTCGACGATGTCGCAGCAAAGCTCGCGCTCTGGCGCCAGCGAACTGAGGGTGCCTACTACGCGCGGCGCGGGCCCGACCGCCAGCGCGGTGGTGGCGGTGCGAAAGAGTACGGTCGATTTGCTCATGAACGGGATGATGATGCGGAAAAAACTTTAAACCTCAAACCTCAAACTTTAAACTCGCCCCACGTATGACCAAGACCATCATCAAACCGGCAGGGGCGGCGCCCGCAGCCGGGCCTTACAATCATGGAGTGCGCATTGGCGATTTGCTCTTTTGCGCCGGGCAAATTGCCACCGTGCCGGAGACCGGACAGTTGCTGGCCGGCGACATCAAAGCGCAAACCCAACGGGTGTTGGAGAACATCAAACTCATCTTGCAGGACCAGGGATTGACCGCCGCCAACGTTGTCAAAGCCACCGTGTTCATGACCAACCTGGCCCACTTCGCCGAGATGAACGAAGTTTACGGGCGCTTTTTCGCCTCTGATTTTCCCGCCCGCACCACCGTGCAGGTGGCGGCTTTGCCGAGAGGCGCGCAGGTGGAAATGGAAGTGATCGCTCATTATTGATCGTCGTGCCGCTGGCCTTTGACATCGCGATTGCTTTTGCGGCGGGGCTGTTGTTGGGCTGGCTGCTTTGCCTGTTGAGAAGACGCTCCCCGGACGGACGCCTGGAGGAGGAATTGCGCCAGCAAGTGCAGGCGCGGGAAAAGGAGTTGGCCGCCAGCCGCGAGCAGCACACCAAAGTTAGCGCCGCGCTGGCCGCCGCCGAGGCCCATCAGAACGCCGCCAGGAGCTTGTTGGAGGACACGCGCCAGACTTACTCCGAAAGCCTTCGCGTTGCCAAGGAGGCCCAGGAAAAGGCCCTGGCCGATCTGCGCGAGACCTTCAAGGCGCTCAGCGCCGACGCGTTGAAAGAGAGCGCGCCGCAATTCCTGCAACTGGCCAACGAAACGTTGGGCAAATTCCAGGAGACGGCCAAGGGCGACCTGGCCACGCGCCAGCAAGCCATCGCCACTTTGGTGCAACCATTGAAGGAGCAATTGGAAAGCTACCAACGGCGCCTGCAGCAGAGCGAATCCGCGCAAGCCCAGGTTCTGGGCGAGGTGAAAAAGCAATTGGAAGGATTGGCCCAAAACAGCCAGGCCCTCTCCACGGAAACCTTCCAACTGCGCAAAGTCCTCAGTTCCAACCAGGCCCGCGGGCGCTGGGGCGAGGAAACCTTGCGCCGGGTGGTCGAAGCCGCCGGCATGAGTCCGCACTGCGATTTCAGCGAGCAAACCCAGTCGGACGATAAGAAACCGGACTTGCTGGTGCATCTGCCGGGCCAGCGCGTTATTATTATTGATGCAAAAGTGCCCGACCTTGATTTTCTCCAGGCGCTCGACGCCGCCGACCCGGCCTTGCGCGCCCAGGCCCTGAACGTTCACGCCGGCAAACTCAAGGAGACGATCAAAGACCTGGCCCGGAAGGATTATCCCGCCCAATTTCCCGGCGCGCTGGATTACGTCGTGCTGTTCTTGCCCGCCGAATCTCTTTTCAGCGCCGCGCTGGAAGCGGACCGGGACCTGATTTTGTGGGCCGCTCAACGCCAAATCATGCTGGCCACGCCGGCGTCGTTGATTGCGTTATTGCGCGCCGTCAGCGTCAGTTGGCAGCAGCAGGCGCAGACGGAAAACGCGCGCGAGATTTCCGAAGCCGCGCAGGAATTGTTCAATCGCGTGGCCACCTTCAGCGAGCATTTCGAGAAAATTCGCGCCGGCCTGGAAAGGGCCAACGCCGCGTTTGACGCCGCCGTCGGCAGCTACCAGCGGATGGTGCGCCCCAGCGGCGAGAAGTTGCTCAAACTCGGCGGCGGCGGCGCCGCCAAAGAGTTGGCGGACATCGAACCCCTCGATGCGACGCTGCGCTTGCCGTCCGCTTGAGGCATGTTATCACTGAAGGAAACTTTTGGTCAACATCACGCCTGGCGAAATTCTGGACGAGGAATTTCTCAAGCCCATGGCCAACACGCAATATCGCCTGGCCAAAGTTATTGGAGTGCCTCCGCGGCGCATCAATGAAATTGTCAACGGTCAGAGCGCCATCACGGCCGGCACCGCCTTGCGCCTGGGACGCTACTTCGGCATGGCGCCGGAATTCTGGCTCAATTTGCAATCCCACTACGACTTAGTCGGCGGCAGTGGTTAAGAATTCCTTAACAACTGAATCCGCCTGTAATTCCCTTTCCGCAAAGATTTTGCGGATGTGCATGCTCACGTTAAGGATCGTTGTCTGAAAAAGCTCCGCCATCTGGGCTTTGCGTCAGCCACACCGTCTTGTTCTCGAAGCGGCACTGGATGCGGGTCCGCCCGTCCTCCGTTTGATAGAGGATGAAATCACCGCCGGCGGGCGCGGGAAGGTGGGAGGAGGATTGGCTCATGTTGTCTGGCTTAAAAAAACGCATCATCGAACGATGCCTTGTTCCACAAGCCTAGTAAAGCCAAGGAAAAATAAAAATGGAATGAAAGACCTCCTGCTGAGAGCTTGTCACGACCGCAGACGGTGGGTAACGTGCGTGCGCATGAGTCAGAAAGCGTACGCGGCAGCAGGAGTCGATATTGACCTGGGCAACCGGGTCAAGGCTTCCTTGCCGCGTCTGCTCGCTTCCACCCGCCGACGCGAGGTGCTGGGCCAAGTCGGCGGGTTCGGCGGATTGTTCGCGCTGGATGTCAAAAAATTTCGCCAGCCGGTGCTCGTGGCCAGCACGGATGGAGTCGGCACGAAGCTTAGAATCGCCTTCGCTATGGATCGCCATGACACGGTAGGTCAGGATTTGGTCAATCATTGCGTCAATGACATCGCCGTGCTGGGGGCGGAGCCGCTGTTTTTTTTGGATTATATCGGGACGGGCCAATTGCAGCCGGGGGTGTTCGAGCAATTGTTGCGAGGCTTTGCCGCGGCCTGCCGGGAAAATCATTGCGCGCTGATCGGCGGCGAAACGGCGCAAATGCCGGGCTTTTACCAGGCGGGCGAATACGATGTCAGCGGCACGATCGTGGGCGTGGTGGAAAAGGCGTCCATTCTCGACGGCAAAGGCATCCGGGCGGGCGACGCGATCATCGGTTTGGCTTCCAGCGGCCTGCACACGAACGGCTTTTCGCTTGCGCGAAAAATATTCTTTGAACAGATGAAGCTCCATCCGGGCAGCGTTCTGGCTGAATTGCAAGGCAGCATTGGCGACGAATTGCTGAAAGTCCACCTGAGCTATTGGCCGCTGATCCAGGCCATCCTGAAGAAATTTGGCGGAGGCCGGGACATCAAGGGCCTGGCGCACATCACCGGCGGCGGGTTCATCGACAACATTCCGCGCATGCTGCCGAAGAAATGCGATGCGGTAATCAAGAAGGGTTCCTGGGAGGTGTTGCCGGTCTTTGCATTGCTGGCCGCCCATGGCGGAGTGGCGGAGGCCGAGCTTTACCAGGTGTTCAACATGGGCATCGGCATGACCATGATCGTGGCCTCTGACAAGGCGGACGCGGCGCTCCGATTCATCCGTGCGCGCCGGCAATCGGCTTGGTGCATCGGCGAGATCGTCCGCGGAACCGGCCAGACCAAGATCGTTTGACCAAGGCCATGACCATTTTTGAGGAATTGGAATGGCGGGAACTGGTGGCCGATTGCACCGAGCCGACGGAATTGCAGAAGCGTCTTGAGTCCGGCCCGATTGTCCTCTACGCCGGGTTCGATCCCACCGCCGAGAGTTTGCACGTGGGCAGCCTTGTGCCGCTGCTGGCCTTGCGCAGGTTCCAATTGCGCGGCCATCATCCCATTGCCGTGGCCGGCGGTGCGACGGGCCTGGTCGGCGATCCGAGCGGCCGCGACGCCGAACGGGCGCTCCTGACCAAGGAAACGCTGGACCGCAACATCGCCGGCATCAAAGAGCAATTGCGGCGGCTGTTGGACTTCGAGTGCGCCGGCAATCCGGCCCGGCTGCTCGATAACGCCGATTGGACGGCGCCGGTGGGTTTTCTGGATTTTCTTCGGGACATCGGGAAGCATTTTTCTGTCAATCAGATGATGGCCAAGGAAAGCGTCCGCGCGCGCATGGCCGATCGCGAGTCGGGGCTCAGTTACACCGAGTTCAGCTACATGCTGTTGCAGGCCTTCGATTTTTGCCATTTGTATCAGGCGCACCAATGCGAATTGCAGATCGGCGGAAGCGACCAGTGGGGCAACATCACCGCCGGGATGGAATTGACCCGCAAAAGAGCCAGCGGACGCGTCTTCGGGCTGACCCTTCCGCTGATTCTCAACAGCGACGGCTCGAAGTTTGGCAAGTCCGCCGCTGGCGCTGTTTGGTTGGACGCCCGGAAAACCAGCGTTTACCGGTTCTACCAATTCTGGATTCGCACCAACGATGGCGACGTGGCGCGCTATTTGAAGCTCTTCACTTTTCTCGGCCCGGAGGAGATCGAATCCCTCTCCGCGCAACACCAGGCGCGGCCCGAAGCCCGCGTGGCGCACAAGGCGCTGGCGGCGGCCATGACGGATATGATTCATGGCCCGGCCGCCACCGCGGAGGCGGTCCGCGCCAGTGAAATCCTCTTTGGCGGCGGCCTAGAAGGCATCGCGGAAAGCACCTTCAATGAAATCGTCGGCGAAGTGCCGACGCGCGAGGTTGAAAAGTCCAAACTGGAAGGGGCCGGCGCGCCGTTGGCCGAGATTATGGCCACCTCCGGCCTCTGCCCGTCGAAGGGCCAGGCGCGCAAGGATATCGAAGGGGGCGGCGTTTATGTCAACAATATCCGCGAATCCAACCCGCAACGGCATCTGACCGCCGCCGATTTGCTCTTTGGCAAGCATTTGCTGTTGCGCAAGGGCAAACGAAATTACACCGTGATGTTAGTCAAATAACAAAATATGAAATGCCCCCGCATCGCTCTCGCCTTGTTCGCCGTCCTGTTGGCCATCGTGCCGGCTTGGGCGGAATCCCAAACGGAATTGGTCTTCGTCGGCTCCGGCAAAAAGAACGTCGAGGCCTTTCGCTTCGACCTTGCGGCGGGCGTACTGACGCGCGTGGGCCAGGCCGCGGAGATCGAGCATCCGTCGTTTTTGTCCATTGCCCCAAATCATAAGTTCCTCTACGCCATTAGCGAGGGCGGCAACGCCGAGGCCAGCGGCATCAGCGCCTTTGCCATCGACGCGGCGGCAGGGAAACTGACGTTTTTGAATCGGCAGCCTGCTGGCGGGTCCGGGCCGTGTTATGTGGAAGTCGATCCCTCTGGGAAGAACGCCTTGATCGCCAATTACGGCAGCGGCAGTTTCGCCGTGTTTCCGCTGGCCGAAAACGGCGCGGTGCAACCCGCGTCCGCCTTGATGCAGGATCACGGATCGAGTGTCAATCCGGACCGGCAGGAAGGGCCGCACGGGCATTGTTTGGTGGCCGGGCCGACGGACCAGTTCGCTTATGGTTGCGACCTGGGGTTGGACAAAGTGGCGATATTCAAATTCGACCCCGGCCAGGGGAAGCTGGTTCTCAACGAGCCGGCCTTCGCTCCGACCAAGCCCGGCGCCGGGCCGCGGCATATTGCTTTTCACCCTAATGGCCGATGGGCCTTCGTCATCACCGAAATGGCCTCGACCCTTACAGTGTTCGGCTGCGATGCCACCAGCGGCGCGTTGCAGGAAATCCAAACCGTATCGACCCTGCCGGATGGCTTTTCCGGCCAGAACACCTGCGCGGAAGTGGCGGCGCATCCCTCGGGCAAATTTGTCTATGGCTCAAACCGGGGCGACGACAGCATCGCGGTGTTCGCCTGCAATCCGGAGAGTGGCCGGCTAACATTCATCGAACGTGTCCGGACCGGCGGCAAAACGCCGCGGCAATTCGAGATTGATCCGACCGGCCAATTTCTGCTGGCGGCCAACCAGGATTCGAACACTGTGGTTGTGTTTCGTATTGACTATGCCAGCGGCAAGTTACAGCCGACGGGAAGCCAGGCGTCAAGCGACAACCCGATGTGCGTGCGATGCATGCCGCCATCGCCCTGACTCAGAGGTCAATTTACGAAATAGACCTCTCAGGCCTGGAAATGCAACGGGCTGGTGTGTGGCAGTTCGTGGGCGCAGGGCTGGTCGATGGGAGCGTCGGGCTTTCGTTCATTGGCTTGCGCCAGCGAGTTGGCCAGCAAAAAGGCCTCGACTTCCTCCCCGCTGACGTCGGCCAGCATCCGGCCGTTGACTTCCACGCACGGGCTGAGCATCTGGCCGCTCTTTTCGATCATTTCCTGGCGTTGGTCCGAGTCGTTGATGATGTCCCGATCTTCAAAGGGCAGATCGTATTTGCGCAGGACGGCGCGCACACCCTGGCTCCAACCGCAAGTGGGCTTCAAGTAGGCAATAATTTTTGGCTTCTCCATAAGAATTCAATATAGGGTCAAATTGCCACATCCGCCACCAATAGCAATAAGCAAAATGTACCGAATAAACCTGAGGCCATTTGCCGTCCAAGATGTGTGCGCCAGTTCGCCCGAACATGAAACGATCCGTTCTTCCGTTGCTGCTCCTGCTGGCGTTCCCATGGCTGGCTGCGGGGGCGGACAAGGCTGGATTCACGTTTTACCTCCAGTTGGTTCGCGGCACCGACGACGACACATGCCACCCGCCCCCTAGGCGAGGCTGGCCGGCTTCGAGCTCACGCGCCGATTGCAAATGTTCAGATGGAAGAACTATTGGGAACTCAATCGCCGGAGCATCGTGCTCGGCCCCGGCGGCAAAAGCCGCCAGCGCATGTCCGCCCAAAGAGAGGTGGAAATTGCCCTGACCGCCCCGCGTGAAATGACCGTCTCCATTTACGCCGACGGCAAATTGACCCGGCGCAGCAAGCAATCCGTGGACACGATTTTTTACATCGATGGCGGTGACAACAACGCGGCGCAATCATGGTTCATCGTCGTGCGCCGGGACAAACCGCCCGAGCTGCAAGCCACTTTGAACTGAGGCTGATGGAAGACACCCGCCCGTCTGGTGTCAGACACAGACCGTGATCGGCGGCGAGCGACGGATGCCGGCAGATCGTGACAAACCTGCCTCGGTGTTTTGTGGCTCCCATCATGAAATCTTGAAATCCAATGCATCAGGCCTGCTCATCCCGCCACTCTAAGATATTTTTCAATGCGACACTCGAACCCTCCCATATCAACCTCTTGCTGAAACTGCAATTTCAGCGACGGATGCGGCGTTTCCATCGACAATGGATTGACCAACAACAGCCTTCCGCCGGGCTTGAGCACTGTCGCGGCGACGCGAAAAAGATCCGCGATCAACTGCCGCAAATTCGCCACCGGCACGCGCATGCCCATGGGTGGATTGGTGATGATCAAGGTGATCTTGTCCCCACCCGGATTCTGGCTCCAGGCGATGTTCCGAAAATCACCGCACATAAACTTCGCCGGCACGGCCTTCACCTTCGCGGCCGCAAAATTGTTTTGCGCAATGCTGACAGCCTCCGCGCTGCGATCGGTCCCATAGACAACGCGCACGCCGCCCAGCCATGCGCTTTCAATCAATTCCAATCCTGAACCGCAAAACGGGTCCCAAATAACTTCTTGCTCGATCCTTCCGGCCAGCCGGGCCAGACACGCGGCCAAGGGCGGATGCGACGCCGCCGGGACATCTTTCTGTCGATAAGAAAAACGCGGATCCGGCGTCAAGTTCGGACGCAATTCCACCAGGTGGCCGCGGCCGTGTGGATAAATATCGACGGTCCAGGTCACCTTCCGTCCGTCATTAAGAATTTCCGGACAACGAGCGTACACCCGGCTGGCCAAGCGGCCCACGGCGGCTCTTTGGTGGCCCTTGGCCACAAAGTTTAAGCGATAGCGAATCGATCCTTCGGTGAAAGTCTGCAAAAGACGCCGCGATAACGCCGAGGTCACTACTGCCGCCAAAGCCTCTACGGACTCTGTCTCGTCGGCTCCCTCAGTCTGGCCCAAAACGAAACCGACCGTGCCAAAACATCTCAGGGCATAAATCTCGGCCAGGGAGAACGGCGCCAGCGGGACAATGTTCACCCTGCCGCTCTGGACCTCCGCGACGCGAAATTTTCCAGGCTTCCTTTGCGATTGCCGCACCTCCTCGCTGACGATCCGCTCCAATCCACGGCGCCCTCGCAAATGGATGCGCAACTCCGAGAAATCGGCCAGCACGCCATGAATTCGAACCACGCTCGGGCTTTCCCGGCGGGCGATGCTGGCTTTGACTTTCTGCTCAACGTCCCCAAGAAAACCCTGTTCCAGCGCGGCCGGTCCGCCGATCTTCCCCAGCGTTTGCCGCAGGAATTTTTTCTCGCGCTCCTCCGTGGCCGTGCGCAACGCGGAAATAAGTTTCCCCTCTTCTTTCGCTCCCGCGCCGATCTTGGGCATGGCGGCCATGGCGTAGCGCCGGATTTTCTCGCAAGGGTCCTGCAACAAGCCCAGGAGCCATTCCCGCACCTTCTGCTTTTCTTCCATCGGTCCCGACTCCGCGAAAACAACTCCCACCGCGCGAATGACCGCCGTCATTTTCTGGCGTTCCTCTGGCGGCGCCGCATCGAACCGCGCCACTTCCTGGCTCCAGAGCTGTGGCCAGGAGAGTCCGCGCAACTTTTTATAAAGTTCTTTGGCGCTATTTCTTTGTTCCGTTGTCATGGCGACACTGTCTTCCGAGATTCTAGTTGCTTGCGCGTCCTTTCCAGTTCGGCGGCGAGGAGCTTTTCAGGCAGCGCGGTGAGATATTCCCGAACCAGCATTAAGAGACTTCACATTACATCTTCCTTTTTGTTTTCTTAGCTTTGTGCCGGGTATCCTGATATCGGGCCACGCAATCACGGGCCTATACTTTTGGTGTCGGAAAGGCGCGGGTGGCATGACTACTAGATGGATGCCTGACGCGCGAGACGACACCGTCAGACACCAGGCGAGCATAGGCGGTTTGCAAATCGGGCGCGGAGTCGCCGTCCTGCTCCCGGTGGACATAGGCAGCTTCGTCACACCACTCAGACAACCTTAGCATGACTTTCTTATGGTCGCCGGAGTTCCGAAACGCCCGCATGGCTTCTGCATCTTTCCAAACTGTAATAGTCCAGAACACCAGCCCACGATCTTTTATGGTCAGCGTCCGTAGATTGCCATCCGCTCGGCGGCCCTGCAATGTTGAGCGCGCCGCATTCCAAGCAAAGCCAGGGAAAAACCGCAGTTTCCGAATTTTTAGTCTTGTGACTGATACCCATTTCATTTCTTAAACAACGCTTGTGGCCTAAAAGATGGCGCCTGGCAAGAGAATAGAAAGAACTGCCTCAGGCGCGGCTATCCAACCGTTCAAACGCAGGTATCCGGCTTTGAATGCAGATATCAGTTTTTACTTTTACACGGATTGATTAGCCCGGTCCCGGCTTTCAGGGTTTCTTCGTTAGCCCACCGATGCGGATAACAATTTATGGTGCCGGCGAAAAATGAAGGCGCAGATGAGGACGCCGAACAAAAGCCAGATCGGAAGGAAAACAAGACCTCGCGCCACGGCCTCCTGGGCGCTGCCACCGTCCCGCACCGCCCGAAGGACGAGCGCGAAGATAAGGCTGATAAAGCCGTAGCCAAGATTGAAGAAGACGCCCTTGAATGAAAGGACTGTGGCGCGCTGGCTCGAATCAACGATGGCGTTGAGATAGTAGGAAACCATGTAGCCGAGGGCCATCATCGCGCCGGCGAGAGGCAGAATAAAGAGGAGGCCGCCATGGGTCCATCGAGCGGCCACGCCGAGAAGACCAAGCAAAACAGCCACGGCCAGCAACGCGTAATTTTTGGCCAGCGAGTTGGCCGCCACCATGCGCCGGGCCACGGGTGAGATTACCAAACCTAGGCCGCCCATGGCCGCGCCAATCAAGCCGAACGCAACCTCTGGAATGGCAATGATTCGAAAATACGAGCTGGAAAAGGTCAGGAAAAGTCGAATGACACTGTCCATCAGCACACCGGCCAGGATCACGAAAAGGGCCACCGGTGTTTTCATGATCCAGGCGCCGGCGCGCAGGTTCAGATGCCATGCGGTCACTTCCGCGCCGGCAATATTCCCGTCGGCTGGCGCCACGCGGGTTTTCCGATCGGCCGCCTCGCGCAGGCCGAGGGCGGTCCACACCGTCAGCAGGGCCGTTATCAGATTTAGAGCTTATCCTTAAATAACA
>PLIU01000051.1 GCA_003140095.1 Verrucomicrobiales bacterium | reverse complement strand
AGGATCCTGCGGCTGAGTGGCAGCGCCTCGTCCCGAAGCTTGAGCGCCTCGTCCAGGCGGCCGGTGTCGTAGTAGGTACGCGCCAGAACCGTCATCGCCGTGAGCGTGTCAAGGTGTTCCGGGCCGCGCCGTTGGTAGGCGAGCACCTTTTCCTGCAGCGGAATGGCTTCCTGATATAGGCCCAAAGCTTGGTAAGTCGCACCGAGGGTCGCCTGCAACTTCACCCGGCGGTCCGGCTGATTGGTTACCGTGGTCTCCAGCTTCTTCGTTGCCCGGTCCAGCATCTCCGCCACGGCGATTGTCCGCCCGTCCCGCGCCGGATCCGGACTTTGGAAGACCTCAGTAAGGAAGGTCGAAATGGCTTCGGCGTCCTTAAGCGCCTGTTCCTTCGCGTCACGCTCAACGGTGACCCGCTTCTCGGCGTGGGTCGCACGCACCGCCTGCCAGATGCTTGCCGCCAACCCGAGCAGCAGCGCCGCCGTCACCAACCCGGCTGCGGTGAAGGCCAGCTTGTTCCGTCGAATTGCCTTCTGCAATTTGTAAGCCGCACTGGGCGGGCGCGCTGAAACCACATCATCGGTTAGAAAATGTTGAATATCGAGAGCCAAACCATGCGCGGTTGCATAACGACGCCCGGGATCTTTCTCGAGGGCTTTCATCGCAATCCAGTCTAAATCCCCGCAAACAGAGCGAATCAGCTTGGGAGGCTCGGACTTGCGATGTTGCGCGATGCTCGTTAAATCCGCCGCGGTCATCTTGCTTAAACGCGTGGACGGGCGGACGGGCTCCTGTTCGCGGATAACCCTTCTGACTTCGTCCAAGCCTGCATTGAGGAGTTCACCCGCACTAAAAGGCGTCGAGCCAGTCAATAATTCGTAGAGCAGCACACCCAGGCTGTAGATATCCGTGCGCGTGTCCACGTCAACGTTGGTCAAGGCGGCCTGCTCGGGGCTCATGTAAGCAGGCGTCCCAATAAGCATCTCGAATGCCGTGAACAGTGTCTTGTCCGTCAACCGCTGGTTATTAGTGGCTTTGGCTATTCCAAAATCAATCACCACAGGGAACGCCTCGCCTTCCGTCGTTGTGTTCACCAGAATATTGGAAGGCTTGATGTCTCGATGAATGATTCCTTTCTGATGCGCGTGCTGCACGGCCTGGCAAACCTGGACGAAAATCTTCAGTCGTTCCTCAGTCGACAGTGAATTCTTGTCGCAGTATTCCGTGATCTTGATACCGTGGACGAGCTCCATCACAAAATACGGCCGGCCCGATTCTGTGGCGCCCGCATCCAATACCTTGGCGATATTGGGATGATCCATCAACGCCAGCGCCTGCCGCTCGGCTTCAAACCGGGCGACCACCTGTTTTGTGTCCATGCCCAGCTTGATCAACTTGAGGGCCACCCGACGCCGAACCGGCTCTTCCTGTTCGGCCATGTAAACCACTCCGCAACCCCCTTCGCCGATTTGTTCCAGTAATTTGAAGCGGCCGATGTGATCGCCTGATTTCTCCCCAGCAGGAACTCCCAGCCTGGTTTGTGGCGTAACTTTCTGTGGGGATTGTTCCAGGAAATCTCCGACGCCAACTTGGATTTGCAGCAAGGCTTCGATCTGTTGGCGCAACTCCGCATCTCCGCCACAAGCGCGGTCCAAATATGCCGCGCGCTCGTGGGAAGGCAAACGGACTGCCTCCGTAAAAATCACCACGTCACGCTTAGGGGGATCGTTCATGACTTCATGTGAATCATTCCCTTCGCGATTTAAAAATCAAACAGAAATGTTTCGGTTGTAAATGATTGGTAATCATTAACTTGGACGTATCGCGAGATTCATTAAATGCATCGCTATACGTCGACCTATCATTAAATGCGAGAATTTTGTCCCAAAAACACAAAAAATAGGAAAAAATATCTTTGCGTTGCAGGTCCACGACATTTATTTCGTCTGACCGGTGAGAGAACCGATATCATCGTACCGGTTGGCGCAAGCTAACAAGATGGAGGCGGCTTAATCCTTGTGCGATTTCCGTGGCAAGATTGAAGTCAACCCCTTGGACAACCGCCTTGGCGAGCACGGCGGTCATGCCGGCGAACAGAGCTGAGAGCAAGGCCCAATGGAGCCATTCAGAAAATGGCGCACAAGTGGTGTGATGTCCTCACGGTGCTCCCGCAACGCCAGCAGGCGCACCGGGAACACATCCAGGCGATAATAGAGATCACTCCTGAACTCGCGGTCCGCCACCATTTGCGGCGGATCGCGACCCGTGTAATAGTGACCAAGCTGGGACGCGCTGTCGTACACGTGACACACTTCATTGCAACGGGAGGGCTGATCTACCATTCACCGTAGCCTCGTTTCGTCTATACCTTATTGGGCCTCAAGTGGTTTTCGACGATTGCGTCCAAACGGAGGTGAACTTGGCATGGTCAATGCGTATAAGCAAAAGACGATGGTAATAGTTGAAGCCATTTAGTCCAGTGTGAACTGTTAAACTGAACAAAATATGATTATGAAAACTCAAAAAAGATTAATTCACAACCTTAACGCGCGGGTCGCGTTAGTGGTCGCCGCCTCGACGGTGTTCTGCGGTTTCGCGACACCGGCGCTGGCTGCCTCAGTCACAAACGTCGTACTGGTCCACGGCGCTTGGGTGGATGGCTCGGGTTGGAAACCCGTTTACGATATTTTGACAAACGATGGGTACAACGTGACCATGGTACAGATCCCGGAAACGTCGTTCGAGGACGACGTCGCCGCGACGAAGCGGATTCTCGACCTTCAGACAGGACCCTGCATCCTGGTGGGTCATAGCTACGGCGGCTCGATTATCACCGAGGCCGGCACGGACTCGCATGTCGTCGGCCTCGTGTATGTCGCGGCGCACGCTCCGGATGTCGGAGAAAACGAAGGCGCTCTTGGAAAGGGCACGCCCAGTGTCCTGGCCGGGCAAAAGGGAGCGATCGAGAAGACCGGCGACGGCTTCACCTTCCTCAACCCGGACGACTTCTACGAACTTTTCGCCCCCGATTTGCCGCGCGAGCAAGCCGAATTCGAGGCGCGATCTCAGGTATTCGCAGCAGCGAAGGTCTTCGGCACGCCGATGACCGCAGCCGCCTGGAAGACGAAGCCGAGTTGGGGGATTGTCGCTCTGGCGGACAAGATCATCAATCCCGATTTGGAAAAGTGGTACTACGCGCGCGCTCACAGCCACACGGTCGAAATCGCGGGCGCGAGCCATTCCGTTTACGAATCGCATCCCAAAGAAGTCGCGGCAGCGATTGAGGAGGCCGCGCAGAAGTCACAGAATTAGCTGACATCATAAAATGCAGGCAGAGTTTATAGCCAAAAAAACAGGAACTCCCATGAATTCGTCAAAAGCACAAAAATCCATATTATCTTTGAAAAGTTTACTCTTTACGCCCGGAACCAAGGGCGATCGATTTAGCCGGGCAGAAACGGTTCACGCCGACGCGTTGATAATCGATCTCGAAGATGCCGTGGCGCCATCCGCGAAGCAAGAGGCGCGGGGAACTGCTCTGCGTTATCTTGAAACAGTTTCTGGAGATCACATTCCCTACATTCTGCGAATCAACGCGACCGACACTCGATTTGGCCTAGATGATTTACAGGCCCTCTTAAACTCCTCTGCCAATCCAGACTACATCATTCTACCGAAGTGCAACTCTTCCGCAACCATACGCTCAACGCACAACTTGCTCCGAGAGGCAGGGAAGTCAACGGAAATAATTGCGTTGATCGAGACAGCCGAAGCTGTGGGTGCTTTGGACGACATTGCAGGCGGCGACATAAAGCCAATCGCCTTGCTGTTCGGCGCTGCAGACATGGCCGCTGACCTCAGCGCAGAAACATCGTGGGAGCCACTTCTGTGGGTCCGATCACGAATCATACACGCAGCGGCTCAGGCGCACATCGCAACGTTCGATTCGCCGTATTTTGACATCTCCGATGTAGAGGGTCTCAAGCGAGAAGTGAAAGCGTCGGCTAGTCTCGGTTTTCAAGGCAAGTGCGCCATTCATCCGGCGCAGATCCCCATCATTAACGAAATTTTGACGCCGACTAAAGAACAAGCGGACAAGGCACGCCAGATACTTGTCGTTAACCGACAAGGTGTGGGTTCAGTGGATGGCAAGATGGTAGATGAGGCAATTGCGCGCAAGGCACGCCTCATTCTCGAACGAGCCGGAATCGACACGAACGATCAGTCTAATCAAACCGCAGCAACAAAACACAAATAATCGAAAGGAAATCAATATGAATGAAATGCTCTCAGCATACAAAGAAATGGGTCCGAAGCGTTACCGCGAAACATCAGGTCTTTATTATGAAGACTTTGAAGTAGGCGACGTCTTTGAGCACAGGCCTGGCAGAACGATTACGGATGTGGACAACATATGGGTAACGCTATTGACGCTGAACGTACAGCAGGTCCACTTTGACGCAGCGTATGCAGCAAAAACGGAATGGAAGAAGCTGCTCGTTGATAGCACGCTCACGCTTGCTCTGTTGACAGGAATGAGCGTCCGGACGGTCAGTGCCAAGGTCGTCGCAAATCTTGGTTGGGACAAGGTCAAAGCAACTCATCCCGTATTCGCAGGCGACACGCTCTATGCCGAATCCACGGTGCTGTCGAAACGCGATTCGAAGAGCCGCCCGACCCAGGGTATCGTGACCGTTTCCACGAGGGGTGTGAATCAGAATGGCGACGAGGTGATGAGCTTCGAGCGCACGATGTTAATCTACAAACGCGGCCACTCTCCCGAAGCTGCGGCGAATTACTAAATTATAATTTGAGGCAGCAATCATGAATGATTTCACAGCAACTTATAAATCGAAACTCACGACCCCCGAAGTCGCGGTCGGACGCATCGCCTCGGGTGTCACGCTTTCCATGGGCATGGCCATGTCCGAACCACCGGCGTTGCTCAAAGCACTGGCTGATCGCGCCGCGGCCGGCAAAGTCGATGATCTGAAGGTCTATTACTATGAATCCACGCGGATCGCTGGTGAAACGATTCTGCGCTACGAACTCACGGACCGCATTCACCCCTATTGCATGTTTGTGACCCCTGTCGAACGCGCGCTGATTAAAAGAGGCGAGCAGGAAGGCGGACGCAAGGTGCTAACTTACGTTCCGAGCAACTTCTCTCAGGCCCCGCGGATCCTGACGGAGCATATCGGCATCGATACTTTCCTTATAACGGTATCGCCGATGGACCGGCACGGGTATTTTACGCTCGGCACTGGCAACGACTACTCCGGCAAGGTGGCCCGCGCGGCCAAACACCTGATCGTGGAGGTGAACGCGCAAATGCCACGCGTCTTCGGCTCCATGGCGCAGCTGCACGTCTCGGAAGTCGAGGCCATCGTTGAAAACAACACCCCGCTACCGGAGTTGCCGGTCCGAGCCGCGGCACCGGAGGACGCAGCGATCGGCAAAATCATCGCCGAGATGGTGCCGGATGGAGCCTGCTTGCAGATGGGAGTCGGCGCGCTGCCGGATTTGGTCTGTTCGTCTCTCAGCGGGCGCAAGGACCTCGGCATCCACACGGAGGCACTCTGCCCCGGCATGATTACCCTGATAGAAGCGGGCGTGGTGACGAACCGCCGCAAGCGCATCAACCTCGGCAAGACCGTTTACACCTTCGCCATGGGTCAGAAGGTCATGTACGACTTCCTCCACGACAACCCGTCCGTTGAAAGCCATCCGGTGGATTACGTCAACGATCCGAACGTCATCGCGCAAAACGATAATGTCGTCTCTGTCAACGCCGCCTTGCAGATCGACTTGACGGGTGCCGTTAACGCCGAACACATGCTCGGCCACCAGTACAGCGCCACGGGTGGACAACTCGACTTTGTCCGTGGTGCCTACGCTTCCAAGGGCGGCAAGTCATTCATCGCGTGCCATTCGACTGCGGCCAAAGGCAACGTGTCACGCATCGTCGCTCGACTCGACGGCCCAGTAACCACGCCGCGCATCGACACACACATTGTCGTCACGGAATTCGGCTGGACCAACCTCAAAGGGAAGTCATCGACCGAGCGGGCAAAAGCTTTAATATCGTTGGCGCATCCGCAATTTCAGGCAGACCTGACCAAATCTGCCAAAGAACTGAACTTAATATGATAAATCGTCGCACATTTCTAGAATCGGCAGGCTTGGGCAGCCTGATGCTTGCCGCCCAGGCCTCGAGGGGCGCCGGACAAGTAACCGGCATGCAGGATAACAGAAACGAGACGGACATGAACAAAGTAAAAAACCCGGCTCGCAGTTACACACC
>PLIU01000401.1 GCA_003140095.1 Verrucomicrobiales bacterium | reverse complement strand
AAAACCCGGGTTTCATCTTTGAGGGCTCCTTGCAAACCCTCGCGAAACAGGGAATCAAGCGAGGCGAGAAAAGCCGCCAGCGTCTTGCCGGAGCCGGTGGGCGCCGCGATGAGCGTGTGCGCTCCCGATTGGATCGCCGGCCAGCCGCGTTCCTGCGGTTCGGTCGGCGAACCAAACTTCCGTTCCAGCCATTCCGATACGACCGGATGAAATTGAAAATGTTCGCTGGCCACTCGGATGAGAACATAACATATTTGCTCTCCGGCGCGAGATGGCAAAATGTGCATTCTGCTCCATATTGCTCAATGGTTGCGACGTTGATCAAAACCGGCTGCTGCGGGTTCCCGCTGCCCAAGGTCGAATACGCCGAACGGTTTCCAGTCGCCGAAGTGCAACAGACATTTTATGAGCCACCCAGGATTTCCACGCTGCAACGCTGGCGCGCCTTGGTGCCTGCGGATTTTGAATTCACCCTGAAGGCGTGGCAGTTGATCACACACACGGCCAAAAGCCCCACCTTCCGCCGGCTGAAGACCAAACTCACGCCCTCGCAACTGGAACAGTGCGGGTCTTTTCAAATAAGCCCGACGGTCTTGTGGGCATGGGAAAGAACCCGGGCCTGCGCCGAAGCGCTTTCCGCACGATATGTTTTGTTCCAATGTCCCGCCCGTTTCATCTGCACGCCAATCAACATTGATCAAATGCGAGGTTTCTTCAACACGATTGAAAGACATGGGCTGGCGTTTCTTTGGGAACCACGCGAAGACTGGCCGGAGGACCGGGTATTGTCGCTGTGCTTGGAATTGAATCTGGTGCATGTCGTTGATCCTTTCGTGGCCCGGGTCACGACCAGCGGTTTCATTTATTTCCGCCTGCATGGCGGAAGGAATTTTAAGCAGGTTTTTACCGGTGTGGAGTTGCAGCAGGTTGCCGGGTTGATTCCAGCCGGCCGGTCGGCCTGCGTCATGTTCAACAACATCAACATGCTGAATGACGCCACCCGGTTTCAGTCGGAGCAATTCCGATAGGTAGAACCGGCGTCGTATCGAGACTGCGATGAATCAACCTACCAAGGATTCGGAAGCCGGCATAATAAGCCCCGTATCGATGAATCACGATACAGATTTTCGCCGACTTTGCGGAGCTCGCTACTGCGTGAATGTGCCGATTTCGTGCCATTCATCTTGCAGCGTAGAGACACAGAATCGCAGGTTATGAAAATAGTTGTAAGTCGTTTGAATTGAAATGAATGGGGTCGTAGCTCAGTTGGTAGAGCGTCTCGTTCGCAAGTAAATCCGGGCACTTGGGCCCATTTCCGCTCCATTTGGACCCACGCGGCTAAACTTCTCTTTGACAAGCGCTTCTGGCGATTCGAGAGGGGACGCACTTGGCCTCATTTGGCCCCATTTTATTCGCCTGCGTACAATGGGAATACAATTGACAGAACTGAGCACAGATAGCCCAACTCCGCGGTTTTCTATTGGCAATCAATGGAACGAAGAGAATCGAAGCCTCGTATTTATTCCAATAAAATGGGCAACTTGTCCCAGTTATCTCACAGAACTGAAAGGCGAGCTTCTTAATCGTTTGTAACCTCACCCCAACAAACCTGGAATGGCGTTTGATTTTCTTCGGCAAAGCACAATGGCGATGGGAGACACATGTGAAGCCCACCAAGGCGCCACCAGGAAAAGGCTGGAGCCTCAAAATCATGAACTCCTTGACCGGAGACGACATCGCTGTGGAGTGCCGTCCGTTTTAGGTTGCCAATGTGGGGCAACAAGCATTTACTCAAACCAAGCGTTGTTGCGGCACTCCGCTTGCAGTCGGGGGGCTGATTGCAGCAACGTTTGGACGACTTCCGCCAGCGAACCGTGTATCATCTTGTCAATGATGTTTTAGTTGGATGAAAGAGCCAATAAGGATGCCGATGGCAATCAGGCCGAGCAGTATCAGCCAGTCCCGTCTTAATTCGCACCAAGTGATCCGGGCATCCAGTTCTTCGCAGGCTTTTAGAAACTTGTCGCGTCCGGCTTCCATATCGGTTTTGGCACGATTCCATGCTGAAACGCCGTCGTCCAAACTTTTCCTGATCTGTTTTGCGGTCTCCGCCGTTTCCCACAACTGATTCCGAATTGAAACCGAAGCCTGATTCACCGTCTCGGTGTGGGCTTTGACGATGTTTTTCAATTCATCGGCCTGGTCCCCAGCGACAATGGAAAGATTATTGACCAGCGCGGCGGTTTGCTGGCGGTATTCAGCCAGATTCAATTCAATCAATTTACGGGAATCATTGACCGAGCGCGGAATGCTGGCTGCCGCGCGCCATTGCACACGCGTCAGCAACGCCAGTTGCACCGGAAATCCATTTTCGTCCCCGTCACTCCACTCGGTCATCATCTTCCGAAATAGCTTGGCTTCGTCGGCGGCCATATCTTTGCACAACAAATCGAAACAGGTGTCGTCCATATGTCATTCTCCAAAATTCAATTGTGGCTGTGGTTCGGCCTGCGTTTTCTCCTTTGCTGACGCGGATTTTTCTTTGGGAACAAATTCTGTGGGCAGCAACAAATCCGCAATTTCTTCATATTGCCGGAACATCTTCTGCATTGCCCATTGAATTTCACCGGCCAGCAGCCGTTCCAAGTGGCCCGCTTCGACCTGCGACAATTCGGCGAAACTCAAGCCGCGTCTGGCGATGGCCTCGGCTTTTTCAGTTGCCAGCAGGGTGGTCGGCGTGATGGCCGGCAACGTCACGGACTTCGCGCCGAATTCCATCAACTGTTTTTCCATTTGCGAACCCTTGAACAAGTCGCCGCGTGCTTTGGCCGGGTTGTGGACAATAACATAATCCACCCGGTCGCCCGCGTAGAAAAAAAGTCCGCCCGCGTTGGTCATGCTTTCCGTGTCGTCGGTGGGAAATAAGAAAAATGTCAGCCGGACGCCCTGTTCGGCACACACATCGAGCACTTGCAATTCCTCCAATGCGGCCATGATGAGCGCGTCCGCCTGGGCGCGCGTGTCAATAACGTGAACCGGCGCGGAGTCCTTGAGCACTCGCCGAAAAAGACTGAGAAGGGCCGTTTTGCTCTCGTGCTCATTGCCAAGTTGATACGACCGGACAGCATCGTTGTGCCGACTGGCAAAGGTGTGATGCCGGTCGTCGAGGTCGGAGCCGTTCCACCGCACGCCGAGTTTGTCGAGCCATGCGGTGCGGAATTCGGCTTCAAAACTTTTGCCGAGATTGCCTTTGGACTGTGGGTTGAGGTGGATGCGTCGAGTTATGTTCATATATTTGTTGGATCGTTTAGTTTCATGTCTTCGGGATTTGGACGGCGAACCTCACGCGGTTGCGGAGTCGCTGCCAAAATTGGTTTTCGTGCCGGTGCTGGTGCGATGCTGTTTTGGGCAGTGGTCTCTTTCGACACAGATGACGTTTCTTCCCAATGCGTTTGTGCCCGACGCCGAAGGTGACGCCGATAAAATTGATGAATGCCCTGCGCGGTAATGGCGCAGCCTTTTTCGCTGGAAAGCAGGGCGGCAATTTCCTGCCAGGTCATGCGCCGCTGGCGTTGTTCACGGATGAATTCCACGAATGGTCCAACACGGCTGTGAAAAGCTCGCCCGCCGCCGCAGTGTTTGCGCTTCGCCGGCCCGCCATCGTTGATGATGTCTGGATTCATCAACGCAAAGTCTAGGGTGTTTCGCACCAAAGCGGTAAGCGGATACTCGGCGGATTAAACGGCAAAGGTGGATGATTAGGCCGGATAGTGTCGGTGATGAAGTTTTCGGGCGTTGAATTCCGTTGACGCAACGTGTTGAATCGCGTTGAGCGGCGTTGACGACAGATGTTGAAACGCGTTTAGCTGCGTTGAAATCGTCAACGCCAGGCAACGAATTTCAACGCCTGATTTTTTCTGGGCCGGATTCCGAAGCGAATGCTTCGGGGATGGTGTCTAACCAAAATGAACGGCTTTCAATTCCAGAAAGCCGCCAGAAACTCCGTTCGTCTGAACGTACGAAATTGGATGACGACAGGAGCAGTGAACGTCCGTTTCTGAAATCGGAGCAGACGCAACGGCTGTGGAGTCGCGGGATTTTGGAAACGGACGTTGGCTGCGCTGCCGTATAGGATTTACGTCGAGGCGATTTGTCTGGTTGGTTTCCGAGTGCCGCAGGAAAGCCAACCAGTCAAAGCGCCGGAATTGCATCAGATGTAAGTGCCCTTTGATTTTTTGTAGCCCTAGTCCAACTGTTGCTCCCGAAAACGTCCGATTTTCTCATCCCTGCTTTTCGCTATTTCAGTCAGTGGCAGAGTTTCGGGCCAGTTGATCTCATGCTTTCTGGTCAGCTTCAGTCCCCGGTTGGTGTTGGTCAATTTCAGCACTTGGTTTGTGACTTTCAACCAGTCTCTTGTCGGCAGTTCGCCATGTTCAACTTGCATGAGAAGTTCACCCAGAAAGGAGCGAACACAGGGCAGTAAAATGTTTAAGTGTGTCACATCCTTCGTCTTTACCTGGGAAACCTTTGAGGCCAGTTCCGATTTGCATGCCAGGAGTGAGATGGGATCAAGAACACGAATGGTTTTGCCCTTTCACTTATAATAGTGTGGATGGCAGGTGTCTCTCGCAAATGGGCTGTGTCACCATTCTGCAAGCGGCGCTGGAGAAGGCCCGGGCCGGTCGCCCGCTGGCAGGAGCGGAAGCCGATATGGTAGCGCGTGTTTCTCAAATCGGCTACGATCTTATTTCCCATCTTCCGCGCTCCGAATCTGTGGCCGCCGGGGTCCTCTACCAAACCTAGGACTTCGATGGCGCTGGATTTCCTCGCGACACGGTTGCGGGCGAGGACATTCCGGTCGCTGGGTGAGTTAGAGGAGCTGATGGTGGTGATAACTTCACGAGGTAATTCATGCAGATTGGCAAGCGATTAAGGGAGCATCGGAGGAGGAGCCAAGTCTTGCCTTGTGGGTGTAGCCTTAACGGGACCGTGACGCAATGCTCGGACAGATGCGTCCACCGCAGCGCGCCCCTTGAACAGATGTGGTAAAGTGGAATCCGTACATCCTCGCAAGCGCGGAGATCTCCGGAAGCAGGTGGGATTAGTCAATAGTCGCCATGATGAAGGGTTCCAGATGTCAGTTAATTTCAACACTTTGAGCTGTTGATCTGTTTTAAGAAGGATTTTTCTTGCCGATGGTCTGACAACAGCTAAGGTAGCTACTGTAAAAGCGCAGATCTGAGATACTGTCGCATCATAAGTCATTGGCCTAGAATGTGGGGAAGTAAATATGGGGTTCGATCCGACTATCAATGCACTGATCGGTCAGCCTATAAGGCATAACGAGAGCAATCCCGAAATCCGAATTGTTGTCTCCGCTGGTCGTCCTGTTCGGCACTCTTTCCTCGGTGTGGGCGCAAAAGGGCGATCAAAGGGGAGAATCCCGTGAAGGCACCGCAATGCCCGCCGACTTCCGTGCTGGGCAGCGAAGAAAACTACCGGCTGTTGGTGGAAAGCCTTGAGGATTACGCCGTCTTCATGCTTGATACCGCCGGCATCGTGGCCAGTTGGAACCTTGGGGCGGTGCGAATTAAGGGCTATCGGGCGGAGGAAATCATTGGACGCCACTTTTCGATCTTTTACCCGGCGAAGGCTTTGCAACGAGGCCTGCCGGAAGCCGAATTAAAGGCCTCGGCCAAGGAGGGGCGTTATGAAGATGAAGGCTGGCGCGTGCGAAAGGACGGAAAGCAGTTTTGGGCCAACGTTGTTATCACTGCGTTGCGTGACAAAAGCGGCAGGTTGCTGGGCTTTTCAAAGGTGACCCGCGACCTCAGCGATCGGAAACAGGCCGAATACGCCCTGCAACAGCGGCTGGCGGCCATTGTCGAATCATCAGACGATGCCATTGTCGGCAAGGATTTGCAAGGCCTCATCACCAGTTGGAATATGGGGGCGGAAAGAATTTTTGGCTATGCTGCGGGCGAGATCGTCGGCCAGCCGATTACGCGGCTTATTCCGTCCGATCGACAGCACGAGGAAACGGATATTCTGGGCCGCATCCAACGCGGTGAAAGAGTCCTGCATTTTGACACAGAACGGGTACGCAAGAACGGAAGCGTGGTTGCTATCTCCGTCACCGTATCTCCCATCAAAGATTCGTGCGGAAAGATTATTGGCGCATCGAAGGTGGCGCGCGATATCACGGACCGTAGGCGAGCTGAGGGGCAACTGAAATCCTCCATCAAAGAGATCATCGACCTAAAGGCTGCGCTTGACCAGCACGCCATCGTGGCCATCACCGACCCACAGGGAAAAATCGACTACGTCAACGACAAGTTTTGCGCTATTTCCAAATTCTCCCGCGAGGAATTGCTCGGCCAGGATCATCGCATTATCAATTCGGGCTTTCATTCCAAAGAATTTATCCACGGCCTCTGGGCGAGCATCACGCAAGGCAAAGTTTGGAAAGGCGAGATTAAGAACAAGGCCAAAGATGGCTCATTTTACTGGGTGGACACCACCATTGTGCCGTTCCTCAACCCGGACGGCAAACCCCGCCAATATGTTGCCATCCGTGCCGACATTACGGAGCGCAAACGGGCCGAAGAGGAGGCGGCCCAATTGGCCGCCATCGTAGAATTCTCGGACGACGCCATCATCGGAAGGGACTTGCAAGGCATCGTCACCAGTTGGAATGCTGGCGCGGAAAGGTTGTTTGGCTTTACGGCTCACCAGATGGTAGGCCAGCCGATCGCCCGAATCATTCCGTCTGGGTGCCAGCAGGAGGAAATGGAAGCCCTGAACCGCATCAAGCAAGGCGAAAGCGTCAGGATAATTGACACGGAGCGGCTGCGCAAGGATGGAACTCTGGTTCCCATCTCCGTTACGGTTTCCCCCATCAAGGATTCCAGCGGAAATGTCATCGGCGCATCGAAAGTGGCCCGTGACATCACTGAGCGCAAACGGGCGGACGCGGCGCTGGTAGAGCATGAGGAGATATTGCGCCTCTACGCGGAACACATCCCTGCGGCAGTTGCCATGTTTGATTGCGACATGAAGTATCTGGTGGTCAGCCAGCGATGGCTGGAAGTATACAATCTGCAAAATCAGTTGGTCGTCGGGCGCAGTCATTACGAGGTATTTCCTGAAATCCCGCAGCGATGGATTGATATTCATCGGCGTTGTCTGGCTGGCGCGGTTGAGGTATGCAACGAAGACCCGTTTGCCCGCGCCGACGGCACGACCAATTGGATTCGCTGGGAAGTCCGACCGTGGCGCAAGGCGGACGGTTCGATAGGCGGGCTTGTCATCTTCTCCGAAGACATCACCGAAAGGAAGCAGGCGCAGGAACGTCTCCAGGAACAAGCCAGCCTGCTGCGTGAAACCCAAGCGCGGCTCCATTCGACGCTTGCAGCAGGTTCCATCGGGACATGGACCTGGGACATCGTCAAGGACCGTTTGGTCGCAGACGAATTCACAGCCCGCTTGTTCTCAATCCAAACGGACGCGGCCGCTCAGGGCCTGCCTGCGGAAGCCTATCTCCAGGCCGTTCTTGAAAAAGACCGACGGAGTGTCGCAGACGCCCTCGCCCGCGCGATCAAGTCCTGCGGGCATTACGATATCGAGTATCGGATTCGACAAGAAAGCGGAGAACTGCGCTGGCTGAATGCAAGAGGGCGAGTTGATGGCGACGGCGCGGGCAACGCGATTCGTTTTCACGGCGCCGTGATGGACGTTACGGATATGAAGCGGACCGAGGGGCGCATTCGGCGGCTGGTTGATTCCGATGTTCAAGGCGTCATGTTTTGGAACTCCAGAGGCGAGATCACCGGGGGTAACGACGCCTTCCTGCGCATCGTAGGCTACACCCGTGAGGATTTGGAAGCCGGGCGCGTCGGCTGGGCGGCAATGACGCCGCCAGAATATGCTCACCTCGACCGGCGCTCTCTGGAGGAACTTGCCGCGACAGGAGTCAGCACGCCGTTTGAAAAGGAATACGTCCGCAAGGACGGCTCGCGCGTGCC
>PLIU01000109.1 GCA_003140095.1 Verrucomicrobiales bacterium | reverse complement strand
GAATAACGTCGGAAACGGTATCATGTATTGCTCGCCCTGTTCCCTCTGCGCTCCACATCTAATACCATGTCCCAAGTTATTCATGGCCGACCGGAGGCGGCCCCAAAGGCCAGCCGCAGGGAGGCTGTGAATAACTTGGCCGCCGCAGTTCCGGTGATTCCCGGCCATACTGCGGCTGGCAGCCGTTTTGCCCCGGCGTCGCCACGGTCGGCTCCACATCACCCTGCGAGGGTTTTGTCAAGAATACCGACGACGCCGGCGGCTCGCGTTCAAAAGTCTGAGAGAACTTCGCCCCGCGAGGGCCACCGTATTAGGTTGACTATGAACCGGGTCATTCCGACCAGCGGCGCTGCCAAAAGCCAAAGAAAGGAATCAGAAATGAAAACATGGAATGACATCACGCACTTCGCCGGGTTTGATTGGGCCAAGGACCATCACGACGTGCTGGTGCTGGATGGCGCGGGGAAAATCGTCAGCGAGTTTCGCTTCGACCACACAGCCGCAGGCTGGACGCTCTGCCAGGAAAAGCTGGCGCAGTTTCCGCAAGTAGCCATCGCGGTGGAGGCTGGGCACAGCGCGGCCATTGAAAAGTTAGTGACGCTGGATTATCGCGTTTATCCGGTGCATCCGCGCAGCTCCAAATCCTATCGTACGCGCAGGCTGCCCAGCGGCACCAAGACGGATCGCGCCGATTGCTGGGCGCTGGCCGATGCCTTGCGCCTGGAAGGGGAAAGCTGGCGCGTGCTGA
Source organism: Verrucomicrobiales bacterium (assembly GCA_003140095.1). Lineage (GTDB taxonomy): Bacteria > Verrucomicrobiota > Verrucomicrobiia > Limisphaerales > Palsa-1400 > Palsa-1400. The sequence continues at coordinate 59,001 of PLIU01000109.1, read as the reverse complement.
CCGCGCCCGAACCGCTGGTGCAACGACTGCGCTTGCTCTGCCGGGACGAAGTGGCGCTGATCGAGCAACGCACGGCCCTGGTCAACCAGCTTCAGCAGGCGCTTTACGAGTATTATCCCGCCGCCTTGGAAGCTTTCGGCGATTGGTGCGCGCCCTCAGCCTGGGCGTTTGTCGAGCGCTTCCCCACGCCGCAATCCCTGGTGCAGGCGGGGAAACGCAAATGGCAAAACTTCCTGCACGCGCACAATCTCTTTCATCCAGAGTGGAACCAAAAGCGGATGGAGATTTTCGCCAAGGCCGATCAATTTTGCGGCGTCGAAGCCACCATCGCGGCCAAAAGCGCGCTGGCCGTGGCCACCGTCAAAATATTGCAGACCTTGGAGGCGCAACTGGCCGGCTACCGCGCGCTCATCACGGACTGTTTCAAACAGCATCCCGATCACGCGCTCTTCGCCTCACTGCCAGGGGCAGGCCCCAAGCTGGCTCCGCGATTGCTGGGCGAACTGGCCGCGCTCAAACCGCTGGCTGATACGCCGCAAGCCTTGCAATGCCTGGCGGGCATGGCTCCGGTCAGCTATCAGTCGGGCAAAGTGTCCGTGGTTTATCTGCGCTATCAATGCAATCGCTTTCTCCGTGCCACTATTCATCTGTGGGTGGACCTCAGCCGCCACTATTGCGACTGGGCGCGCATTTACTACGAAGCGCATAGAAAGAAGGGCCAAAGCCACGCCTGCGCGTTGCGGTGCCTGGGAATGCGCTGGCTCAAAATCATCGCCGCCATGATGCGCCACCAGACGCCCTACGACGCAGCGATCCACACGCGCAACCAGCTTCAACACGGCTCCTGGGTGTTGCAGCTGCAACCTGTCCAGGTCGTCAAGAAGAATGGCGGTGACTAAACGCAGCAGAAGAAAACAGCGGTCGTGCGGCTCGTGCTGTGCAAGGCGTTCCTCGCCCCGAAAGCTTTCGGGGCTGCGGTCTGCCTTGACAGCGCCGCCCGCCGCTGTGCGGTTGCTCTTAAGGTTTTGCGTTCGCAAAACCGTGCCCTGTTTTGGGCACTGAATTAAACAATGAAAATCGGTGAATAACTATTATGAAAAAGTCGTTGCAAGCACAGAGAACATCTTGACAGTGCTCGCCGGGCCGGGGAAATTTGCTCTTAGGATTTCGCGCCGGGAATACTGCCAAACACACACGAACTGACGGTGGCCAACGCGCCTGTCCATATCACCCGTAGTGCCGACGACAACATCTTTCATTTTTCGCAACTTGCCGCCGAGGCCTGGGGCCAGTATAAATCCCGCCAAGCATGAGCACATTCACCGATACATCAGGCAGCAACCAGGCGGTGGCACAGGCATGAGACATTATGGCTGATCCAATTCCACTTTATCGGTTTTTAGATTCACATGGGGCATTGAAAACACTTGAAGCTGGGAGGTTCAGAGTCGGCCTGGTGTCCAATTTCAACGATCCGTTTGAATGGAGACTCGGCTGTACGGGAACGGCCACACCGGATCAACAGAAGTCGGTGGAAAGCTCAACAGTGAACGCCAGCGTTGGTCAGAAACGTGGATGGGGGTTTTATGCTTTAGCGACTCTTTCTCTGCACCTGTTCTTTGGTCCCTTTATGCCGACAAACACAGTGGTGTTGCGTTCGAGGTAAAATATCCTTGGCCTGACGACCATCTTGTAAAAATGACGTATTTTCCCGAGCGCCCTGTAATGGATTTTAGTCGATTGCGTGAATTTGGCGGCGATGAAGAAGCACGGAATCGGTACCTTTTGGACTTGCTCGCGCGGTTAATGCGAAACAAGTCTCCTGGATTCATTTTTGAGAAGGAGTACCGTCTGCAAATTGATCTCAGGGATTCCAAACGCTGCCGATTATCTGATGGTTACTACGATTGGCAATTGCCGGACTATTCGCTTAAACGAGTGATTCTGGGATTTTGCTGCACCTTGGAGGAAGCAACGGTAAGAAGGTTATTGGATACAAATGGTTTCACTGAAACCGAAGTTGTAAGGGCCAAAATGTGTCAAGAAACGTATTCAGTTGTCGTCAGAACGCGTTGCCCGAAACTACGTCGAACATTTTCACGCTTTAGCTGACGCGGGCTTCTGGAACGGTGAGCTTTCCCCCACAGCCGGGACATCGAAACTCCTGGCCCGTAGCTTCGGCATTAACTTCTATTGGCTGATGGCACGCATTGCATTCAAAATGCACGTCTGTTCCGACGAGTTTTGCGGAGTTCTGTGCCGAGGCAGTTGATTCCGTCTCCTGAGTCAAATCATCCTTCGCAGCAACAACTGCAATCCGGTGATCGAAGGAACCAACGAAGGCATTCCACGACTTCGCGAAGCGATCCAATCCGTCAGCGTTTGAGAAATGAAATTCTTCCCGGAGACCTGTGCCACTTGTGAATTCTGCTTGGCCGTACCGAACAATGGGGATTTCGTAATTATTCGCGAATCGCTTGTCAGGGCTTCCGTCTTTGTTTGTTTTCGCCCATGTGTGTCCGACTTTCGTTGCATCATTCGGGACGCTTTCCTCCTCTTGAAACTTGACAGCGACCGCCACAAGTCTCACATCATGGCAATCAATGACAGAGAAGGCCGTCCTGGACGCACGATACAAGACAAACCCAGGATATAGATAAATGTCGCCACCTTTTGCGTTTTGCAAATGAGGAACCTCTTGATCCCACCGAATCAGTTCGCAGCTTCCTAGCGAGAACTTGACCCGCGCACGGCTTATGGCTTTGTCGGCCGTCGTTCGTTGTCGAAATTTGTCCGTTTCCTGTTCTGCCTTTATGTCCCAAATCGCGGCACATCCTGATAAAACCGTAAAGTCATCTCGCATCCTGAAAAGCGGTTCTGCCTGCTCTCTTGCGAGTTCAATCTGCGTGGCAATCGTCGTTAAACTAAGCTGCTCTTCTAATTCGACAGTCCTAGCGCTTGCGATTTCAGCCTCAGCCTTACGAGCCGCATACGCGCTCTTGAACACCTTTTTCATCAACCAACCCTTATCCCACGATGTGAAACGAGCATTTGCGCGACCATCCTCATCTTTAGCCTTGCATAGTTCGTGTCGAATTTGCTCAAGTTCCTCGTAAGCCGTCCGTATCAAATCCTTAAGTTCTCTCAGACTTTCGCTGGTTAGAAGTTCTGTGCTTGCGCTACGAATCTCTCGAATCGGACGAGCGGTGGAATCGTATGAAGGGGCATCATTTGACGGTGATGATGGCGAGTCGTCGCTCGTCGGCACGAACTGAACAGGTCGGGTTGGTGTAGCTTCACCTGAAAGACGCTGTCTGAATGAAACGCCTGTTCCGGGAATTGAAGCAGTGCCATATAATCCGCGCGGACCGACATTCAAAGTAAAAGGCGCCGCTCCAATGCTGGCGCTTAGTCCCGATCCTGATAGATTCAATTTTAGACCGGGAATTATCTTGAACGACTGTCGAAAGCGCCAACTCATGTTGCCTCCTGGGACGTCATTAATTTGAACGGTATTTTAGCATGGGCCAGAACGGTGCTCCAGGTCGCCCGTCCGGTCAAGCGTGACTCCTCAGGCCTCAAAACGGATTGCCGCGCACTGAAGTCTTTGGGTTTTCCTTTTGGCATTTAGGGTGTTGCTTTCAGTGCAATCAGAGCCGGGGGCGCAGCCTTCGCCGTGCCAGTTGCAGGCCGGGCCGTCGGATGCTAGTCAGGTTGCCTCTGTGCTCTTGTGCCGCACGGCGCGGGCGATTGCTTGCACCCAGGAACGACCGCCAATCAATCGCTCTTTTTCCGTTGCGCCCGGTTGGTTTCGCTCGCAGAATCGGCACTGTAGCTGGCGACCGGGTGCAACGCGGGCCAAGGGCGGCGAACGACGGCCAAAGCCGGATTTGAGCTACATTCTGGCTACATACTTCGTAAGTGCCTCACTATCAATTGAGCGGGTGAAGGGAATCGAACCCTCGTCTCAGGCTTGTTTTGGACTTTTGCACGCTCTCTTAAGCTGGGGTTGCGGTTGCGGCGGCAGAATCTCACAATGTTCTGCTGACTGGGCCGCCTGGCGCCGACAACGCCATGTTCGCCTCGCGATGGAGCATCGTTTCGCCACCGCAGACTTTAGAGGAAAACCACCCGCAAGAATCCAATCCCGAAATTCCGCCGTTGATAGCTCTTATCAATAGAGTATGAGATTCGAGCATTTTAATTACCGCCATCCAGGATTCCAGACGAAACGAAAGTGACCGCGCAGAACTTCCAGGATATTCGACGGCATCGCGATTTTCCCGTTGCGGACGACTCATGAAAGTGAGGCAGAATCCTTCGGAAGCTACATATGAAGGTGCCTCAAAAAGTGCCTCAAAAAGTGCCAGCAGAAGTGCCAGCAAACCTCATCTGGTGGGGGTTAAATTGAGTTAAGAAAAGTCGGGTGGAGTTATCCTTGACATAAAATATAAACGCCTTAAATTCAAGACATCAGCGATGCCATAGGTAGTTGATTTCGAGTGGCTTGTGGAAGGCGAGACGCGTTCGATTCCGACCCTCGCCTCCATCTCGAAGTGGTTGATAGAGGACAAGTTGGAAAGTCTGGCCGGTCCGGTGTGTATGGAATTGTGCATGGAATGAATCCATGAAGCACAAGGCAGTGAAAAGGCTGCCAAAAGGCATCCACCAGGCCGACACAAGGCGCTAACAAGTCGGCACGATTCTGTGGGAGGCTCGTAACAGAAACGAGCCATGAAACAACGGTACCATATTTTCCGGCGGGAAAACGGGATTTATTATTCCCTCGACACCCTCAACAAAAAGCGGGAAAGCCTCCAAACCGGTGACGCTGAAACCGCTCGTCGTCTCATCAATGTGCAAAATGAAGCCTGCCATCAGCCGACGGTAAATCTGCAAATTGCCCAGGTCTATTTGCAGCACAGCGACCCTGATTTTGCCAAACGCAACTGGCAACACGTCATGGACGAAATGGGGCGCACCAAATCCGGCAGCACCAAGAAGCGGTGGGACGTTGCGATAAAGGACAAGGCGTTCGACCAAATTCGTTATCTTGTCCTGATCAAAACCCAGGCGGAACATCTTTTGAATGCGATTCACAAAGGCACGGTTTCGACGAACGTTTTTTTGCGGCGCATTCATAATTTCGCCCTCGACATGAACTGGCTGCCTCGCTCCATCATTCCCAAACGGCAATGGCCAACGGTCCAGTTCAAGGAAAAACGCGCCATCACTTTTGATGAGCACCAGGCCATTGTCGGCCGTGAGAAAAATCCAGAGCGCCAAGGGTTTTACGAGTTGTGCTGGCATCTCGGCGGCAGCCAGGGCGACATCGCCTGTTTGAAGGGCGAAGACGTGGATTGGGACAATCACACCATCAGCTTTACGCGCAAAAAGACCAGCGTGCCGGTGATTCTCCATTTGGGTGCGGAAGCATTGAGCGTGCTGAAGGACTTGGCTAGCGAAGGCTTTTTGTTTCCTTACCTATCACGGGTCCGTGCAGGCGACCGGGCGACCGAATTCAAGCAGCGTTGCCGTGGACTTGGCATTGAGGGCGTTTCGCTCCACAGCTACCGCTACGCCTGGGCGGAACGGGCCAAGGCGTGCGGCTATCCCGAACGCTTCGCCCAGGAGGCGTTGGGGCATAATTCGGCCGCCGTGCATCGCGCTTACGCGAAGCGGGCCAAAATGAAACTGCCAAGCCTTGAAGAATATGAGAAGAAGGCTACATGTTTGGCTACGACAAAAAACTAACATCCGGCGATCACCCAGTGAACGCCTGCATTGTTTATGGCCCTCGTCTCATGAGAGAAGCGGCCAGTTGGCGAGCATAGAAGCCGTTGCGTGTCCCCATTAAGACGCGCCACAGCAACGGCCTATGCCACCACCGCTTGTCGCTCCGCCAACGGAACAGACGCTGTACCGATAACACTCATCTCTGTATCTTACAATGTTCGCCACAAGAGACCCAATTCTACGGACATTTGAATTGCAATTCATAGACTTGCGTGGCGCAAGCGCAACGCGTTGGTGATTACCGAAACCGAACTCAGGCTCATGGCCGCGCCAGCGATGATGGGGCTGAGAAGGAGGCCAAAGAACGGATAAAGCACTCCAGCCGCGATTGGGATGCCAAGCGCGTTATAGACGAAAGCAAAGAAGAGATTCTGTCGGATATTTCGCATCATCGAACGGCTCAAGGTGATGGCCTTGACGATGCCGCGCAGGTCGCCTTTGACGAGGGTAATGCCAGCGCTTTCCATCGCCACGTCCGTGCCCGTCCCCATTGCAATGCCGACGTGTGCGACGGCAAGCGCAGGCGCGTCGTTGATGCCATCACCAGCCATCGCCACGATTTGGCCTTGTTGACGGAGTTGTTGGATGCGTTCGTGTTTGCGTTGCGGTTCAACACCAGCTTCCACTTGATCAAGTCCTAGTGTTTTGGCCACAGCATTCGCGGTGCGTTCATTGTCGCCAGTGAGCATGATGATTTTCAGGCCAAGCCTGTGAAGTTGCGCGATGGCTTCGGACGTGGATGCCTTGATTGGGTCGGATACCGTGAGAATTCCGGCCGCTTTTCCGTTGATGGCGACGAACATTGCCGTCTGCCCTTCCGCCTGCAACGCGGTTGCCTTGGGTTCAACAATCCCCAAGTCCGCGACGCCGCGCTCTTGGAGGAATTTCAGTTTGCCGACAGCAATTTCGCGGTCGCCTACTTTGCCAACGACTCCCCCGCCAGTGATGGAAGCGAAGTCCACCACGTTTTGCAGCTTAACACCGCGTTCTTTTGCGGCGTGAACAATCGCGGCGGCGAGCGGATGCTCGCTGTTCTGTTCCACCGACGCGGCAGCGAGCAACAAATCATCTTCAGTCACACCTTGGATCGGAAGGACTTGACCGAGTCGTGGTTTGCCTTCGGTGAGCGTGCCGGTTTTGTCCACGACGACTGTGGTGACTTTTTCCATGATTTCAATGGCTTCGGCATTGCGGATGAGCACGCCTTCCTGAGCGCCGCGCCCAATGCCTACCATGACGGACATCGGGGTAGCGAGTCCGAGAGCGCACGGGCAAGCGATGATGAGCACGGCGACGGCATTGACGATGGCGTAGGCGAAGCGCGGTTCTGGACCTAGCCAGGCCCATCCAATGAAGGTCAATACTGCAACGGCCAGGACCGCAGGGACGAAGTAGCCGGAAACTTTATCGGCCAACGCCTGAATCGGTGCGCGGCTTCGTTGCGCGTCAGCAACCATCTGGACGATGCGCGCCAACACGGTGTCGCTGCCAACGTGTTCAGCTTTCATCACAAAGCTGCCGGTGGTGTTGAGCGTGCCGCCAGTCACTTTGTCCCCAACGCCCTTTTCCACTGGAATCGGTTCGCCGGTAATCATTGATTCGTCAACCGAGGTCTTGCCGTCAAGCACGACGCCGTCCACCGGAACTTTTTCACCGGGCCGAACACGTAAATGTGCTGCGGCTTGAATGGATTCAAGCGGCACGTCGCGTTCTTCGCCGTCTTGGACCACGCGCGCGGTTTTGGGTGCGAGATTCAGCAACGCACGGATGGCGCTTCCAGTTTTGCTCCGCGCCCGCAGTTCGAGCACTTGGCCAAGCAGTACAAGCACGACAATCACCGCTGCCGCCTCGAAATAAATTCCAACCTTGCCGTCAGGTGTGAGCGAAACCGGGAATGCGCCCGGTATGAGCATCACAGCAGCGCTGAACAGATAGGCCGTGCCAACGCCAATGGCGATGAGCGTGAACATATTTAGTTGCCCGGTGACGAGTGAACGCCAGCCGCGCTTGAAGAAAGGCCAGCCCGCCCACAAGACCACGGGCGTTGAGAGGACAAATTGAATCCAGCGCGACGTGTCCCCCATCACCCAGTTCTCATGGCGCAGGGAGGGAATCAGGTGCGCCATTGCGAGCAGGAAGACTGGCAGTGCGAGCACCCCACCAATCCAGAATCGGTGCGTCATATCGAGGAGTTCGGGATTTTCTTCCTCGACCGCTGACACGGTTTTCAGTTCCAACGCCATGCCGCACTTTGGGCAATTTCCAGGATTGTCCAGTTGAACTTCCGGGTGCATCGGGCAGGTGTAAATCGTTTTGCTTGCGGTCGGCGCGACCGATCCGGCATTTCGCTCCAAGGCCATCCCGCACTGCGGGCAATCGCCGGGTTCGTTGGATTCCACGCCGGGACACATCGGACAAAAGTGTTTGGCCTTGTCCATCGAAATACCCTCGCTTAAGAAGCACGCTCCATAAGCCAGCCGAGGGTGTTTCTCAATTGATTTCGAGCGCGGTAAAGCCGAACCTCAACTGCTTTGGAAGTGCAGTCAAGGATTTCGCCGATTTCCGCGTGCGAAAGCTCCTCATATTCGGAAAGGATGAGCGGCGTTCGAAGTTCTTCGGGCAGTTGCCCCACGGCTTTGCGGACCGATTCCGCCCGCTCTGCGTTCTGCAAAGATTCGCTCGGTGTTGGTTTTTGTTCTGGCACGCTTTCGCGGAAATCTTCGCCTGACGCTTCGTTTTCGGCGTCCAACGAAACTTGCGGATGGCGTGTACGATGGCGATAGCGATCCCTGACCAAGTTCGTTGCAATGGCGTAAAGCCACGTCGAAAATTTCATGCGCTTGTCGAATTTCGTCCGGTTCTGAAAAACGCGGACGAACGTATCTTGCGCGAGATCGGCGGCGTCCTCCTCATTTTGCAAGCTGCGGACGAGGTAATTGAACAGCTTTGGAGTGTGACGCGCCATGAGGTCGTTGAGAGCCGCGTCGTAACCAGAAGCGAGCCGGGCCATATCCGTCCGGTCGCATTCGTCCGGTTGTGTGGTGGCATCGCTCACGATTTCACGTTCACGGGAAAACTCACGTTGCCGTTGCCGCGCGGTCCGTCATAATGGAGCGTGACTTTCCAATCGCCAGCCATATCGGGCTTGACCTTCGCCCGGTATCGGCCAGGTGTGCCAGTCGGTTCAATGGTTGCGCTGGAGTGCATCACCATGCCCGGCATATTCATGTCGAGGTCAAACTTGACCGTGCCAACGTCAACGAGTTCGCCGCTGGCCGTGTCGCGGAACTCAATGAGGATGTCGTTCACCGCGTTCTGAATTTGGCCCGTGGAATCAACGAATGTAACCGTGAGGTCTTTGACTTTCTGTGTGGCGATCGCTTGCCCTGAAACAGCCGCGCCGGAACTGCCACGATGCCCAAAGTTTTGCCAGGCGAAATATCCGCCCGCAACAAGCGCGAGAAGAATCAGTGCGATGAAAAACGCTCTCCAACCGCGTTGCGCTTTGGCCGGTTCCGAAGTGGATGGTGCCCTTGAACTCTCAACCGGATTGCTCGGCACAAATTCCGTGATGGCAGATGAATTGCGGGTTGCTTTGGGCAAATGCCGTCTTCGCCAAAAAACATAGATCACAGGATACAGCAGTAATTCCAAGATGCCCGAAGTGACGACGCCCCCAATCATCGGCGCGGCAATGCGCTTCATTACATCCGCACCGCTTTGCGTCGTGGGCGACCACATGATCGGGAGCAAACCGAACAAGATGGCGCAAATGGTCATCACTTTCGGGCGCACACGATGCACCGCTCCCTCAATGACAGCCCCACGCAGATCGCCCATTGAGTTCATGCGACCGGCGGCGCGAAACTTGTCCCAGGCTTGGTCAAGGTAGAGCAACATCACCACTCCTGTCTCGGCGTCGAGTCCGGCGAGGGCGATGAGTCCGACCCAAACGGCGATGCTCATGTTGTAGCCGAGCAGATAGAGAAACCAGAACGCACCCACGAGCGAGAAAGGCACGGCCAACAGCACAATCATCGTCTTCACGGCGGACTTGGTGTTCAGGTAGATGAGAACGAAGATGATCAGCAGCGTAAACGGCACAACGACCTTCAACCGTTGCTCGGCGCTTTTGAGATATTCAAACTGACCGGCCCATTGAATGTAGTATCCTGGCGGAAACTTTATTGTTTCGCTGAGACGCTTGGAGGCCGCATCAACATAGCCCTGAATGTCGTCGCTGGTGATGTCCACAAAGACGAAGCCAACAAGCTGGCCGTTTTCGGTTCGGATCGACGGCGGCCCAGTGTTGTAGCTGATGTCCGCCAGCATGGAGATTGGGATTTGTGCAGTGCCCCCTTCAGTGTTCCCCGCTGGAACCGGCACCAGCACGCGTTTAAGGGTGTCAAGATTGTCACGGAAATCACGCGCGTAACGAACGCTGATGGGATAACGCTCGCGGCCTTCGACCGTCGTGGCGATGGTCTTGCCGCCGATGGCGGTTTCGATGATGTCATTTACGTCGCCAACCGTCAGGCCATACCGGGCCGCGACTTCGCGATTCGGCGTGAAGTCGAGAAAATAGCCGCCTGTCGTCCGTTCGGCGAAGGCGCTGCGCGTCTTCGGAAAATCGCTTAATGCCTTCTCAATCTCCACTCCGATGTCCTGAATCTTGCCGAGGTCCGGGCCAAAGACCTTTATGCCGAGAACCGAACGAAAGCCCGTGGTGAGCATTTCGGTCCGCGTCTGGATGGGCATCCAGAAGATGTTCGCCATGCCTGGGGTTTTAATCTTTTGATTCATCTCGGCGAGTAATTTTTCCCATGTCATACCAACGCGCCATTGTTCCGGGGGTTTAAGTTTTACCACGGTTTCAAACATCGAAAGCGGCGCGGGATCAGTGGAAGTTTCGGCCTCACCCGCCTTGCCAAAGACCGATTCGACTTCCGGAAATTGCCGAAGTATCCGGTCTTGGATTTGCAGGATTTTTGTCGCTTCTTCAATTGAGATACCGGGAACGGAGGTGGGCATGAAAAGCAGATCGCCTTCATTGAGCGGCGGCATGAATTCTTTGCCTAGTCTCTTGTACGGATAAACTGTGACCGCCATGATAAGCAGCGCGATGATGAGCGTGAGCCAGCGGAAGCGGAGCACGAAATGCACAAATGGCTGATAAGCCCAAATCAAAAAGCGATTGACCGGGTTTTTCTGTTCCGGGGTGATCTTACCGCGCACGAAGAACGTCATTAGCACAGGCACAAGCGTCGCGCCCAACAGCGCGGCGAAGAACATTGAAAATGTTTTGGTAAATGCCAGCGGCTTGAACAACCGGCCTTCCTGGGCTTCCAGCGAGAACACCGGAATGAAACTGACCGTGATGACGAGCAGCGCGAAGAACAGAGGCCGGCCAACGCTTTTGGCGGCGGCGATGATGACTTCAATGCGTTCGACGTTTGTCGGATCGCGGCCTTTATCATCACGGAAATGTTCGAGGAACTTGTGCGCGTTCTCGATCATGATGATGGCCGAATCCACCATCGCTCCAATGGCGATGGCGATGCCGCCCAGCGACATGATGTTGGACGTAAGGTGCAACTGGTGCATCGGGAGAAACGAGAGAAGGATGGCAATGGGCAGGGTGATGATGGCGACCAGCGCGGAACGGATGTGCCAGAGAAACACCAGGCAGACGAGAGCTACGACAATGCTTTCTTCGATCAACTTTTCACGCAGCGTGGCAATGGAGCGATGGATAAGCTGGCTTCGGTCATAGCTGGTGACGACTTCGACGCCATCCGGCAAGGAGGGTTTGATTTCTTCCAGTTTTTTCTTGATGCCGTCAATAACATTCAGCGCATTTTCGCCATAGCGCATCACGACAATCCCGCCGACCACCTCACCCGTGCCGTTCAACTCGGCCACTCCTCGGCGAAGGTCCGGGCCGAGATGCACAGTGCCGACGTTTTTAACAAAGACCGGGGTTCCATTCTGTGACTTTAGCGGGACATTCTCAATGTCGGCGATGCTCTTGATATAACCGCGCCCACGCACATAGTATTCCGTGGAGCCGACTTCAAAGATTTTTCCGCCCACGTCGCCGTTGGACATGCGAATTTTATTCACGACCTCACTGACGGGAATGCCGTAGGCCAGCAATTTGTTTGGGTCAAGGTCCACTTGGTATTCTTTGACAAAGCCTCCGACCGCCGCGACTTCAGAAACCCCCTTGACCGATTCGAGCGTGTAACGCAGGTGCCAATCTTGAAACGAGCGCAGTTCGGCAAGGTTGTGTTTGCCGGTTTTGTCCACCAGCGCATATTCAAAAACCCACCCCACACCCGTGGCATCCGGCCCGATGACAGGGTTGACGCCTTCCGGCAATGATCCGCGCACTGAATTCAAATACTCGATAACCCGCGAACGCGCCCAATAGATGTCTGTGCCGTCCTCGAAGATGACGTAAACGAATGACTTGCCAAACATGGATTCGCCCCGCACGAACTTGACCTTTGGGGCCGCGATGAACTTGGTGGAAATCGGATAGGTGATTTGGTCTTCCACCAAGTCGGGCGAGCGGCCTTCCCAATCCGTATAGACGATGACCTGCACGTCGCTCAGATCGGGCACAGCATCTAGTGGTGTGCGATGAAGCGCCCAAAAGCCGCCTGCAACTCCAAAGATGGTGAGGATAATGACCAGGAAAGGATTGCGCGCACTCGCCTCGATGATTCGTTCGAGCAAGAATGGCTTTCGCGGTTCGCTGGCCGGTGTGGGAGACGCGTCCATGTTCGTGTTCCTTACCAGGATTTCAAAGCGCCCTGAACCTTGGCTTCGGCGTCAATGAGAAAGTTCGCGCTCGTCACAACACGCTCTCCTTCTTTCACGCCACTTTTGACATCGTAGAAGTCGCCGTATTGACGGCCAAGTTCGACATAGCGCGGCTCCAATTTGCCTTCGCCTTTGTCCACGAAAATGATGTTGTGCAAGCCAGTCGGCAAAACCGCGGGCACAGGCACGGCCACGCCCTCGCCCATATTCATAGTCAAATCAATGTTCACATACATATCGGGCTGGAGTTTGAAATCGGGATTCTCGATATCAATCCGGACGCGGCCTGTCCGCAGGGCATCATTGATAAACGGATCGAGGACCGATATTTTCCCATTGAACTTTTCACCGGGGTAGGAAGAAGTTGTGATGGTAATGGGAAGCCCCCTTTTCAGCATCGGTAGTTCATCCTGGTAGAATTGTGCCCATACCCAAACCACCGACAGGTCGGCGATGTCCACAAGGTGGTCGCCAACCATGACGCGCCGTCCCTGGTCAACCAGAAGGTCTTGCAAGACACCTTTGAAAGGCGAGTAGAGGGTCAATGTTTCTTGCGGCTTTCGGGTTTTTTCCAACTCAGCAATCTGCCCATCGTTGATGTTCCATAAGCGCAGTCTTTGCTTCGAGGACTCCACCAGTCGTTCCATGCTCTCCAAAACAGCCTTACCTCCATTCGTTCGTGCTTCATCCCGCGCTTGAAGCAAATCCGTGAACTCATTTTGGGTCGTCAGCAAATCGGGACTGTAAATAGTCAGCAACGGCTCGTTTTTTTGAACCAACTCGCCGCGAGAAAACACAAAAAGCTTTTGGACGTAACCCTCCACGCGCGCGACGTAGTCCCAATGGCGCTCCTTGTCATAGGCAACCATGCCTACGGCGCGGACAGTGTGCATGAACGGCCGCTTTTCAATCGTCGCGAACGTGACGCCAATCTGTTGCTGACGCTCCACTGGCACCGTGAACTCGCTCGGCTTTTCTTCGTCGCTCATAAGCGACCCAGTGTTGGTGGTCATGCCCGCCGCGCCCTTTTTCATCACTGGGACCAAGTCCATTCCACAAATGGGGCACTTTGCCTTTGGATCGTGCGATTTGACCGAAGGGTGCATAGTGCAGGTGTAGTAATCCACATCATCGGACTTGGCTTCGCCGGGCTTTTCATTTCCACTCATGGTTGCTGGCATGGCGGCAGCGGTTGCACTCGCAGTGCTCACGCCCTTTTTCATCACCGGAACCAAGTCCATTGAGCAAATGGGGCATTTCGCCTTGGGGTCTTGGGATTTCACCGACGGGTGCATGGTACAAGTGTAATAATCCACATCGTCGGGCTTGGAGGCGGCGTCGTTCTTTTTGCAGGACACCGCTCCAACCAACAAGGCGATGGTTGCCAGTGCCGCGATCCAGAAGTTTAGCAGTTTAATTTTTAGCATAAAATTTCAATGATCGGCGTGGAGAGTGGGTTCATTTGACAGAGGAATAAGCGATTCAAAACTTTCCAAACCGCTCCAAAACATTAAATCGGCAACGCTTTGGTACTGTCCCGCTGTGGCGCGGGCGGTCATCAATTGGGCATCCAGCGCGTCGCGGCGGGCGTCCAGCACATCGCGCAAAGTCACCTTCCCCGTCCCCCAAAGATTCAGCTTATCTGTCAGCGCCTCTTCGGCGCGGATTGAGACCTCTTGGCTATAGAGCAGGGCTTGCCGACGCTTGGCATCAAGGTCAACGGTCAAATGATGCACTTCCTCGCGCACCATCAAAATTTGATCTTCGCGCTCCTCTTGCGCTGACTTGACAGTTTCCCGGTCGCGAGCGTAGTCCTTGCCGTATTTCTCGCTGTTGAACCAAGGAAGTGAAAAGGAAAGCGTGAACATTCCCTGGCGAAATCCGCCATCGCCGGAATATTGCCAGCCTTCCACACCTAAGCTGACATCTGGCAATCGTGTGCGCTTGGTCCGTTCCGCTGTCGCTTCGGCTGCCTTGATTTCCTGTTCCACAACCTTGAGGTTGGGTTCATTGGTCAAGGCCAGCGCGACGAGCTTGGCGCTGTAGGGCACGGGCGGCGCGATGGGAGGCAGTCGAAGTGGCGGCCACGGCGAATCATGGTGACGATTGAGCAACCGGTTCAGCATAAAATAGTCATGCGCCAATTCGAGCTGGTCGGTTCGCAATTGATCGCTTTGCACGGCAGCCGCATTTTGGATTTGGAGCGTGTCGGCAACATCGCCCTGTCCGCTGCGATACTTCGCCTCCACCGCTTTCGATGTAGCCCGGAGCCATTCGAGGTCTTGTTCCTCAATATTGACGACTTGTTCGGTCAAAGCCGCCGAGACGAGCGCCTTGGTAATGTCATCGCGCAGTTGTTGAAAGCAGACGTCCGCTTGAGCCTGGCGCGAGGACACGCCCGCTGCCGCCACCTGGCGGTTCAATTTCGGCATTCCCCATAAGGGCAGCTTTTCCTGAACTCCATAAACGAGATCGCCGTTGGCGCTGGGCGAAAATCCCTTTGGGCTGAAAACATTGACGCCGAACATGGCCATCGGGTCATCCCAAGTGCGCACCGCTTCGGCATTGAAAGTGGCTGATCGAACGCGGGCGTCAGCCGCTCTGAGCGAGGGATTATTCGTTCGCGCTTCGGCAACGAGGCTGTCGATATAATCGGTCGAAATGACGACGGCATTCGTCGTCGGGCCGGTTAGCGAGTCGTTCTGCGCCAACGCCGCCCAAAGACTGCTGCAAAGTACACAAATGGTCGTCAAAATCTTCATACACTGCTCCTGTCAAAAGGAATTAAATGGTCGAAAACGGAAACGAGCGCCCCCTATGGGCACACTACTCCTGGAAGAAGCGAAATCTCAGAGGAGATAACAGCAGTCCCGCTGGAAAATCGGGAGTGCTGTCATCGAAGCGCAGAGGAAAGTCGGAACAGATACGTCGTCCGACACGGGCGTAATCGAAGTGAGGGTGGAAACAACAGGTGGCCTCAGAGCTTGCCACTCGTTTTGGGAAGTACTTCGTGGCGCGGCAGGTGCAACGGGAGCATGATTGTCAGAGGGCATCGCACAACAGGATTGCCCGCAGCAATGGCAATGTTTTGAACCGCAGCACTTGTGCGCCACTGGTGCGACGACTGTGGCCATCTCGGTCGAAGCGGCGAAGACGCTCTGCCAAACCGTGACCAAGCTCACCACGACAGCGAGAAGTGCTGTCGCGCCTTTGCCAATTCGGCCTGAAATCGAGCTTGTCATGTCTTCTTCATTCGCCATCCCGCCGTCGGTTTCTCCCAACGGCGGAAGTGCCTGCCCAAAGTTTCAATTCTTGAGTTCCCCACAAGTGAGCATTGCCTTTCCCATGTAGGGATTTTTGATGGCCGTGCCCATTTGCAGCCAGCTTGCCTTGACCATTGGGCAATATGTCTCGTGGTATGTGCCTTTTCCAGCTTTATTGTCGGCCAAATACTTGACGAGCGACGCGCTAAGGGGTTTGAACGCCTCGCGGGCTTCTTTCACGTCCATCGCTTTGGCGAGCGTTTCCGCCTGCTTCGCGACATCGGGTGAGAGCATCTTCATGTCATCGCCCTTGACCGCCTTGGCGATGGCCATTGCGTGGTCCGTCAAGCCTTCAATGGAATCGTTGGCGAGGTTGGTTTGGATCGTCAAGTACTGGTTTAGCACTGACTTCACCGGCTCCATTAAAGCCGAATCGTCCGCGCGGACTATGGTGCTGGACAGGAGGCCGACTGCGGCCATGACCGTGATTGCAAGTGATCTGAGTTTCATACATTTCATATTCGAGTTTTGCATTTTAATTTTTGAGATTGACCGGGCGCCTCTTAATACGTCTCAAAATCGAAAATCCCTCAAAGAATCTACTTTTGTCCGTTCATGCCATAGTCGGCCGCGAAGACTTTTCCCTTCACCCAAGCAAGGTACCGGCTGCCCTGTTCCGGGGGCATAGTCTGGCTGACCTCGAAAAAATGACGCAGCATCATCCGCTGACATCCAGACCGTAGTTGCGCGATCTCGACCAAGGCCGCGTCAATTTCCGGCGTCGTGTTTGTCGCTCCTGCCAACAGTTTTTGAAGTTGCGCATTCTGCTCGTCTATTTTGCGGCACATTTCCCGGCAATGCGGCAAGTAGGCGGCATGAAGTTCGGAAACCCGCTTGAACTCGGCGTCACTCAAATGGAACTCCTCTTTCAGCCAAGCCAGTTCGGGTCGCTGGCTCCGTTCCATAGCGCGGGCCGGTGACATGCAAACGGAGTAAATGCAACCGTAAGCTGCCGCCCCTATAAACAACCCCAGCACGAGAATGAACAGGCTTCGCTTCATGGAATTACTCGCGAGGTGTCTGGTATGGATCGAGCACACGGACGTATCGCTCGCTCAAGTCGTCCTTGATGTGCGTAGTTTCCTTCCGCGCGTGTTCCCAACCGAATGCTCCGCCGCCAGCGAGGAGCACAATCATATAAGAAACCGCAAATGCGGGGCGAGGAATCACCGTCGCAAACCAATGGGCGATCACCTGAAGCATCGAAGGCGAGGCCGGCGTCTGTGCTCGTTCGATGCGCTGCCATACCGAATCCTGAAAGCGCGGCGGGAGAGAAGCCTCCGTCCGCCATTCATTGAGCAATTTGCGAAGGGCCTTGTCTTCGTCGCTTGATTCGTTGGTGTTCATATTCAATCAGCAAAGGGCGGCGGAAATAACCGCCGCCACTTTGACTCTATCGAGATCGGTCCTCGTGCGACAGTTATTTGAGCGGCGCAACTTGGACTTCTGAGACGGCGTTATCGCGCCATGCCGCCTCAAAGCGCGAATCATGGGGTGAATACGAAGGACGCTTGGCGTTGGCATAATCAACGTCCTGCATGGTGTTCGCTGCCACTTCCCGAGCCTTCCTGTCGTCGAGCATTTGACGGAATTTGGGTGAGGCGGCGATGCCGTCATCACCAACAGCCCGGTATCCGACTGAAACTGGTTTGTTTATTTGATCTGTGGCCATTGGCGCGGCGACCTTCTGGTGGTTCTCGGCCCATTGATCTCCCTTGGGCGACCCAGCCTGCACGTTGGCCGCAAGAGTGAACGCACCCGCTACCGCAGCCGCGATTAGAAATGTTCTTTTCATAATTATCATACCTTTCTTTGTGCTCCGAGGTTTTCGGGGCTGTTTATCGACACCCCTTAATACGCCGCAGCCAAGCTAACCCCTCAGAAAAAGTGAGAATAGGAGTGGGGCCAGAGGGGAAATGCTCAAGGCGCAACCCGGCTCATTATCAGCGTGCTGGACGCAACACGCCACATCGCGGGCTTGCCTTTCCCATGTATGGGTTTTTGAGTTCGGGGGAAATTTGCACCCAAGGGCCAAACTCATCCATCCGGCAGGGGGAACAATTGATTGGACAGCCGTTCCCAGGAGGACACTCCCCGATGAAATAGCCGTCCGCCCCGCGCACAAGGGTTATGGCGTGCTGGCTCATTTCCTTAAAGATATGTCGGGCGGATTCCAGCGAAGTGCATTGACGCAAAGCGGACGCCTGATCGGAAATTGGCAATTGGGTAAAACGTGTCTGAAGATTCCCGGCAGAACGCGAGGCTGCGTCAAGGTCATCGTTGGCCAGAGCAAGCCGGATTTTTTCGTATTCCACGAGCGCCGCACGTTCAGACTCGGTCAAATGCTTCGGATATAATGCCCAGGCAACCAAGCCAATAATCACAGCGCATATCAGCAGGGCAATCGCTCCAATTTGCAGAATTACCCGACGACGAATCTTTCCCCGATTCGCGATTAGTAATGGTCTTTTCATAATCGTCGAGTAGTACTTTAATACGCCACAGTCGAGCAAACCCCTCAAAAAAAGTGAAAATAGAGAAAAGACGGACCAAACTTTCTGGCGGTTGAATCGTGCCGAATCGGCTTTTCTCCCTCAACGGAGCTTTCCTCTGGAACAAAAAGAAGGCTTAATGGGAACGAATGGCCAACACCTTGCCTAACGCGGAATTGAAATTCCGAGCTATTTCGGATCGGACACGGTTGCGCTTGTTGTATCTTCTCCTCGAAGGCGAAATGTGTGTCTGCGACTTGGTGGACATTATTCAAGTTCCCCAACCGACCGCTTCCCGCCATCTGGCTTATTTGCGTAAAGCAGGATTGGTTGCAACGGAAAAAAGAGGGCTTTGGATGTATTATTCGCTCGTCCCCGTAAAGACGACATTTCACAAAAACCTGATGCGATGTTTGGCGTCCTGCTCTGAGGAAGTCCCTGAGCTTCGGCAAGACAAGGCCCGCCTCGCGAAATTGAAACAGTCAGGCCGGTGCTGCTAATGTTTCCTGTTGCCATTATATTCGCCTATGCGAATATAGTCGGGTGACGAAACAATACGCCAAAAAGCTGGTTGCCGAATTCTTGGGAACCTTTGGACTGGTCTTCACCGGTACAGGCGCAATCGTTATCAATGGCGCAAGCAACGGCGCGATCACCCACGTCGGCATTTCGATCACCTTTGGCCTGATTATTCTGGCAATGATTTACACTTTCGGCGACGTGAGCGGGGCACATTTTAACCCCGCTGTCACGACGGCTTTTGCCACAGCGCAGCGCTTTCCGTGGCAGGAAGTGACGGGTTACATTTTCGCTCAAATCGGGGGCGCATTTGCTGGCAGCGGCTTGCTCCGCTTCTTGTTTCCTTCGGATGAGAAACTCGGCGCGACGCTGCCAGCCGGGACCTCGGGACAGAGCTTTATCCTCGAAACGGTGCTGACGTTCCTTTTGATGCTGGTCATCTTGAGCGTCTCAACTGGCTCAAAAGAAAAAGGAATCACGGCTGGTGTTGCCATTGGCGCGATCGTCGGTCTGGAGGCGATGTTTGCCGGGCCAATTTGCGGGGCGTCAATGAATCCGGCTCGTTCCCTTGCGCCTGCCATTGTCAGCGGCCATATCCAATTTCTTTGGATTTACATATTCGCACCGATTATTGGTGCGGCGCTGGCGGTTCCAGCCTGCTGCGCCTTCCGAGAGACGGACTGCTGCTCTGGCTCACAATTGAATTCCTGATATTTATGAAACTCAATGAACTCAAAGAAAACCTCAGCAAACAGCCTGACGCGAACATTCGGTTTCTTTTGCCGAACGGGGATTTTGTTCCCGTCCATGCTCACGTCACGGAAGTGGCGCGGATTGACAAAAAGTTCGTAGATTGCGGCGGCACACTCCGCAGCTATTCTTTGTGCCGTTTGCAAACGTGGTTTTCCGATGACGTGGACCATCGACTTACGGCGGGCAAACTCCTAAAGATACTCGAAAAGGCACACTCCTTTCTCGCGTCCAACGACCTGGAGGTAGATGTCGAACATGAGATCGGCTTCATCAGCCAATTCCCCCTGGAATCAGCCGACATTTCGCCGAGAGAAATTACTTTGCGTTTGACAGAACGACGCACAGCTTGCTTGGCGCCTGAAAAATGCAAACCCCCGGTCGCACAACCAGCCGACTTCAATCCCCTCACAGTCAATTTCAGGCAGGAATCAACAGCCTCCACTTGCTGCGGCGGAGACAAAAAGTGTGACTGAACGATGCGAAGGAAAATTATGAGAAAACGAGTATTGTTTATCTGCATTCACAACAGCGCGCGGAGCCAGATGGCAGAGGCTTTCCTGAACCAAATTTGCGGTGACGAATTCGAGGTCCACAGCGCGGGACTTGAACCCGGCAAACTTAATCCGACTGTCGTCGAAGCAATGCGAGAAATCGGCATTGATATTTCCCGGAACGCGACCAAGGGAGTGTTCGATTTCGTCAAGTCTGGCAAAATGTTTGCCTACGTCATCACGGTTTGCGATGAAACAAGCGCGGAACGTTGCCCGATTTTTCCAGGTGTCACAAAACGTCTGCATTGGGGCTTCCCTGATCCATCAAGTTTTCAAGGCTCTGCTGAGGAAAAACTAGCCAAGACCCGCGAAGTTCGAGACTTGATAAAAGCCAAAATTGAACAGTGGTGCCGGGAAGTCTGTCCTATGGCTGCCTCCCAAACGTGAGGCGGTTCTTACTTTGCGGGGCAACGCTGTTCCAGAATCAAGCAGTTGAATTTCGTGTCAATCGTGATGCTGGAAAAACGGGAGAGCAGGCCATTTCCAAGCAAACCAGCCTCGCCGGAAAAGATGGCCTTTTCATGCAGGCCGGTTGGGACGTTCTCAAATTCGTGGTTGCCGATGCCCACTGTCGTTTCGGTTTGCGGGACCGAGATTTGAGCCAACCCTAAAGCTATTTGGTGAGTGCATTGGTCGGGCACTTCTGAAGTCACCCACTGCAACGCCGTGGCACAGCCTGTATCAAGACGAACCCACTGACGCTTCTGGCCATCCACGCTGATGGACACACGCATTCCGCACGGACGGAGTTGTAGTGGCACCGATTCGTCGGATTTTCTGGCCTTCTCCGGTTTCAGAAGACGGACTTTTTGCGCATCGAAATCTATCTGGACCACATGATCGCAAAAGAAATCTGCGCCGATGAGGCCATCCACGGTTTGTTCACACGAACTGCTTAACCGCCCCAAGTCAACTGCGACGTAATTGCTGGGCAACTCCACAACGCCGGCTTTGACGGATAATAGTTTTTGCCAATAGCCGGGGAGTGTCGTGTCCACGCCACGAACGACAATCTTGCGGCCAAGATTCATTCCTAGCCGTTTCGCCGTACTGAGATTGATGAGGCTCGCTCCAGCCCCGGTGTCCAGGAGGAAGTGGAGCGGCTTGTCTGACTGCGGGACGCTAACTTCAACCCACAACAAGCCTTCTCGAAACTGAAATGGGAACTCCGCAATTGAGATCGGCGCAGCCTGCACCCTAAAAAGTGCAACAACAAAAACGATGACCGCGCTCAAGCGAAAACGCACATCACCTTACAGCAGTCAATGTGCCGGACAGCAAATGTTGAAGTGTCGTGCTGAAATAGCTTCATGCGAGGGACGAATGACGCGAGGGAACCCAAATCTGTATGTCATTTTGTGAGCATCACGGGCAAATACCACCACCCAAAACCGGCAAGAATCATTGTTCACCAAGTCTCAGAAAGACCAGAGTGCCGGTAATTCTTCACTTGGGGCGCAATGGTTATTGGAGGCATTCTTTTGATGGTTACGGCCAAAACTTCGTACCACGTCAATCTCTCCAGCACGGCAGGAGATTTTCATGCTCTAACATCCACGAACCGAGCCTACATCGAAAAAGTGGTGTTGAGCATTAACGACGCCATTGTGAAATATCAATAAATTCCGCCACAAATTTTGGCCCTATTGATGCGCACAGGCGGAGAAACACGGGAAATTTTTGAACCGGTACAGACATTACTTTTTGATCTACGAACGCGAACCTACCATTCTCATCAGTTTAATCGGTTTTGTTCAGTGACAGGGTTGCTTTCCGCCACGGTAATTTCCCGAATTTTCGGCTGACCTTCACCCATCAGCGCATGATATTTTTCAGGCAACTTCATGATGCCTGACAGTTCAAGCCGATGGATGGCGGTTTCAATCCGCTGCAAAACATGGCCGGAAATCAAAATTTCATGCGTGGCGAAAACCAGACGCAGCTTTTGCTCCTTGTCGTCGCTGGTCAATTCCGCGAATACGAATTGATCCAGCGGCAGCACGAGAAAGCGGGTTGCCGCCGTTTCAACGCGCAAGCAACGAGCTTGTGAATCAGTGGTGTAACATTCGGGCGTTTTGGTGTTCATGTTCTTGTCCTGGTTTGGAATGACGTCGGGATTGCTTTAACCGGCAAAACGTATCAGCGGCGCGCTGGCCAAACCGCAGGAGATGCCTATGCAGCCGGTCCCAAAGGGGATTGCGATTGAATAGAGTCATCTTGCCGGTAAATTCCAAAGCAAGCGGCCTATGACCGGAGCGGACTAAATTCTCACGCAGTTGCATTTTATCCGGCGTAAAGATGCGGACGCCCCGCCGACCGCGCGAAATGGTCACATACCATTGCTGCGCGTTGGTCGCGGCCTTGATGGTGGAATCGGAAAAAAGAACGTAATCCACCGTCTTCCCCTGTGAACCATAAGACGTGACGGCATAGCCGGACAAAAATTCACGAAAACTTTCGTCCAGAATTCGTCCGTCCGTCAGTTCAATGTCTCCATTGATGCCGATAGATTTGACGACAACCAGTTCACCATTAGTAATGCGAGTGCCGGAAGCCAGTCTGCGGTTGGCTTTCAGATGAAGTTTGTCCCCTTGTGTGAGGCGAATTTCACGCGGCAGGCAGACGTTGATTTTATCCAACATCTTGTTTGAGACCATGACGCATTTGCCGTCAATTTCGACCAGGACGCCGGCTTTGACGATGCCCGCCAACTTCCCACGCATCCCAGGTTCGGCTTGCCGTACTTTCTGGTTGAATACGATCGTCGCATCCTGGGGGTAAAACCGTTTGTCGCGCTTTTGCGCGTTGGTCAAATCCAGTTTGTCCAATGCTTGAACCGCAACGTCATTTGCGCCAAGCAATCCCTTTGCTTTAAGCGCGTCCCGCACCTTTAAATTGACACGATGGACTTCCGCCCAGGTTTGCGACACGACCACGGCGGAAGATTTTAATTCTGTCAGCCGGACGAATTCATCAGCCAGTTCGTCGGCCTGTTCACCGAAGCCGCAGGAGACAACCGCGCCCATTTTGTCCAACCGCTCAAATGATTCGGCCAATTTGCCCGCCGCCGCCATTTCCACCGCTTTGCGATACCGCCGGATTTCGGAACTTTCCCTTTTGCTACGGCCAAGAGCCGGGTCCTGACGGCGGATTGTGTGAAGCTCAACCGGCTTGACCTCCGAATACCGCTCGATGGCCAGCAACGCATCAGATGCCTCGACCGCTCCATGCTGACGCGTGTCACCCGATAAAATTACCCGCGCATGTCGGTCCGAGGCCAAGCGAAGCAAATCAACCATCTGGCGACCGCCTATTTGCCCGGCCTCGTCCACGACAATGACTGCTCCTTCCGTCAGTTCACCTTTGAGCAGAAAATTCGTCACCGTCGTCGGTGAAGGAAATGCCGCTCTCTCCATGTCCACGACTTGTTGGCGCTGCGGCGCAAGCACGACCACGCGCTCGCCCGATAGTTGGACTTGCCGGACCAGTTCACGTAGAAGGAAACTTTTGCCTGTGCCCGCGCCGCCACGGAACAACGAGACCACATTGTTAGAGCGCATCAGAGCCTCCAAAGCCAGACGTTGTTCCTCATCCAATTTTGGGTCTGTCGCGCCGGACCTTTCCACCAGCGGACGACAATTCCCCGCGCCAACCTTGACAATTTGAACAATTTCCCATTCGCGCAACAGGACTTCCCGCAGAGTCACTTCCGCAGGACGCTCCAAGTTGCGAATGTATGGCCGCTGGCGCGTATATTTCTTGAGTTCGTCCACGGAGAAATTTTCACCGCGTCCTCGTTCCAATGCGTGCTGCCAAAGTTGGCATTCCAGCATGACGGAATTGCGGTCAAACAGATGGTCCTCTGCCCACTGGACGGCTTCATTGACGCTCACCGGGTCGTTAGTGGCTTTTTCTGAACGCTTTGGAAGCTGGCCCAAAGCGGCACGTTCGCCCTCGTTCAATTGCGAGTCCCACAACATCCGCAATTCCTTCTGGCTCAAATCCTTGTGCTTTTTAGCGCGTGTCTCGACCGCGAGTTGAGCGCGCAACGCCTTGAAGTTTGCCGTCGCCAATTCGGGTTTGTCAGCCAGCAGTTCTGTCAATGCCTTGTCAATTTCAGCATCCCGTTTGGAAAAGCGTTCACAGATCGTTTCCGACATGCCCTCGATTTGAAAATCGCCCCGTGTCAGGTTGCGAATTTCGTAGCCGAACCCGCGCAGCTTGCGGGTAAGTTCATGGTAATAGACGTTCTCTGCGAATTTTCGCGCCCGCAGTAATTCAAAGTTTTGTAGAGCCTTCCAACGATTCTCAACCGCATCAAACGTGGCGTTGAAAACGATGCAGTGGGTATGCAAGTGCGGGTCTAAGGCCCGCGAAGTGTCGTGTGTGAACAGGGCAGCGACAAAATTGCCGGTGGAGCGGTCGTCGTCCGCTTTGCCGATCCGAACGCGGGTTGTGGCAAATGCCTCAAATTCCTTCAATGCGGACCGAACGGCTTGGGCATGGGCTTCCAAAATCCGGTCATTTGCCCCGACCAGTGCCGCCACCGACACTGATTTAGGCGGCGAAAATGTGAAGTCATAAAAAATCCGGCGATTGGCGGCGTTACCCCCAGCATGATTTGTTCGCGTGGTATTCCGTCGTTGCGTCAATGTGTCATCCGAAACTGGATGCCGGTTCTCACAAAGACGCAGGAATGCTTCCGCACCAACCTTGCTGGTCAAACCGAGCCGTTTCGCTCCCAGGCCAAACCACTGGCCGGCTACCCTCTGCCCCTCATCGTAGTATTCACCAACACAAAGATGTTCCTCAAAGTATTCCTTTGCGTTCTTCAAATTGTATTGGGTCTTGACCGTAACCACGGAGAACAGCCTGCCAAAAAGCCGGATTCACTTTGTTTCATTTTGAAACAAAACGACCCACAGAAATTGGTTGAATGGCAGGCATGAAAATGAATCAGTCCACGTTGCCAACACCGAAACCAGGCGAAGGACTTTGGGGGATTTACTTCACCGACCGGGAGTACGCCCGCGAAAAGGGCGATCCGTTACGCACAGTCGTTGCCGCACCGACAAAAACTGCCGCAGAAGAATCCGCACTCCGGCTCGGCCTAGATTCTCCTTGGGCGCATCCCCTCACAGCCGAACAAATCAAATCCATCCGGGAGTCCGCAGCCAGACCGGAACAATCCCGCACAACCATGCAACCGACTACCGCTGAATTACGCACCGCCATCGAAGTCTTGAAGCTGCTGGACCAACGCCTCAACGACCACGCCGCTCATGCCGTAATGCAACTGCCGGAAACCGAGTTAGGCGACCAATACGCCGCGCACCTCGACGCCCAAACTATCGAACAAACCAGCCACATCGAAAAGGCCTCCACGCAGTTGCAAAATTGGCGCGAAGAATTGTTGCAGCAGCAGAATCAGCGAGTGGCGCAATCAGTATGAAAAGGAGCTTTTTCACCAAACAAGCCTTACCCCTTCCCGGAGGAAGGATTCTGCGCTTCGCGCGGAAGCACACCTATGCGGTGTCAGTCACTTCAAAATGCCCGCACCTTCGTGCTTCGCATCATGCCAACTCGGCTGCTTCGCCAAATGCTTCGTTTGCTGCTTCGCCTGCCGCCAACCATGCAACCTCGCTCATGCTTCGTTAGCCATGAACAAGACTGCCATTCCACAAGAAGCGTTAAACCGCTTCCGCGCAGCCGCATCTCAATACAAGCAGATCGCCAAGTCGCGTGCCTCGCGGTTGCTGGCGCTCAAAGACGACATCATTGCGCTTCGCAAACGCGGCATTTCCTATCGCGCCATCAGCGAACTGCTCACCCAAAACGGCATTGCCGCTTCAGATACTTGCGTGACCAACTTCTGCCATCGTGTTTTGAAGGAACGGCCCATTCGCAAGTCATCCGCTAAACGGCGCGCTTCGCCCCGTGACAACCATGATGCTTCGGCCACATGCCCGCCGGCTGCCCCGGCAAGAACCACATTCCCAACAACGACGGCGCCGATCGCCAAACCTGCAACCGCGCCAACCGAAGGTTCATCCTTTGCAACGCGAGGGCCTCGAATCGCCAAAATTGAGCAACTGCCACCTGGAGAAACAATATGACCAAACATCTCGATTTAATTTTTAATGGCAAGGGCGGTGTGGGCAAAAGTTTCTTCGCCGTCAATTTCGTCCAATACCTCAAAGACAAAAATGTCCCGTTTACCGCCTGCGACTGCGACAACGAAAACTCCACCCTGAAACGCTTTCATGGCGAGGACGTGGTGTTTTTGGACTTGTCTCATCCGCGCGGACTGGACGCCATGATTCACGCGCTCGACAAAACCGATCTCGTCGTTGTGGACTGCCGCGCGGCATCCACGGATGCCTTCTTCAATTATTTTGATGAGATCGATCTGCAACCGACGCTCAAAGACTTGTCCGTCGCGTTGACGCTCGTTATGCCCATCAATCAGGAGGCCGACAGCATTGACCAGCTTCAACGCGCCACCGATAAACTCAAAAACACCTGTTCCTACGTCGTGCTGCGAAACACCGTTCACAGCGAAAATTTTCCTCTTTTTGAAAACACGGTCATCCGCAAACGGTTGCTAAAAGAGCTTGGCGCGAAGGAAATCACCATGAGCAAATTGCAGCCCTGGCTCGTCGAGGAGTTAAGCCATAAAAACCTGACCATCACCGCCGCCGTGGCCGACGGCCACACGCACTTGTTGGATCGTCGGCGGTTGCAAACCTGGCAGCGCAAGTTTTATGGCCAAGTCGAATCTGCCGCCGATTTGTTGCTGCCAATTAAAACATGAACGTGCCCAGCCAGACAGCGCCGCCTGATTTTGACGAGGATTTTATGCAAGCCCTCGCCAAATGGAAGGAGCAGCACCAAATCAAGGATGATGACACGATTCTCCTTTTGATGGATTTGTTTCGGATTCATCAAAGCCATTGGGACGAAATCCGCCACCGGCAGATGCCGTCTCTGGATGAGTTCAATGCGGACATCGCGGCCTTGACCGAAGCGGCAAAGATTCTTAGGAAACGAGCGGAAAAGGACATTCGTGCGGTGGAATTCCCGACCGCCATTATTGCCGCCTTCGCCGCCACCATCGCAGGCTTCCTCATCGGAAGGTTTTTATGAGGCTCGATTTTGTCTCCTTCCCATCGTTTCATTTTCCGGCATGGTCAAAATCGCCGCGCATCTTCGCGTTAGTGGATGCGATCTCTCTGTTGATCCTCACCTTGTGGATTCTGTTATCGCCCAAACGGCACGTTGCCCGACTTGGCGGCTTAACTTGGTGGCGAAATCAATTCTGCCGCGGCTGGCTCATCACCGGCGACACCGGCTCCGGCAAAACAACTTCCGGGATCAATCAACTGGCCCACCAGGTGTTTCAGAATGAGGACAAATGGGGCGGCCTTTGCATTGATGAAAAAGGGATCTATTGGGAAACGCTTTCGGCAATGGCCCGGCATTACGGCCGTGAAAACGATTTGATTCATTTGCAAATTCATGGGGACGACCCAGACGAAAAATCGCGGCATCAATTCAATCTCACCGGCGACCGCAGCATCCCCTTCAGCACATATGCGAAATTTGTGGTGGACACGGCCACCAGTCTCGGCCAAGGCGGGGACAAGGGCTTTTTCAAAAATCAAGCCCAGACCCATATTGCTCACGCTCTCGAACTGCTTTCGGAATTACAAAGGCCAGTGACGTTATCTGGCGCATTGGACATGCTTTCCAGCAAGCCAAAGTTGGACGAGGAGCTGGATTTTTTACGGAAACTTTCTTTGCAAACACCACGCCGCTATGCCCTGAATTACCATTTCAAAAATCGTTTTCTTGACCAGCCGGCGGAACAGCTTGGTGGTGTCCGCGAGACCATCGGCAATTACCTGCAATACTTCCTGACGCCTGAAGTGGCCGAAGTCTTCTGCACGGAAGAAAGCACATTCGGTTTTTCGGAGATTGACCAGGGCAAAATCATCCTCGTAACCATGCCACAAAAATTCCAGACGGAACGGCGTTACGTAAACACCTTCTTGAAACTGCTTTTTTACAACCACGCCTTGCGACGGTTCGACGAGGCCAAAGAGCAACGCGGCAAAAACAATCTCCTCATCCTGTGGGCGGACGAGGCGCAGCGATTTATGACTGCCAGCGAGGACGGCACGAGCGATTACAACTGTGTGGACGTGATCCGCGAAGCAGGCGCAACCATCGTCGCCGCCGCACAGTCCACTACTTCACTCGTCCCGCCATTGGGCAACGACAAATCAAAAGTCCTGACCTTGAATCTTCGCAATCGGATGATTTTCCGCTCGGCCGACGAAGCCGATGCGGTTCAAGCTGCCGACTTCATTGGCAAAAAGCGGGTTGTAAAACGTTCATGGGGTTACAGCGCCGGCAAACGAAGCGTGAACTACAATGAAACCGAGGAACACAAAATCAAACCGCACAAGCTTCGCAATCTCCGCGACCACGAGTGCGTGCTGGTCCACTGCGAGCGGGGCTTCCGGCGTGTGACGTTGCTACCGCTTGAGGCGGACGGCATAGTCGCAAAATGGTTTTCAAGGTGGCGTCGTTGGTTATGACGCAAAGGATATTTTGGCTACTTCGATTATCAGCAGGATTCTGTGCGCGGGATTACTTTCGCTCATTATAATCAGTCAATCGAGGATTTCCTCGGCTCGTGACATTGTGCTGTTTGTTATGGTATTTTCGGCCCCTGCCCGCAACGCGCGCGCGCGAAGCCCCTGTCAATGCGGTCGCACACCGCAACTTCGGTGATTGCGTGCGCCTCGGCGATTTGTGCAGCCGTGACATTGCTAAGCCCAACGTGGCGGATTAGCCCCTTTCGCCGGAGGTCGACCAGCACCGTCACTTGCTCGGCAATGGAACCCTCTTTGGGGCCGTGGATCGCACCCATCACGCGGCAATTGACGATGTAGAGGGCGTCTAGGCCCAGGTTGCGGAGGTTGTCATGAACTCCAGCAGTCAGGTCTTGGGGGGAGATGGCCGACTGCCATGACTTGTCGGGCGGGCGGTGTGCCCCGAGCTTGGTAACGATCACCAACCCCGTCGGGTATGGGTGCAGAGCCCTCCGGATTATCTGGTTCGTGATGTGCGGGCCATAGTAGTCGCTCGTGTCGATGTGGTTCACGCCGGCCGCGACGGCTTCGCGAAGGATGGCGACAGCACCATCAGGGTCCTTGGGCGGGTCGTAAATTCCGGGTCCGGTAAGCTGCATCGCGCCGTAGCCCACGCGGTTGACGGTTAAGGTCGTTCCGGGGAACGTGAACTGACCGCCGAAAGTTGCTTCATTTGCTTTTTTATTCATTGTATTGACCCGTTCGAGAGCTTACACCCGCAAGCATACGCGATGTGTGGCAGGGGTCAAATTTTGAAACCTGGAAAGCGGAATGGTGATAGTTTTGCGGGCACTTCAAATTCAACGGCCGCGTTCGTGAATCATCCCATCATTTATGATTCATTAGGTTCAGCTAGTGCGGCGCTTCCGGATACCTACCACCCAACTCTCCAATGCGTCAATATCAGCTTTTAGAACTTTGGGATCGGGGATTTCGGCTTGCGCGGCGGGGGCCTGATCGTGCCCAGGCAACCATCTAGAGCACTTGGTCATCGCTGATTCCAATGCACTGCAATCTTCTTCCGTAATATCTGCAATTGTTCTGATGTGCTGGGTTTGAACACTTGGCCGAAATCTCTCCACAATCCCACCGAGAAGAACTTCCTCTAGCGCCCGCTCCCATGTTTCTCGTAAAAGACCATAAAGATATTTGGCTTCCTTTTCATAGGCCGATTGATGACCCTCGCGGTGAAGCTTATCGGCTGCCTGCCATTGGCTTTTAAGGTAACCAATTTTCTTTTTCGCG
Source organism: Verrucomicrobiales bacterium (assembly GCA_003140095.1). Classification (GTDB taxonomy): domain Bacteria; phylum Verrucomicrobiota; class Verrucomicrobiia; order Limisphaerales; family Palsa-1400; genus Palsa-1400. The sequence continues at coordinate 28,834 of PLIU01000109.1, read as the reverse complement.
GGCATCGCGACCCAGGGCATTTCTTCCACACATACGCCCGCACCGAGGGCAAGCTGCCGGACGTGCTGATCTAATTGCTCAACTTTCTGCTCCTCGGAGAATTGCTTTAAGAGCAATAAGAAAACAATGTCGTGTGTAAACACAATAACCTGGCGCGTCTTCGCCTCCTGAACGAGTCGGCGCGCAACCCCTTCGCGCCATTTGTAATCCAGAGAGGACACGGGATCATCGAAGACGATTCCTGAAGGATCGTCTGCGGTGCTTAGTTCCGCAAAGAATGAGGCGATTGACAAGCACCGCTGTTCTCCTTCGCTGACGACGCGCGGCAACTCGACACCCGGAGCGCGCGTTAGCATCAGCTTGTGATAAAGCACACCTTCGGCCCCGCCTACTTCTTTTAACTCGACTTCAACGTGACTGAACCCAAGATTTAACAGCTCTTTTTGAAAGCTGTCTTTAAGCTTCTGAGTAACCGATGAGCGAGTAACAGCGGTGCTTTTCTGCGTAATGGCCTGTGTCCTCGTATCGTTCAAGCATAATTCATAAGCGGCAACCTTCTTTTTGCGCTCGATTTCGTCCAATACGGCTTGCTCGTTAGCGGCAAGGACTTTACGAGCACGTAGTTCTTGAACTTCCGCGCTCATGCGTTTCCTCTTTTCGTCAGTCGCCTTCTCACGTAGCGTTCGCATCCGCTCGTCCAGTTGCTTTGCGAGCGCTTCTGCCTCTTGCGAAGCGACCTGGACGTTAGGGCAAACTGGAGAGAGATCTGAGTCGGACGAGAGAGCCAGGGCTACGGCCTTGCGTCGCTTTTCATTTTCAACAAGAGCGGTTGCTATCTTGTCTGCGACTATTTCATGCTCAATGCGAATTTCGTTAACCGTTTCGTCGAAAGAATCCGTCGATGTCTGAAGCTCTTTAATCGCTTTTTGCAGACGACTAAATGTCGCCCGTGCTTCGCGGAGTTCTTTTTCTGTAGTCGACGTGACAAAGACTTCGAACTTCTTTAGACGGTCGCCTGCTGGCTCGTCGAGGAGCTGTTGGCACAACACGCATTTCCCGCCCTCTTCTACGACAGGGAACTGTTTGTTAGCATAAGCCTCACTATGCGAAAACTCGCGGGCGGCCTCCCACAACGCAAGCCACAATTCCGAACCAGTTCCATTGAGGACTCCCGCTGTAAACGTAATAGCTCTTAATCGTTTTGCCTCTTCGCTCTTACGGCGGCCTTCTTTTCTGACCTGAAAAACCGCACCAACACCCTCCTCAGATAGCGTCGTTTCAACATTTCTCAGATGCTGGGCGAGTGTGCGCACACGAGTTGCGCGCACCGTTAGTTGTTGTAATAGCTTTTTCGGATCGTTTGCTTGAAGGTCGAGAAGCGACTTCTCCAAGAGGCCGAGGCGGGCCTCATCATCCGCCGAGAGGTGGGCGAGGGCACGAACGGATTCGGCCTTTGTCAGTGAGGTTAAGCTTAGCAGAAGCTTTGCAACCGCGGTTCCTTCGGCTACCTGCAATTGGAGTGCAGCCAGTTGAGTTACGGACAGAGCACGTTGTTCGCTTTCTAGGCCCGACCTCACGGACTTGCACGCTTTGACAAGTTTGTCGAAAAGGTCGAGCCCAAAAGGCCTGAATGCGACATCGGTTTTTTCGGTGAGATAAACGGCAGCACATTGTGTGTCGAAAACGCTAACGCGAGAAATGAACTCATCTCCACCATTTCCCGACCACTCACGCCCTTTGTCTTCGGTGCCAACTTTATATGTAATTGCAACGACAACCTTCTGAGGAGCAATGCCGGATACCACGTTTCCGAGGATTTTTTCAGGGCCTCGGGCGTGGCAGGCACTCTTAAGAATCCGGATATATCCGGTCTTTCCCGCCGCGTTATCCCCATAAACCACGGTTAAGCTTGAGCCGAATTTGAGGGTTTGGCCTTCTGCGAGCGCATTAACCCCGCGATGGTGGAAAATGGATGCGAGAGTAACCGGCATCGCGCCAGCGTTCTTCTCAGGAACGTGGATACTCTCTAAGGGGATTGAATCTCGCTGTTCGGCCAAGCCATGAGCGCTTTTGCATACCTCGCGAAGTTCGCCGATGTCTTCTTCCGAGAGGTCACCGTTCTGCACGAGGCGCCGCAAAGCGTCGCGCTGCCAAATTGGCCGGTCTTTTGACCATTGCACTATTTCTTCGAGAACGTTCATTGTTCCTGCGACGAAACTCCTCCGGTTTCTCATTCAGCTTTCCCAGGGTCTTCGACTAACGAGAAACATAGGAGAAGTGCCTGTGCTGTTGCAAGCGAATCCCAGACTGAAGCAGCTCGACGCTAATCGAATTTTATTTTGAACGTGGGCGAGTCTTCTGGCCGCATCTTCCGCTTATCGTAAGGCCGAGTCGTCGAAATGCTTGAGTGCCCGAGCCATTCCTGAACCTCTGCGATATCGGAACCGTTTGAGAGAGCGTTCGTCGCTGACGTGGCGCGCAGCGCGTGCGGCCCCAACTACGAGGACGCCAGTCGCAAAATCGGGGTCCAAGTCTTTTCCGACCGCGTTGTCGTGGCAAGCCCTGGTTATCCGCCATCGCCGCTGACTCTGGCAAAACTCCGTCGCGGCAATTATCGTCCGTGCTCCCGCAATTCCGTGATTGCCTAGGCTCTCGCGACGATGAACCTCATGGAACAGCGCGGCAGTGGGTTCGCCCGAATGCGCGACGCGATGCTCAACCACGGACTGGACGCTCCTCTTTAGGCCCAACAGGACGGCTATTTTGTCGCCACGTTCCAAGGCCCGAACGGGAATTATGATCGAGTAAAAACGCCCGAAGACGCAGCCGGTTCCATCACTCCTGCAATTGAGGCACAATTGACGGAACGCCAGCACAAAATAGTGTCCATTATGGCCCGAGGTGAATCACTCACCAGCAAAGCCTGTCAACGCAAGTTCAAGGTTTCAGCGCCAGTAATCTTTGAGGACTTCCAGGCACTGCTTCGACTCGGCATCGCAGAGCGAATCGGAGCTGGATGTGCCACGCGATACATCCTCCGAATTCGTCAGGAATCATTAGGCGAAATCGCGAAATCATTAACCCCTGCCACCGTTTGGTGGGGGTCAAATCGCTTTCTGCATATTGCGCCGTGTATAATGATCAGCCTGACCCTGACGCAGTCGCCAGACCGCAAACAAGCGAAGCAAGCCTCCAATGTCTGCAACGCTCCCCGTTGCTCCACTTGGCTTCAATAGGCTTTTTGCTGGTCTTCCCGGACAAGGCCGCTACACTATCCCTGCTCAAATTGGTGCTTCAGCACACGACCAAATCGTTGGCCGAAGTTCAAGTGCGAATTTTTATGCAAGAACGTTGGCTATCAGTCGAAGAAATTGCTGCGCATCTCGGAGTTAATCCCGACACGATTTACAAGTGGATCGACCGCAAAAAGATGCCTGGCCACAAGGTCGGACGGCTATGGAAATTCCTTGCATCTGAGGTCGATGAATGGGTGAAAGACGGCTCCGCGTCGGAACGCGGACGACGGAAATCCGCTGGACCTTAGTTGAAGCAAACCTATGAATATTCCGAACGGCCTCAGAATGGGGCAAGCGAAGAATCAGAAGTTGAAGAGCTTGATTTCCAACGCTGACCTGAAACGACCATTATGAAGACACTCAATTGCTGTGTGCCACGCCAGTCCGTACTCGACGGCTCGGAAGATTTCGTAGTCAATATTTCCGGGCTGACGGAACTGAACGAAAAAGAGGCTGCGGAATTTCTGGATTCAAACGTTCTGACCTCCGGCATGGAGGACTTGATTATGCAATCCTTCGACCGCCTTTCTGGCAGTCCGAGCCGCGGCATCTTCAAACTCTCCGAATCAATGGGTGGCGGCAAGACGCAGAGCATGATTGTTGCGGGACTGCTTGCCCGGTTTCCGAAGTTGGCTAAGGGTCTCCCGTTCAAGAAGGCCCCGAAATCGGTGAAGCCTGACCAGGTCGTCGCCTTCACCGGCCGTTCCACGGATGAAAATGTTTGGGTCAGCATCGCCAAACAACTTGGAGCGAACTTCCCTGCCGACTCGGCACCTTCGGAAAAGCAGTGGGCCGCGCTCTTCAAGGACAAGTCGATCCTCATACTCCTCGACGAGCTTGCCTTTTACCTCGTTCACGCCGCATCGAAGGGCAAGAAGGACGAAGGCGAACGGTTCTCCACACTCACTGCCCTTGCGCTTACAAATCTTTTCGGCGCAGTTCGGGACCACAAGGAAGCCGGCCGGGTTGCGGTCGTCGTGTCGGACTTGCAAAAGGATTGGGACCAGGGCCACGAAGACCTTGCCCGTATCATGCGCTCAAATGTTTCCCTCGGCGGGACGATTCAGAGCGCCGACAACGAAATGAGCAAGGGCGCGGTTTCAATTTCGCCGGTGGACAACACGAAGGACGAACTCTACGCCATTCTCCGCAAGCGCCTGTTCAAGGACATCAGAATTTCTGAAAAGGAAAAGAAGGCCGTCATTGACGCCTACTTCGCTGAACTTCAAACCGCAAAAAGAGCCGGTCTCGTCGAGCGGGCGCTTCCTACCATCCGCGAGGAATTGGAAGTCTCCTACCCGTTCCATTTTTCCACGAAGCACCTCATCGAGACGTTCAACGACAATCCCGGCTTCCAGAAAACCCGCGACGTGATCCGGCTGATGGCGGCAATCGTCCGCTCGATTTGGAGCAAGGGCACGCACGAGGTGGATCGTCACACGCTCTTGTCGTTGGCCTCGCCGGACCTAAACGAGTCGGCGGTTGCGTCGCGCTTCAAGGAAATCAAGCGGTCGCTCGAAGGTGCGTTGCAAACGGATATCGCCAACGCCGGCACGTCCTACGCTGAAAGCCTCGAAGCGGACACTGGCGGGTTGTCGCTTATCACCGCCAAATGGATTTACGCCGCGTCGCTTTCCGAAACCCGCCCGCGTGGCTTGTCCAAGGAAGAGCTCGCCGAATATCTTGCCGCCCCCGGCGTGGACCTCACCGGACTTGGTCATACCCTCGATGAACTGCAACGAAACTGCTGGTATCTTGAGCAATATCGCAGTGGCAAAATCTTCTTCAACAAAGTCAAAAACCTCAACGCGCAGCTCAACACCTACGTTAAAACTTGCTCCGACCTCGACCGCGACGGCGTCATCGAAGATCAGTTGAAGCAGATGTTCGACCCGAAGCAGAAGCGCTGCTACCAGCGGATCTTTATTCATCCCGACCTTTCCAAAGTCACACTCGAACGCGACAAGATCACGCTCGTCATCTGCGGCCACGAATCACCTTATCAAAAATTCTTTGACGGCGAAAAATATAAGAATCGCGTCACGTTCCTCACTGTCGTTGATCCCGCTGGCCTGGTCCGAATCCGGAATCATGCGCGCCGTCAATGGGCCATCGAGCAGGTGCTCAAGGACATGAGCCGCGACGACGCACAATACGAAAAGGCCAAGGACGAGCGCACCAACATCCAGAGCGAATTGTTCCTCGCTATCCGCTCGGTGTATGCGCGGTTGCTCTATCCGTTGGGCGACCCCTCAACGGGCGATTCCAAATTGACTGACACCACCTTGCTCGACAGCTATGTTGAAGAACCCGGAGGGCAGTCCATAAAATACGATGGAATTAAAAAGGGCGATGGTAAGAAAGACGAAGCTAAGGACAATACTACCAAGGGCGAACTCGTGGTCGAAACCACGCTCGGCAGTGTGAAGAAATTCCACGTCATCCCGCCCGCCACCGGCGCGGACAAGGTCAAGGCGTACAAATCCATTCGCACCCGCGTCGAACAATTCCTGTTTCCCTCCTCGGGCCGCGCTGCTTGGGATCAGATTCTTGACGCCGCCGGCAGTCGCGGCCTCATGGTCTGGGCCGAACCGGGCACGCTCGACCGGATGAAGGATGTCCTCATCACGGCTGGCGAATGGCGCGACCAGGCGGGTCAGGTGATGAAACCACCGTTTGAGGAAGTCACCGGAATCAGCATCGAGCACGCCCGTGACGCCAAGACTGGCCGCATTACCACTACCGACATCAAGCTCCATAACGCGGACACGCTTTACGTCACCGAAGACACCGCCAAGCCGCGAAAAATCAAACACGACGATGCTTTCAGTTCCGACGCGATGGTGCTGGTGTTTACGGCGAAGGATTCAACCGGCAAGAACAAGGAAGGCAAACCTTACCGCATCGAGAATCAAATTGATCTCAAACACGACTTCCTTCCGAGTGCCACGCCTGGCCACCGCACGTTGAAACTTGGCGTTGTCCCGCCGGACGCCAAGGTGAAATGGACTGCCGACAAAACTGACCCCGCCAACAACGGTGCGGCCTATCCCGCCAAAGGCGTGGACGTAAAAGAAGGCGCGACCGTAAAGGTCTATGCGGAAAAAGCCTCCGCCCATGCCGAGATTGCAATCCAAGTTCCGAAGGAAGACGAAGACACTGGCGGAAAAGGCAAGACTGGCCCGGCACTCGACCCGAACAAGCCCGCCATCCTTGCCGGCAAAGCCTTGCAGGAAATGGCACTCGTCTCGCGCATGAACGTCCACGGCTTCTTGAGCAAACTTCCTGCGGGCGCAACCCTCGCTGGCGCTCGCGCCAAAGTCGTAAAGGCCGAAACAGACAACCGCGTTTCCGTCGCATGGGATGGCAAAACCAGGCTCACGGCGGATCGGCTCATCAAAGCCTTTGAATTCCTCGACAAGGAACTCACCGATGCCGAATGGGAACTCGACGCGTCTTCTCTGACCTTCCCTACCGGTAAGGCCCTCATCGAATGGCAAAAGGAAATATCCCTTAAAATCGCCCCAGGGCTTATCACGCAATGATCGAACCCCTTGATGCTCCGACGCCCGCATTCGGCATTGTAGATTTGCAAGCCGAACATGGGATGCTTTATCTCGACACCGCGCATGGGACGACTTGCCGACTCACGCTCGTGGCCCGGACCGAGCGAGGCTATCCCCGACGCGAACTCGCCACCATCCACAGCGCGGTGTGGAAGCGCATCGCCCCGGCAGTGCAAAAGGAATTGGTTCGTGGAATGGACCCCACCGAACAAGGCCCGAAGCCCCCGTTCCTGCGGCATGGGGACAATGCCCTCAGTCCGCTCATCCTCCGCGAAGTGGCGCTTCTCTTCTGGTCGCTAATGGAAGATGGCGAAGGCACTCATATTGAAGCTCTGTTAAACGGCTGGCGGCAGTTGGCCCGAGAGGAACGCTGGTGGCTTTACGCTCGCGCCAGCAATCCCAGCCAGCGCCAGGGGCAAGGCTGGCGGCGTGCTTTATACTATGCACTGACTGACCCGGCAGACACACGGACCGCGCCACGACTGCTCGAAATCATGGAGGCCGCCACGGCTCAAAAAAAAACGTCGCCGAATTCGTCACCAGTCAGTTATTGGAAATCACTCCGCAAGCAACGGGAAGCACAACGCCGCCTCAACCCGAAAGCCCCGGCCCAATCGTCGTCCAAGAAGAACGGCCCGCTTCCAGCCCACCCGTCCGCGAGGGAAACGAACCTGAAGCGCCGCCAACCGGTGGGCAGCTAGACCTACTTTGAGCCATGCCTGCCAAATCCCTTCTCGAAGTTCAATTCCCAATCGCACAGCTCTCGTTGGAGAGTTACATCGAACGAAAGGCGGGCGCGTCTCAGTTTCTCAACAGTCTCGGCAAATGGTGGGGCACGAAGCCCCTCGTAATGACGCGGGCAATTATCATCGGAGCGCTTTTTGAGGCGTCCGACGAACCAGAGCGCTGGCCGGAAGACTTGGATGTGTTCCTGAAGCTAATGTCTTTCGATAACGCAGGCATGTGGAAGCGAAAGGTAAAAGCGATTCAGCCAACGGTTTGTTATGCTCACGCACGGCCAGACGAAAAAGTATTGTTCGCCGACCCGGAGAGCTGGGCGAAGCGCATGTCAGCAGCCGATCGTGAGCATCGGCGTCTGCTTGAAAAACGGGTGTTCTACACTCTCGGTCACACTGCACAGCGTCCGTATTGCTGCCGAGCCGAAGAAAGCGACGGCCCGCCACCCGAGAGTTGGAAGGAGATCAATACTTACTGTGGCACGCACGCTTCTATTTTGCCGGATTGGGTCGCCGAAATGTCTGAACGCCGTTTCGGTCGGCGTTTACGCGTCGGCGATGCGTTCAGTGGCATGGGTTCGATTCCATTCGAAGCGGCGGAGCTGGGGTGCGATGTTTATGCGTCCGACCTGAACCCGGTCGCATGCTTGCTCACATGGAGCGCTCTCCGCGTGCTTGGCGCACATGCCAAACTACATGCGCGGCTTGCAGCCGAGCAGCAGCGCATCTACCGCGAAATGGATGGCTGGTATTTGAAGTCCGGCGTCGAAGCGAGTGAAGAAGGATGGAGGGCCGCATTCCACCTTTACTGCATGGAGATTCCAGTTCCCGAGTGGGGTGGCTGGCTAGTGCCACTGTCTCCTTCGTGGCAGGTAGACACTTTACACCGGGCATGGATCGAACTCGTCCCCGATGAACGACACAAGCGGTTCAGTTTCAAAATTCGATTCGATAAGGAAGGCTATGAGGCAGCCGAAAAAGGCACTAAACAGGGAGCTGACGTTGTCTGCCCGCAAGCGTTATGGGAAATCCTTCATCGGAAGGGCAAAACAAGCAATGCGACCCGAACCATCAAGCTCAACACGCTAATCGAAAATCACGGCGGCCTGCGGAAATGGGAGAAGTCAGACATAGTTCCTCGCGAGGGAGATTTCTACGGCGAACGGCTTTACTGCATCCGCTGGATCAAACCGCCTGCTTTTGATGCGTTGGGGAACGAACTCGAACCGCAACATCTTATCTATCGCGAACCCACCGACCATGATCTAAGAATCGAAAAGGCACTCGTCGGGTGGGTTCAGAAGCACCTTGCCGAGTGGCAGGGCGACGGGTGGATTCCCGACTGGCGTATACAAGCTGGAGCGGAAACGACCAGATTGGGTCGCGAACGCGGCTGGACGCATTGGCATCACCTTTTCGCGCCCCGCCAGCTCCTAATGATAAGCGAATTCTCTAGGCGCATCGCACAGTGCGAACGCGATATTCGCGTCGCGCTACTCCTCGGTGTCGGGAAGCTCCTCGACCGTAACTGCCGCCTTTGTCCGTGGCTTGCGTCCGATAGTGGCGCAATCGCTGGATCGAAGAACACGTTCTACAATCAGGCTTTCAATACGATGTTCATCTGTCCCATTCGGGGGTGGGTGCAGGTTGAACCCCAGGTTTGCGTCGAACATCGTTCCGTAGGGCCTTTCAGCGGCACTTGCAACACGCGGGTGGGCGATGCCCGCTTCACTGAGGAAAAGTGCGACCTCTGGATTACCGACCCGCCTTACGCCGATGCGGTGAATTATGAGGAACTCTCCGAGTTTTTTCTCGCGTGGTATAAGCCGCACCTTAAAGCCTGCTTCCCCGACTGGTATGCGGACTCAAAGCGCGACCACGCCGTCAAAGGTGACGACGCGCCATTTCGCATTGCGATGGCCGAATGTTACACCCGGCTGGCGGAGAGAATGCCGGACGACGGTTTGCAGGTCCTCATGTTCACCCACAAGGACACAGACGTGTGGGAAGACCTCGCCCTCATCATGTGGTCCGCCGGTTTGCAAGTGAAACAGGTCTGGAGCATCGCGACCGAAACGCCAGGTGCGGGTATCCGCGTCGGCAATTACGTGCAGGCTACCTACAACATGGTTCTGCGCAAGCGGCCCAAGACCGCGCCGATGGGTTTTGCCGAGATGGTCATCCCGCAGATCAATAGCCGTGTGAAGGAGGTCATCACGCACATGCGCGAGAGTCAGGTGCAGGCCGGGAATCTATCCTGCGGTTACACGGACACCGATTACCTGCTCGCCGCCCAGGCCGTCGCCGCCGAAGTCGTCACCGGTTTCTCCAGCATTGACGGCATTGACCTCGACGAGGAACTGCGCACGCTCAACAAAGAACGCCGACAGCGGGGAGCATCCGTTCTGCGCGATATGATGAACCAGGCCAAGCGCACCGCCGTGGATTTCCTTGTGCCGCTTGGACTAGAGGAACATCTCAAACGCTCACCGGACGGGACAAGCGCCTACCAATTCTGGCGCGCGCTTGCCTCAGAGGAAAAATTCCTGCTAAAGGCGCTCGAACTCGAAGCTGGCGGCGTGGAAAAAATCGGCGCTTTTCAGGACCTTGGCCGCGCCTACGGCATTGCGGATTACGGAGCATTGCTTGGCCCTGTTAAAGCCAACGAAGCCCGGACGAAGCTCCCTGACGAGTTTCCACGCCCAGACGTCACGCGCTGGGACGATATTCCCGCGAACGAGCGCGAACAGTTCGCCCATTCCATCACGCGCCACATCTATCAGGCGCTTCACTTGCTTGGTGATGGCGCGGAAGCTGACCGTGCCGTGAAGCATCTGGTGGACTGCACGAACTTCTGGCAGGACCGGCAAGGCAAACACCTCGTCATCCTCGGCTACCTTTATCAAATCACCGAGCCCATCGCTCCGTGGGCCGACATTCGCCCGCTCATTCAAACTTTGCGGTTGGCGGTGGAGAACCATCGCGCCTAACCACCATGCCACTGAATCGCTTCAGCTCCCGTCGCCACCGGCTATATGATGCGTTTCTTGGTGATCGTCTGAAGGGCGCGGTCTCTTACGACCGGATCGCAGGTTACTTCCAATCAAGTTTGCTTGGCCTCGCCGCGCAGGAGTTCAAGGCCATCAAGCAGGTCCGCATCGTCTGCAATTCCGAGGTGAACCCCGCTGATGTCCACGCCATCCGGCAGGCGACCGGCTGGCGCCGCGAGGAATTGGAAGAGGCATTGCTCCGCATGGTTTGGAATGAAGGTCGCTTCCCGCATTTGGTGGATGTCTATGGCGACCAGGCCAAGGAACGCTTGCGCATCCTTCAGGATTTGGTTGCTTGCGATTCCGCGAGCGGACGGACGTTCGATATTCGCATCGTTCCCGATTGCGAATTCGGTTTCGTCCACGGCAAGGCGGGCGTCATGCGCTACGAGAACGACAAGGCAACTTCCTTCATCGGCAGCGCCAACGACACCGAACGCGCGTGGTCCAAGAATTACGAACTGGTTTGGGAAGACGACACCGACGACAGCGTAACATGGGTGCAGGAGGAATTCGATGCCCTCTGGGAACGCGGATTCCCCATCAGTGAGTTCATTGTCAAACAAATCGGCCGACTTGGGCAGCGCACCATCATCGAGCACATCGGTGATTGGAAAAGGAAACCGGACGTTGGGCCGGTCCTGGCTGAAGTGCCGACTTGCACGGAGTTGTTCGGCTTCTGGGACCATCAAAAGTATTTCATCAAGAAAGCGTTCGACGAGCACCGTCGCTACGCCAACCTGCCGGGACGCGGCGCGCGTTACCTGTTGGCCGATGGCGTCGGCTTGGGCAAGACGCTCCAAATGGGCGGCCTCGCCAAACTCATCGGCACACTCGATGACGACCCGGTGCTAATCGTCGCTCCCAAAGCCGTCGTTTCGCAATGGCAAGAAGAAATGATTGACAAACTCGCCGCGCCCAGTGCCCTTTGGACCGGACGTGGTTGGCTGACCGAGCGAGACGAGTTCCACCCTTCCACTGAAAACGACGTTCTGAATTGCCCGCGCAAAATTGCCATAGTGCCGACTTCGGTTGTGTTAAGCGCCACGCGCAGCAAGTTCAACTCGAAGCTCGCGGAGGATTTACTCAAGAAGCGGTTCAGTTGCGTGCTTTGGGACGAGGCGCACAAGATTCGCCGCGCCAATCTCCACGAACCCAAGGTGTGGCAACCCCCTGACAAAAACTTGCTCTACGAGTGGGGCATGAAACTCGCCGCCCGCGCCCGCACGATGATTCTCGCCACGGCCACGCCGGTGCAGTTGCATCCGGTTGAGTTGTGGGACCTACTCAATGTCCTTAGCGTAAACAATGCCCATGTGCTCGGCACTGAATTTGGTCGATGGCGCGACGCTACCCAACCCGCCATTTTTGACATTCTCTCCGGTCAAGTCGCCGTGGACGGCACTTATGACAAATGGGTTTATCTGAGCAACCCGCTGCCGCGCGAAGACAACAACGAAGTGTTTCGCCACATTCGCAACACGCTCGGCTTGGGCGACACCGATGAAAAAGCGACCAACGCGGATTTCGACCGCATTGATCCGCTTGACCAAGAAGATTTGGGCCGCATCGGTCTCCGCGACGTGAATCCTTTTACTATCCGCGTCATCAAACGTTCGCGCGAGCGGCTTGAAGAACAAGGCAAACTCGTGCGCATCGAGATGGTGCCTGTGGGTGACGAGCGCCCCGTCGTTTCCACGCACAGCGTCCGCCAGGCGTTGGAGTTGTCGGAGGAATTCTCCCGCGAACTCCATAAACACACCAAGGCCAGTGGGTTTATCAAAACCCTCTTGCAGCGGCGGGTCGGTAGCTCCGTTTTAGCCGGCTTCAACACCGCCAGCCGGATGCTGGAAGAACGTGAGGTCGAGGATGAGGAAGGCTTGAATGAAACGGGCGAGGGCATTTATCCGCTCCCTCCCGAAGTGCTCGAAATCTTGGTTCGACTTCGCGACCACCTGAACCGCCAGCTTCAGTCCGAAGGCGACCCCAAGTTTGACCGTGTCCTCGAAGTATTGCGGTCGGATTTTGAGGGAGATACCTGGCTGGATCGCGGCGTCTTGATCTTCTCCCAATACTACGACTCTGCTCTCGCGCTGTGCCAGTTTCTCGCCCCGAAGCTCGAAATGCCCATTGGTCTTTACGGCAATTCCTCATCCTCGAAACTGTTTGAGGATGGCAAAACTCAGAGCATTGACAGAGATATTCTTAAAGAGAAAATTCGAGTCGGCGCGCTCAAGGTCATGGTTGGCACGGACGCAGCCGGCACAGGGTTGAATTTGCAGCGGCTCGGCAGCCTCATCAATCTCGACCTTCCTTGGAATCCGACCACGTTGGAGCAGCGTAAGGGGCGCGTCCAGCGCGGCACAATTTCCAAGCGTATCCCGTTCTGCAATCTCCGTTACGACGAAGGCGTGGAACAACGCCTGTTCAACGTGCTGACCGGGCGTATCCGCGCCATCACTGATATTTTCGGTACAATCCCAGATTTCATCACCGACAGTTGGGTCTCGGCCATGCTTGAGCACCGTGCGTTGACCGAAAACGACCTTGTCCAGATGGTGACTGGCGAAGCCCGCAGCCCATTTACGGTGAAGGAAACCTACGAATACCTCGACGAGGAGTGGGAAAGCACCATCGCAGTGTTGAATTCCAAGGAAGCTATGGAGTTGTTTCTCCAAGGTTGGTGATGAATGGAATAGGCGTTTCGGACATAACTCCCAACGCCAGCCGCCACCCCTCACGGAAGCCCTACTCGCCGAAATGCGAATTGACGGTCCCAACGCTGGCCACTATCCTGCCTTCGAATTCCATCAGAGGATTACTGTATGGCCCGGCACGCATCGTTGGTTTTGGTTTGTCAGCATCTGGAGAATACTCGCGCCAAGCGCTGGAAAAGTACCGGCAAACCATTCGTCATTACGTCCGCAACCGACATGGTGTGTATGCCCTCTAGCAGCTAATCCAGGGCACTAAATGTTCGCCAACGTTGCCATCCTGAACCGCATCGCCCAGGCCATAACCGTCGGAGACATATGCGCTCCGTTCATTGGTGTCTATGGCCCAACAGAAAGTGGCGAGGAAGTTCGTGGGGACTGGGACTCCAAGGTCGGCCACTCCCGACACGAAACCCCTTTCGATCATATTGGCTTGGTTTCCAAGGATGGCGTTCCGGTCGGAACGATCGGCTATGAGGACCTCTACGAGCACCGGAGCATCTGGGCCACCATGAACAAATTGAGCTGGAAGACCGTCGTCTCCTCCGATACCGCGCTTGTAGAAGCCGCGAAACTCTTCAACGCACAGTCTCCTTATGTCTTCCTCGTGCTTCGCCAAAATCAACTCGTCGGGTGGATGTCCTACCACCACTTGCTCTGCATACCCTTCAGGGCGTGCCTGTTTTCTCTGCTCCTGGGCATTGAACAGGCGATGCTCGACGTGGTCATGACTGAGCCGGGCTTGGCGGTCAGCAAGCTTTCGATTGGTCGTTTGAACAAAGCCAAGGAAGTTTATCTGGCACGAGGGCATAAACTCGACAAAAACGGCATTCCCGATCCACGCCTCCTCCTAGAATGCACTAACTTCATAGACAAGGCCACAATTATTCGGAAATGCCCTGTGACAGCCGCGAGCATCCTTTCTGTCAATGACATAGCCATGAAGAAGGCAGAACGTGTCCGCAATTCCTTGGCACATCCGACCGGAGAGCACGAACTCGTCATGCTGCTTTCAAAAAGTGAAATACACAATTTTCTTGCCTGGGCAGAGAAATTGCAAACGGAACTCCACGATTTCACCAATTCCCGCTCCCGTTAATAAGAACGCCGCGCCGGACGGTATCCAGGGGACCTTTTCCCGGTCACGGCGGCGGCGCAGGGGGCGTATCGGTGGCGGTCAGTACTTCTTCCGGCCCCAAAACGGCGGCAGCCAGGGTGCCTCCCGGCCCCACGATGGCCACCGTGAGCTTATCCGGGCCCACGGTGGCGGCCAATGAACCGTTTCCAGGTCGGCGGCGGCAGCCAACGGTCCGTTCCAACCGGACGCCACGGGTTTGGGCAACCCACCGCCGCTTCTCCGCCGTCACTGGGGGAGACAAGGGAACCAAGAGCTTGTCAGTCCAATCACTGGCTGATAACCTCCGCGTCAATCACATGGATACTAAAAGTCCACGGAAAAACATAGTCGGCGAGCCCATTAATTTCCGTGGCCTTACGTACGCCCCGGTGAACGAACAGGGCGTGGTGCTTCTTTTCGGTATGTTGGCGAAAGAATTGGGCTTCCACGTCCAGTTAGTTCGTCAAGGATACCCCGACTGTAAGGCAGTTCGCTCTCTTGGCGATGGTCGTTACGAGGAGGTCAACATTGAATTTGAATTCCGCAGTTCCGGTTTTAAAGCGCATTTGAATGAGCAAATCAAGAGCGATTTCATTATCTGCTGGGAACACGATTGGCCAGGCTGTCCCGCAACCATTCAGGTTCTCGAGCTCCGTTCACTCATCCAGTCAGGGCAACTGAGCGCAGCCCCAACAGCAGGCGAGGAGGAAGCAAAGACAGATCAAAAAATTACCTACTCACTGGAAGACCTCATCAACGAAAACTGGAAACACTCCCACGATCTGCTGAGTCATTTCGAGAAAGCACTGAAGAAGCTGGGAAAATTCAAACGGCGTTTCACCAAGTTCTACATCGCATACAGTTTCAAGACAAAGCAAAGTGCCGCCGAGATAGTTCCTCAACGTCGGGGTTTGAAGGTTTATCTCCGGCCAAAGAAGCGTTGCCTTAAATCGCCAAGTTTGGAACTCGTTAATTGCGAGCACGTCGGGCACTGGACAAACGGCAACACCTATTTTCTAATTTCCGGTGTCGCAAACGTTCCGGCAGCGGTAGACCTTATCAGCCAAGCGGTCGCTTTAGGTGAAGAATCCTAAATCTCCGCCATTAACCCTCATTTGTGCGCGCTTCCGTGCAGGTAGTTCACGCCTGGCAGAGATGAGGCCAAATATCACTGGCCGCCCAGCCGATTCGATTCGCTTGTGGTGACCAGTGAGTCAAAAGCGCTTTGACAAAGGGCTGCCAATTACGCTTCTGTGAAGCAGCTATAACTCGTTTGTACATCTGATCCTCTCTCAACTTTCGCCATTTCTCTCCAACAAAGTTCGATAAAAGGAAATCAATAACAAGAACCCCGTCCAAAGGCGCATGCGCGATTCTCGGCCCTTCAAGAAGCAATACGGAATCGCAGCAAGGTGGACCTGTCTCAGTCACGAATGTCATCATTCCCCTACCACCAAAATGGAAGTGATAGCGCGGGTGAGCCAAAATGGGCTCCGTTGAATTGACATCAGAAAGATGCCTATCAAAATGCCATGCTTGAACATGTCTTCTGGCTGTCGCAGAAGTGCGACCTTCGAGCATCACGTCAATCGCCACTTCTGTCATCGGATCCTCTGGACAATTCAGGATGCTGCACAAACCACAAACTCGCATATTGAGCCGACAATCTAAACTAATCAACTGTGCAGGAAACCCATTCTGGCTCGGATCAAGACGCAAGATTAGATTGGATACACTGTAGGCCCAGTGATCTCCTCCTGACCCTTTACACTCGTTAGCTGCGGCTTTTAGCGGTCCCGTATCTGGACATATGCTCACTTTCTCAAGAAAATCAGCAGTGGACAATAGTTCCCACGCAAGGTCGCTTCGCAATTGCCTTTGAGCGCGCTGATTCATTTTATTACTTTATGCTTTTTCAAGGATTCCAGTCTATTCTTCTCAAAAGGATCAAGTTCCAAGTGAACATTATACTTAGCACGGTTTAAAGCTGCCTCCCGCGATATGTATTCCTTGTCATGCCATGGAAGCCTTCCCGTTGCAGCAACGACAAAGCCGTCCATAGGATCAAGAGGCACTTTAAGAACTTGGCACACTGTAGAGAAAAACTGGCCGTATTCCGCACCAATTGCTTCAGCAACACTCAGCCGCTTAAGCTTTAATCTTGCCTTCAAAACATCAACCCTGTCAGGTGCCGCAAGACTGGTCATCGCCTTTCCATTCGGCTGTATTCTCTCCCACCACCTCTCAACCAACGGCCACCACCAACGCTTCCAACCATCCCCAAATGGGCCCTTGTAAGAACAACCCGCATCAAGTTTCTCCAACAACTTATGGAAATCGTCTGACTTTTCTTGGTCGATTCCTAATCTAGCGCACAAAGTAAGTTCATCGATTAGAGGCCCAGAAATCAAGACAACTTGATCAAGCACATATTTTGCATAGGAGTGAATCGGGAATGATCTGGGTTGCCTGAGAAAGCTTTCGCCCACACGTGGATCGAGTGCTCCACTGTCCTGCTCGCGCAGCCCTAGTAAATCCCCAAAACACTTCATTTTCTTGATCGATATCCCAATGTCTTTATAGGCCTGCACGATAGCCGCTAACTGCATAGCACGCTCACTAGCTTTCTCAGGAAAGTCCTCCTTCAAGAGCGTGAAATCAAATAGCTCTTGGCTACTCATGTCCTTGTTGAACGATTTTGACAGTCTTTTATCTATCGACCAAAGAAATATCGGAAAGGCGGAAAGCTTACCCTCAGTGGCCAAAGTGCGAATTTCCTGTGCTAATGACCCGGCACGATAATCAGCCTGCTCCTGTCCCTGGGCGACCGTTTGGTCGAGACGCAAATCTAACACTAAGCCATCAAGAAGGTGTGCCCTGTCCCAGGTGATAATCTCTTCAATTTGCTTAGGAAATGGTTTAGGATATTTATAGTCTATGTGAATGCGGTTTGTACTGTTATTCAACCGCTTAATAAGACTAGAAACCGTCTCCTCATCGTCCAAACAAATAACATTGAATTTACTCATGCTGCTTTTCCTTTTCAGTGGCTGCGGGAATCTCTATGCGGAAGCACGTAACAAAATTCTTTGGGGCGCTTGCCAGGTAGATTGTTCCGCCTGCACTTGAGACAATGTCAGCAACGATTTTCAAACCAAGCCCGGTGCCAGTCAAGTCGTCAATATCCGAAGTTGTGGATTTCGCAGTGCGGGTTGTTGTAAAAAAGGCATCAAATATTTTCTCTTCGTTTTCTTCGGGTATGCCATCGCCATTGTCACAGAAATCGACGAATAAGGTCTTTCCCTCGCGCCATCCCTTTATCGAAAGTTTACCCTTATCTCCCCTCCCAGCACGCTTGATAGCTTTGACAGCGTTAGTCAAAAGATTTGCAAATATGGATGCCCATTCTGACCGATGCATCGGCCTAGTGAACAGGTCCGATTCAATGTCGATAGGGTCGAAGGTAATTCCTCTTCTTCTTACGACTGGCGCAAATTCGCGCACAAAGGAATGAACGATTTCAGAAAGTTCTTGTGGATACAATTCGCGTTGAACGCTTGCCGAAATTGTCGAGTCGAAATAAGATGAATAGGACTGGAGCATTTTCAGATGAGTATCAACAGTTACAAGGCCCTCCTCGAATTCTTCCTTCGTACTTTTCGTGTCAAAAAGTTCATGCACGTCGCATCTCAACGCAGTTAGCCGAGTACGCACTTCGTGCGTGAATATCCCAATGGTTAGCCCTAGACTCGCAAATACACGAAGCATAGCCAGTTCTTGTATAAGATTCTGACTTTCAACAGCAGCGGTTTCGAGATAGACGGCGACACCCTGCAATGTGCGGGCGGAGGTAGAGTCACCGCTCTTTTGTAGCGATTCAGAAGTTTTCCGCAGATCGACCGCCGCCTGTGCCAGTCCCGCTGGAGGTGAAGCTGAATGCTTTTTCTTGTATCCCTTTTGACCAGCTTTCTGCTTCTTACCGCGCGCCGCCGCAATCCTGAGCACTGCCGCCTTCAAGCTCCCTGTTAGGAATTCTACAAGTTCGTCGTAAAAGACGTTCTTTGTTAGTCCCTCCCTGCTTGATGTCTCATCAAAGCACGTTCCCTCAGCATCATGAATCTCTACGAACCCAAACCAATTGCTGTTTCCAATTGGCGGTAACACCTCGCGTTTGCGATAAGCTGCATCCAATCCCAACCAGTCGTTGGATGGCTCTCCGTAAGGCAAAACGCGAAATCCGTTCCGATAAAGACGAATTCCTCCACGTACGGCAGCCAAATCTTGCAGTCTTGCCAGTTGGTGCCCAGCCACGTATTCCGTGGACCAGATGAAATAATACGCGGTAAACCTAATGTTACGGATGAACTCGAACGCAATACCAGGCGAATGTTCGACTGTGCTTATTCTGTTGCTTTCAGCCAGATTTAATTGGGAACTTTTGACACTCCATTTACCCCGCCCGATATCATCCACTTCTCCTGTAACCGTCGCCAATGCATAATCAAAGACCATCTTCTCTTCGCTGGCAACAACGATTTCCTTGCCCCCAATGAGGCGGCAGAATATTGCTTGAAATCCCGGGTCTCGCGAAGATGTTAGTCGTTTGTTGAAAAGAGAATACGGCTGAATGAGGTCTTCGACGTACCGATAAACACGACCTATTTCCCGGTCACTCCATGCTTCGCGCAAACCATCAATTATCAATGTTGTTCCGTATTCGCGCTCCTTTGGAATCTGTTCAAGACGGCTAGCAATTTCTAAGAGGTCTCGCTCGGCCTCGAATAAACTCCAATCGATCTTAAGCCGTAATGCCCTTTTACTATCCGCGGTCTGCGTGATTAACGTAAGACTTTTTCCCAATCGCTGGGCTGCAAATCTGCCGATTCCCTTTCTTCCCGCACGGAGACGCCCGTATTTAGGAGATTTCGGTTGGTGAATTTTGTCCGTAGATGCAAGCCGCATAAATCCATCAATAAGCTGTTGCCGATTCATCCCTACACCATCATCCTTTATAAAAAGAAGGCCCCCAGGCTTATCTGCTGCATTAAAGACTAGTCGGACTTCGCCAGCGTCCGCGTCATAGGCATTTTTGACAAGTTCTGAAACCGCAGTCTCCTCACGAGCAACCAGTTGCTGCCCGAGCCTACTGATGATTGCCGAATCAACGCTGAATCGCAAATAATCAGGATCATGCGCAGAAAGCTCGCCCGACAGTCGAAGAATCTTTCCATAATCCAAATCGCTAGCAGCCAGAAGTTCTAGCAAGTTGCTTTTGATTTGTTCAATGGATTTCAACATGGTTACTATTACGAAGTGGGTTAAAAGTATCTTCGGCCACGTAGTTGCTCAATAGCTAGCCGCAGTTTATGCACTTTTTGGCGATTCATGAGCTGTGGCTCCAGCCTAGCGAGCATTATGTCCGAATGCTCGGACGCCTCCCGATGCTGTCCATCGCGGAGACATGCCTCAATTCTTGAGAAGACGCTTTCAACATAGCGTTTATCGTTAGTTGTGGGGACAATCAGCTTAATCCTAGCGGCTTCAGACGGCTCATGTTTCAGCACTCCAGAACCGTATGTCCTGCCTTCGATTTCCGCAGATAATTGGCTAAACGAAGAAAGCATTGAAATTGTAACAAGTTTTCTTTGTATTGGTGTTGTAAGTGGATCGAAATAAACGCGGTGGATTGTGTTTGTTGAGTTCACTAACGCAGAATTCAACACTAGGCGAGGCCCAAGATGATTCATATAGGGCAGAAATGCGTCAGGTATTTTGCCATCGTCAGGTTCATGCCAGACGCCTCGCTTACTAAATGTAGCGTTTGTGTCAATCAGCGCCTTTGGAAACGCGTCAAAGTATCGCCGAACGGATAGTGCAGCTCGTCCAAGGCATGGGCGACTTATCAACAGACAATTCTGATCGTCCTTGTATGCTATCAGCATATCGCTTTCGCTTAGGATTAAGCTAGGAGCGAAGCGAAATTTGGAAAGAATTAAGGAAAGACTTACGAATGGTATCTTGGCTTGCCTCGCACGAGTGCGGTTCATCACAAAGAAGTGGTTAGCACCAGTGACTATCCCAATAAGAATCGTCGCAAGGTCACCCAGCTTCTTCACTTCGGTGTGTCGGGCAATGCCATGGTACTCAGTCAATGTATCATCGGTTAGCATTGTCAACACCGCTCTTCCGTTTAGTGAACTACCACGCAAAGATTGGTCACGCCACGAAGATATGAACTGTTGGCATGTGTCCACATTCGGCGCACTGCGGACTTCCACTCCATTTATTGCCGGACCGCAGTTCCAGCCATCGCATAAGAGTATTTCTGTGCTTTCATCAGTTCCCTCAGATAGAAACAACCTCTGCGACAATGAAATTACCATCACTCGTTCAAAATGAGGTGCAAGGCGATGGAGAAGCTCCTTCCCGTAGTTTGCTTGAAGAAGGCTTCCTGGTAAGACCCACGCAGCCCGCCCGCCGCCTTTTAAGAAGGTCAAGCCGTGAACCACAAAATATGCCCAGAGACTCGAACCTCGCCCCAATTCAAAGGGCCCGCCTTTTCCGATTTCCAAAGCCACGCCTCTTTGCACTTCGTACATATTATGGTACGAAACGTATGGGGGATTGCCGACCACGGCGTCAAATCCACGGACTCCAAAGGTTCCTGCCGACATTTTCAAAAAGTCCCCTTTGATAAAATGGCCTAATGTCGCCAAGGGAATCGACGAATTTCTCAGATGAGCAAAAGCTGTCGGATCAATATCGCACCCAAAAACCGACCCGGTTGGATACTCTTTGCCTAATTGCGCAAAACGCTTTCTGAGGGACTCAATGAATCCGCACCCTCCAAAACTTGGCTCCAGAACAACGTCGTCTTTGCAGCGAACCACCCACTGGCAAAGAGCATCCGTCACGGAGTCGGGCGTATAAAACACCCCGCGCCGCTTCTTCTTCGTCCGCTTCACTCGCGTCACGATCACTGATTATTCATCGAAAAGTGCCTCTGGCAAACTTGGGCAAGTGGCCATCTCGCCCCCACCCCCCGCCGTTCCATTTTAAAGATGTTCAGGCAAGCCAACCATGCCCCCCCACCTGCTTGCTGTCACGAAAAAAACCGTGCAACCGCCTTGGGCTGAACGCCGAAATAAACCGCTTCCTTGCACCATCTCGAACCCTCCCAGTGAAATTCTTCCCCGCGCCCTGAAAGCGGTGGTTTTAGTTCCGGCGACGCTTCTCTTTCGTGCGAGGCTGCGGCCGCTCTGCCTTCCGCCGCGTTTTTCCACGAGAAAAGCACGCGCCCCCTGAACGTTGAGGAGCGCCAAGCGCAAGGATGGTGGCCCAATGGAAGCCTACGATTCTCGGAAGTGGTGGATCATTTGGCGGAAAGCCCGTCTGGTCGAGCACATGGATGACGAGGAAACCGCCGCCGTCCACACCTCCCTGGGCAACTCCATCACCACGATCGCCGTGAAGCGGTCAAACGCCGCCGCAAATGTCCCTTGATGCACGGCATAGATCGGTGTACTGGAGCACCGGACTCATGAGAATTCTCCGGCCAACATGCGTCGTCGGCCTGACTTTTTTTGCGCTCCTGACTCGCGCCGCCGAGGACACAATAAAACAGTTTCGTCAGCACTGGGAGGCGGCAGTTACTGTTCAAAACGCATGAAAAACGGAGATTTCCTCTACTTTGCGCCGGGCGTCCGATTCAATGACCTGAGCTTGGATTCACCGGAAATGGAATCAATCGGTGGTTTGACATCACCGCCACGCCGATCAAAGCGTAGCGGCGAATGCACGGGCGAGACGGTAGCCCCTGAGCCTTCTCAGTTAAAGCGAACCTGAACCTCAAATGTGCCCTCGTCCACCCTCCGATACCAAATTTGGCCTTCGTAGAAATAGGCGAGGAGGAAGAAGCGGATCCACCGCCCCTTCCAGTCGTCGGCGCTGTAAGCAAACGCCTGTCCCAGGTTTTCGCGGGTCATTATCACTGGTGATGGCGGCGTAGTGAACGCATGGGCGACGTCCGTCGTCGCCAGGTTTGTCTCCACAGTCTCAAAGCCGAGCGTGGAACGATCGGCCATAAACACCGCGTCGCGGCGTTCTTGTGGGATCGCGAACCGCTCTTTTGCGGTCATTTCTTCGAATCTCATATTTTGTATTAGTTTTATTGTTATGTACTCATCCGCCATCTGGCGGAGTGACCGGCACCATGCCCAGTCACGCTATAGAACTGAACTCCGATGCTCCTAAACTCTGCATCCCGCGATTTTCGTGCTGAATTAGCGTAAACTATTGATTATCAACGTAATATTTTTGCAGACATTTGGATGGCCGGCTTTTGAACGACGCCTGAACAAGGCATAAACAGCCGAAAGGGCGAATCTTGTACGTCGGTAAAACCTGTTTGAGGATTGCGTCGAGGTTTACGGCGCCTTCACCGCCACCGCGCTGCCGACTACGCAACCCCACTGGAACAACCCTCACAGCTTCATGGCCTGCGCCTTATTCACGTTATCGCGAGTGACTAATCCCTGTTCGTGTTAAATTGCGGAATTTGTCCTTTTGCCGATTCGCATTCGTCGATGAGGCAATCTGTCGTGTTCATCCCGTCGGCGCCCGCGCTTCTGGTTGCTCCGCGCAACCTCGTGCCACGAGACAAAACCTTTCCCCAATGCGCTTCGCGCAGCCCGTTTGTTTGTGTCTCGTGGCACTCAGTTGCTTCGTGCTCCGCTGCCCGGCGGCGCGGGCGCTGACGGGTGCCTTTCGTGCGGATCGGCCCTGCTCTCTCTGGGCTTGGTGAAGAGAGCAGGGCCGCTCCTTCAAAACGAAAGGCAAAAATATGAACACGACAGAAACCCTCATCTCCCCGGAATGCCCCGCAATTGCAACGCAGCCGCAGAATACGCTTGTCAAACCGATCAAGTTTCCGAACCAACCACAGGAGTGGAAGATTATTTCCTTGAGGGAGTGTCCCACACCCGAAGAAATGCAGCAATGCGAGACGCCGGAGCAGGCAGCCGCTTATTGGCAGGCGCATGTGGGGCAACATCCATATTTCAATCCCGAATGTGAATGCTTGGTGGTAATGATTCTTAACACACGTCGGCGGATCAAAGGACACTATCTGGTGTCAGTAGGCACGATGGACACAATTCTTTGCCATCCACGAGAGGTGTTCCGTCTGGCCATCATGGCGAGCGCATCCGCAATCGTGATCGCGCACAATCATCCCAGCGGCGAATCAACTCCATCTGAAGCGGACATTAAAATCACCCGTGACCTCATTCGAGCGGGCCAGTTGCTCAAGATCGAAGTCCTCGATCACATCGTCCTGGGAAATCCCAACCACACATCACTTCGTCAACTTGGTTATTTTCTGTAGCACTCGATAATGCCGAGTTCAACAGGGCGTTCATTCGAAAACCGAATAGAACGCCCTTTTTTTATCTGAACAGCTCGGCATTATCAGAGGCTTTGAAGGAACGTCAAAAGCTGGTCAGGTGTTCACGCAGAAGGAGTTTGGGATTGGGCAGCAACCGCTCCTGACCCGATGTCGTTTCCATAAAAGCTTTGCCTACATGGAAGGGGAGGGTAAATTTCCGGCAAGTGAAAACCGAATTAGGCTGCGACAGCCGCATTTTTCGAAGCTCAATACGAATGTTAGGCGGCGAAGCGCTTGCCCCATGAACGTCTTGAAACGTTCCGCTCAGATTCGTGCGGTGGCTGACGACCGTAGAAGACTAGCTACGACACGCAAAAGGACTTCCGAATGTCAAAGACGCTAAAGATTTTGATTACAGGCGGGGCAGGCGGCATAGGAATGGCAACGGCGCAGGTTCTTGCCAAACGAGGGCATTCAGTCATCGCCACCGACATATCGGCCTTCAGTGGATCGGAAGGCATCCGGGCACATGTGATGGATGTTACCAGCGATGACTCCGTGGCGCGGTGCATTCAACAGGTTGGTCCGCTCGATGCAATCGTCAACAACGCCGGCATCTTTGGACAAGGGCCGGTGGAAAGCTATCCACTCGATCGTGTCCGGCAGATGTTCGAGACAAACACGCTCGGCGCGTTGCGCATAATCCAGGCGGTTTTGCCCGGCTGGCGACAGCGGGGTTCCGGCGTGATCGTCAACGTGTCGAGTGTGGGCGGCCGAGTCTCCGCGCCGCTTGAAGCAGCCTACAACGCCTCCAAGTTCGCGCTCGAAGCCTTTACGGAATCATTGCACGTGGAAGTCCGCCACTTTGGAATACGCTGCGTAATCATCGAGCCAGGAGCCACGGCCCCCGGCGTAAAAACGGTCGAGCGCCATGAAGGACCGGCCGACTACGCCGGACTTTGGGAGCAGTGGACGGGAGCCCATAAAAAAATGACGGGGCCGTCTGGTGCACAGGGACCCGAAGTTGTCGCATTAGCCATCGCGGGTGCAATCGAAGACCCCGCGACACCGTTCCGTGTTCCGGTTGGACAGGACGCTCAGATGATTCTGGGATTGCGAAAAAGCCTCGACGATCAGGCATTCGAAAATGCAATGAGAAAGGCCGTTGGGCTTACGTGGTGATTGGATGGCTGCCAGGCCGCGCTCCGTTGCTGGCTCGTTGCGCTCTTCACAATCCTTGTGTTTCATCGGCATCGGGCTTCACGCCCACGAGCGCCTGCGGCAGACGGCGTGAATAATGCCGAGTAAAGAAATAAAAAAGAGGCGATTCATTCCATTTTGGAACAATCGCCTCTCGATGCCCGGCATTATCCGGGGCTACAGAAAATAACCCTTATGCCGAGCTCGGCATAAGGGCTATTTCTTTTCGTGAAAGCAACATGGCTTTCAGAAATGCGCCTGCCACCGTCGCAGCCATGTTGGATTCAACCGATGGAATTTGAGGGCTTCAGACAGCTTCAATTTTTAATTGAACCCAGGGCACTTTCCGCAATACTCCCACACATGGAACCGCGCTTCTCGGAAATGAACAAAGTCCGCGTGATATGCGACCGATTAGGGAATGATGAGGGTTATGTAATCGCGTCGAAATTCAAGGACGGCAGATGGATTTACAAAATCTGCATCTCAGATGGTCCGAAAACATCAGACATATTCGACAATTGGATACCCGAGGAATGCCTTCAGCTTACTCGTTGAGGGTAAGGTGGAAGCAACACCGCATCAGGTCTGAATTGACGAATCTCTGCGCTAACTGCTCAAATGAGCAGTCATGGGGCTCGCGCGAATCTGCGTTGCCATCGTGGGTCAAATACCCCGCTTGTCATGCTTCTCGGCACTTGGAATTGCACAGGTGCCGGAATATGCTTGGCTCCAAAGAAGACCCATGACAAAAGCACTTGATCTCGACCTGAAAAGACTCAACGCCCGCGCTTTTGACAGGGCAGAATGGGGGGAGGGAGTTCTCCGGCGTTATCACGCTGCGACCCCGAATCTGAACGATGTGGTTGGTCAACGCCTGCGGGTGCTTTACAACTGGATGTTCGTCCCACCAACGCTATGGCCGTTTAATGTCCAAGATGTGCTGGAGGATTGCCTTAATGCTCTGGAAAAGGGAAAGCACCTAAACTCCCGGCACCTACTGCTCATCGACCTGCTGCCTGAACCACCGGACAAAACCATCTGCGATGCTGTGGCCGGCCACGAACACTTCGTTCAGAAAGGAACCTACGAAAACCTTGTCAAAACGCAGGCCAAGTATGCACAGAACGAACTCGCCATCAACGCCGAGCCAGAACTTCGCCGTCAATGGGCACGCATCAAAGCTGCCTTCAATGTCCAGGCCTACTCCGACCACAAGGGTGTAATCCGCCGCACCATGACCGCCGAGCGCAATTTGCGCCCGTCATTTTCTGTCAACATGCGGCGGCGTGAGGAAGTCTTTCACGCCGCGTTCGATGCCTTCTGCCTGCGCTGGAACCTCTATGGGATGCAAAATGATGAACCGCTTTTGCTCAAACTCGCCGTCAACCTCACGCCTTACGGAACGATGATCCACATTCCCGCGTATTGGTCTTTTGACCCGAAAAGAGACATCCGCTGGGATGCAATCGCCAGCCTGCACCGCGCGCGCGTTCCCGGACGCCAAGGCTCCGCGCTGGCCGAAGGATTTGCCGAACGAATGAAAGCCGCAGGGAAACTTCCCCAACTCGAAAAGGAGGCCCTCCGCCTCGGCTTGAAAGGTGAAAAGAAGCACGAGTTCCTGTGCGCTGGTCTTCGGTGGGACCTGCGCACAAGCCCAAAACAAATCAACAGGCTCCGGGCGGAATTCAAAAACAGGCTGGCGGTGGAAAAAACGAAGTGATTTTCTCTCTGCTTGGGACAAAGTTTGGGGACATTCAGTTCCTTTGAACGTCAGTCACAACGGGTGCAGCCTGTGAAATAAAGATAATCGTATGACAAACGCACCTGAATCCCTAAAGACTGCCACCGTTCAATCCGCCCCTGTATCGGCGCCGGTAATCCCGGCACCGGGGAGTTCTGATTCTCCGACCAGGATGATTTGCGACCTCGCCGAAGCGAATGCCTTCGTTGAAGAATATCGCAAGCCGCACGTTCCAGTGATGTCAGCTTTTGGTGGCGGGCGCTTGCATGTGTGCAGGTTTTACGGGTCATGGGATTTGGATCGGATGGTCACAGATAATGCCGACACCCTGTTCCGATCCATTCGCAAACTTTCTTCCAAAGAAGCCAAGGACCCTACGAGGGAATGGGATGATCTCACCTTTCGGTTTGGCTCGCAGGCATTTCTTTATGCCGACAAGGACAGGATTATTGGTTTCGCTGCGACTCCAGTTGAAGCCGAAAAACTGGTGACAAAGTTTACCCGGAAATACCGCAAGCCCGTGCCCGCGACCTCGAATGGCGGGACTTTTTATCTGATCCAGCAGGACGGGGAAAATATCAAAACCAAAGAAGTCTCTTTATCTTCCGACACAGTTCTTAAACCCGAAGCACTTGCCCTTCACTATGGCACCGGCAGCGGGGAATGGCATCACGGTTTTGTCGAAAAACTCTGTGAAAGGACCAATGGCCTCTCGATTTTTGAGGGACGGCCCGGCACGGGTAAAACCTTTTATCTTCGTCACCTCATGGGTGAACTCAAGGAGTCGCATCGGTTCTACTTCATCCCGACTTCGACGATGGGCATCCTTTCACGGCCCGACTTCATCGGCTTCTGGACCGATCAGCGATGGCACCATTCCAATAAAATTTTTGTCGTCATCCTGGAGGATTCAGACGCGGCGTTGATGACTCGCGGCTCTGACAATCGCGAACAGGTCAGTGCCATCCTGAATCTGTCCGATGGGATGCTTGCCGATTTTCTCCGCCTGCAAATCATCTGCACAATCAACTGCTCCACCGCCGACATTGATTCGGCACTGTTGCGCCCCGGTCGCTTGATTTGCCATCGAATCTTTGGTCGGCTCGACTACACCCAAGCCACCCGCCTCGCCGAGAGTCTCGGCAGGAAATTGCCACAAGCCCGCGATTACTCGCTTGCCGAAGTATTCGCGGGACAGGCTACCGAACAGATTACCCGTCCAAACATTGGGTTTGCGGTTTGATGCTGGCGATTCGAAGCTCCTTATGAACTTTGCCAGACTCGACTTTGAAACGGCCAATCCATCGCGCGTGAGCATCTGCGCCGCTGGGACGGTGAAAGTCTGATTATGCGATTACAGGTGTTCAGTGATCTACATCTCGAATTTGGCCGCTTTGAGCCGGCGATCACAAATGCCGATGTCGTGGTGCTGGCGGGAGACATTCACCAAGGGATGGAGGGGTTGAACTGGGCCAAACAGTATTGCCGTGATTGTCCGGTAATATATGTGATGGGGAACCATGAGTTCTATAAGCATTCCATCCCTGATTTGATCAAGGCTATCAAGCGCGAAGCAAAGGGCAGCAATATTCATGTGCTGGAGAACGATGCCTTCATCATTAACGATTTTGTTTTCCTGGGGTGTTCGCTCTGGACGAATTTTCACCTATGGCCGGACGCCCGCAAGGCAATGTCTGTGGCTGACCGGGAAATGTCTGATTTTTGCTTGATTCAAAAGAAGGAAGGCAACGGGTTATTTTGCGCCAAGGACTCGGCACAAATACACGCGGCCTCAGTCAGGTGGTTGACGCGGCAGATGTCCCGCAATGACCCATCGCGGACAATTGTGGTGACCCATCATGCGCCGAGTTCCCGATCAATCCCACCGCAAAACGTCGGCGACGCATTGAGCGCCGCATTTGCTTCGGATTTGGAATTGATGATCCAAGCCAGCCGTATTCCGCTGTGGATTCACGGCCATACGCATTACAACGTGGACTACAAAATCGGGGTGACGCGAATTTA
>PLIU01000362.1 GCA_003140095.1 Verrucomicrobiales bacterium | reverse complement strand
ATCCTTGAGCGTGTTGCGGCTCAAAATGCGATGCACCACCACGCCCAACTCGTGCCTTTCGAAGTAAACCCGGTAATCGCCCAGGCGAAATCGTTGCAAGGTTATACCCGCGCGCTCCAGTTCGCCGAAATGGTTCGGCTCGCTTTTCAAAACCTCCTGCGGCAATCCGCGAAATTCGCCTAGAATGTGAAGCTGAAGTTCGCGCGGCATTTTAGCCAATTCGGCCGCGCTGGTCGGATTGAAGATGATCTGAAATTGCATCCCAAAAATCTAAGGTTCAAAGTTCAAAGTTCAAGGTTCAAAGTTCAAAGCGGCTTGGATGAGGCGACGCCGGCCAAGGCCAAAGCAAGTGAGAAAGCGGTCGCTCAGGAAGATCGAGCTATGCTCACAGCCTGATTGCCGATGCGCAACCGTGGGGCTGATGCGAATCATCGTGAGACTGAACCGGTTAATATGTGCCCACAAGGAACAAAGCCGGCCTTCTGAAGTGTTTTGCGGGAAGCAATATTCTTCGGACTGCATCGAGCCGACGGAATGTTCCCCTGTTCGTAACAGACTCGCTTTAGCTCTTGAACAAGGTAGGAACCAAGACCCCGCCTCCGGCAATGCTCGGCGACCTCCATATAAATGTCGCCATAAGGCCGGTTGTAGTGAAAAAGTATCCCGCCCTTCGCCGCCACCGCCCCGCCGACTTCCACAACCCCGTGCGAGGGCAGTTGTTCCGCGGGAATCTGCAGGTTGTCAGAACAAGCAGCACGTCGGAAAAAGGCCCCTGCCGGAGCGAGAGCCGTCGTCAGTTTGTCGTGATACAGGATACTCTCGCTCGTGACATCGTGAGCGAACGTATGCAACATGGTCGTCAGCAGTTAATCATTGCTCTGTGTCTCGATCCTGTTCACGCCGCTGGCCGCAAGCAGTACCGCGAAGAGATCGAATAAGCGCGACCGGTAATGCGGCAAAACGTAAAACTCGTATAGGGTCGGCTTGTCCTTCCACGGCCCAACGACGGCAATCGAGCCGTAACCGACTGCCGCTCCGCCCGCCTTCAGAACATACTCCAAAGTCCAGCCCGGGCGGGAATGGATCGAATCGTGGATTATTTGACAGTTCATCTCTTGTCGATACAAATCACGCCAGGCTCCAATCTCTTCGAGCGTGGTCTGGTTGGCAGACAGTTCCATGCCGGATGACGTGTGCGCGGTCATGGCTGTCTCCAGGCGAGCGAACAATTGTGGCTCGTCTCCTGGTAGGGCTGGCCGGCGTGAAATCCCGCCAGCGCTTCGCGATAATGGGCGATGATCAGCAGATAGGGCCCTGCTTGCTTAGACTCGAAGTGCAGAAATCCGTCGGCATCGGCGCTCAGTTCCTGGTCTTTTTCGTCAGGCCTGCGGAGCGTGGCCGCAATCCCGCCGAGAGGCTTCCCGCGAAAATAGGCGCGCACCTCCCCCTCCTTGCCGGTCGGCACGAGGTCCAGGGTGAGAAGGGGTGTGGCTGCGCCCGCCTTCGCTGGTTGCCAGCGCGCGTAAAAAATGGGCTTGCGCCCGCCCCGGACGGTGAAGCTGGTTTCGACGCAGGCGGTGTTGGCCGGCGAGGCGCCGGCGAGTAGGAAGTGGTCGGATTTTTTGGACGTCTCCACCGACGCGGGCGCATCATTCGCGGCAACGATAAACGCCATGGGAGACAACAAACTGTCGAGATAGCCGGGTGAAGTTTCAAAGCTGTCGCCAGGTTCGGCGAAGCGAACCACGAGTTGATTGCCTTTGACCTCAATCCACACTACGTGAGCGTAGGCGGCAGTGCTCGCACAAATAGCCAATGCGCACAAGGTCGAACGAAGTTGACGAATCATAAGCACGGGATTGAAAAGTATTCCATTTACGGCTGTGTTGTGATGGCGGTTTGAGTTGTCATCGAGGTCGTTTTTCCGACGGGCAGCGGACTTGCTGAAGGAGTAAGCAATTCCAGCCCAGGCACTTTGTCTTCTTCTCCGTCTTCACCGCCAAGGGCGATAAGTTGGCTCGTCCCCGCCGTGACAAGCCGATGCGCGATGCGTGGATGTTCCAATCGACCGACCATCTCCCAGCCGCGTGTGTCCAAAGACAGCCGCAGGAGATCACCCTTCATGGTGGTGACGTAAATCCGTCCGTTCTGCGCGGTGGCCGAGCACCCGAAGCCTTTGAACGTGCCCTGCGGTAGGTCCGGGCCTTTGGTCCATGTGCCGCCGGACGTGTCGTAAATATCCACGGCGAGCGTGGGTTCGTCGTTACTATCCATGCCGCCGATGCAAAACACGCGCGAATCCAGCGCGGCCAGCGCGAGGGCGCGGCGTCGGAATGGCTGCGGGAATTCTTTCCAACCGCTTTGCGGATGAGCGAGATCAAGCGTCAGCGCATTGGAGGGCCAAACAGGTTTGGTTTTGGCGCCCATCATTTGCCAGCCTCCGGCAACATAGAGTTTGTTTCCGATAACCACGGCGTCGTGGCTGGAACGCGGCGCGGGCAAAGGCGCGACATCCTCCCAAAGTTGGCGGCGAGCGTCGAACCGCTGCACCAGAGACAGCGAATACAAATCCTGCTTCGCACCTTCATGATTCCGCGCGGCCATGCCGCCGACGCGATAGATGTAATGGTCGCGCGCCACGAGCGCCAGACCTTGGCCGGGCGTCGAGGACGGGAGCGTTTCCCATGCGCGGCCATCACTCAACCGCAGGCGGTGAAAGGAGCCGCTGACCATCTCCACGGAATAATCGTGGCGCTCGCCTTTATGCCCGCCGAACGCATAAAGCCAGCCATCGGCTGTGACCGCGCCAAAACTGGTGATGCTTTCCGGCAGCGGAGCCAGCGCCGTATTAACCGGCGGATGTGTCGCGCAGCCCGGCAATAAAGCGCAAATGCCGGCGATTGCCGCCGCCCATCGAACCGAGAAACCATGCCACATGCGGGCAGAGTGCCATACAGAATTCGCTCTCGCAAACTTGTAATAGAATTCATGTCAGCAGCCTGAATTTGATTTTTTGACCTTCCGGGATACCGTGCCTGATGAGCCTTGACTCGACCGCGCATACCATGAGCAGAATCGTTTTCCTTCTCGTGGTTTTACTATGCTCTTCACTCCGGGCCTCAGCCGCACCCTCCGAGGAAAATTACCTCTCTCGTCTTCAAGACACAATAGCCCGGAACAGGTCCAACTTGGCCGCCGTCGCCAAGTCCGCCGGCAACGCAGCGGCGGAATATCTCTCAGGAGGCAATATCTGGGCCGCAGGGCGGCAGGCCGACTTCATTGCCGAAGCCTGCGGCCGCGCTGGTGGTTTAATGGTCATCGCTCCTTTGGGCGGGCGCGTCCCAGCCCGGCACGATATTATCCTCTACGCCGTCCCGGGCGCATTGGAGCAAGACGATTTGAAAATGATCAATCAATGGCAGGAGAAAGGCGCGACCGTAATCCAGTTCAGTTCTCCAGACGGGACCCTCGACGACCACTTCCCCATCGACACGGTCGCCAATATCATTGCCCTGTGGACCTGGACGGGGGAATTTGTAGCGGCATGCACGCGGCTGGGGCAAATGCCAGTTCTCTACCAGAGCATTGGCCTGCCCGGAGGCCCTGAACGGGCAAAAAAATATCAGGGGAAAAGATTCCATGAGGATTTGGCCGTCAAACACATTGCCGCCGCCGTCCTGGGGCGCGAATACCTGAACCAAATCCAACGGATGCTGGCCAAGATTCATGAGACCCAGATGACCAAGATTCACAAGGCGGCCAAGTGGTGGAGCCAGGTCCCCAAGGCTTCGGCAATAGTCCTGGTCACCGGCCATATGTTCCCCGCCCATACGCAAGACCCGCGGACGCTCCAAATGAGCGATTTCGCCGCCATTCCAGCCTGGACGAATAAAGACTTCCTTGACGCCGGGCATCCTCCGGCGTTTGTCCTCTATTTGGGTTACCAATTCGCCCCGCGGAAACTCCTGGATCAAGCCCTGGCCATGGGCGTGAAGCTGGTCTATACGGACGTTCAGCCAGCCCAACCGCCGGAGCCAGCGAGCCATATTCTCTACCTCGACCCGGCATGGCCGCTGGCCGATGGCTGCGTTACAGTCTCGGGCTATGATGTTCCCATTCTTCCCTCAAGCGGCGTCATTCAGGCTGCCATTTACTGGACCATTGCCTCCGAACGGGCCAGACTCAGCCCTTAATTTCATCCGGCTTGGCTCTTCCATTGCCAGCCAAAAAGAAACTGCGCGCTCTTCCATGAGAGCCTGCGCAGTTCTTGGTTATGCTGGGACTACCTCCGCTCTTCCCCTTCCCTCCGCACCGGTGCCCTCCCACGCGCGTTCGGCCCGATATTGCGGACGGCGGTTCTGCGCCAATCCGGATGGCCTCGTTCCCACCCGTGAAAGCGGCCGAGGATTACAGGATCGGCATTGAGCCAAACCCCTCCTGGCCCCAAGTACATATACGCGCCTCCCACAACACCCACATATTCGACGCCATCCCATGCATAGGAGTCGGGCACGCCAACCGTCACCGTCGCCGAGGGCGGAGTTACGTCCACCGTGGCCGTGGGCGGCGGGACTGACACGGCGCAGCCGACGGCCAGCACGGTGACGGATGTGAACAAACAAACTAATCTGCAATTTTTTATTTTCATGCCCAAATAATCGCAGAAAAGCGCAACAGGCTCAATGGGGCGTTCGCCCTATATGGACGAATTGACCTGATTTCGAACGCCTGCGCTATTTGTGCTCTTCTTTTCTCTGTTCCTTCCGCGCCGGTGCTCTCCCGCGCGCGTTCGGCCCAACATTGCGGACGGCGGTTCTGCGCCAATCCGGATGGCCTCGTTCCCACCCGTGAAAGCGCTCGAGCCGCCAAGGCTCGCAAACTGCCCAACCTCCTCCGGGCCCAAGGTACATGTACTGGCCGCCCACAAAGCCAACATATTCGACGCCATCCCAGACATAAGAGTCAGGCACGCCGACCGTCACCACCGCCTCGGGCGCGCCAACCGTCACCACCGCCTGGGGTGGAGGTATGTAAACCTCAGGAGGTCTGACTGATACCGTGCAGCCGCTGGCCAGCGCGGCGGCGCATGTGAACAAACCAACAACTCTGCTATTTTTTATTTCCATGTTTAGAAAATGGCAGAAAGGCGATTCGGCCGCAATGGGGTATTTCCCGTATATACGCGAGGTGCTTTTCGGCGAGGCCTCGGATACGCTGGCTCGAATTTCCTAATCTCCCGGCTTCCTGCTGGCGATGATCTTATCGGCGATTATCCGGGTCGATCTTCAGAGTTGGCGGCCATTGACGCGGAAGCCGATGCACGCTATCTTGCACGGAAACCAAATAATGAAAAAATGTACCCTGCTCCCGCTTCTGCTTCTGACTCCCTGGCTCTGCCTGGCGGACGATCCTCCCACCGCCGGCCAACGGTTGGAGACGCTTCAGGCCCTGGCTTCCACCCTTCACTTCCAGCAGGGCGACATTTCCCTCAAGAACGGCCTGGCCACCCTCACCCTGCCAGCCAATTTTCGCTACCTCTCTCCGGATGACGCCGATACGGTGCTGCATAAATTGTGGGGAAATCCCCAGGTGCCAAAAACACTGGGCCTGATCGTCCCCTCCGAGCTGAGCGTACTCAATCCGGAAGCGTGGGCGGTGGTCATCACTTATGCAGAGGACGGCTACGTCAAGGATTCCGACGCCGGCAAAATTAACTATGCCAAATTGCTCCAGGAAATGCAGGAGGGCACGCGTGAGGCCAGCAAGGCGCGGGAAAAGCAGGGCTACACATCCGTCGAATTAGTCGGCTGGGCCGCCCCGCCGCACTACGACCAGGAGACGCACAAGATGTATTGGGCCAAGGAAATCAGGTTCGGCGGGGCTCCGGCCAACACGCTCAACTACAACATCCGCGTCCTGGGCCGTGGCGGGGTGCTGGTGCTCAACGCCGTCGCGCTCATGGCCAGCTTGCCGGCCATCGAAGAACAGGTGCCCGCGCTGGTGCGGATGGCGGATTTCAATTCCGGCAAGCGTTACGCGGATTTCAACGGCAGCACCGACAAGGTGGCGGCGTACGGCTTGGCGGCGTTGGTAGCGGGAGGCATCGCGGCCAAGGCGGGGTTGTTCAAGTTGCTCTGGGTGGGGTTGCTGGCGTTCAAGAAGTTGATCGTTATCGGGTTTATCGCCGTCGCCGGTTTTGTCAAAAGATTATTTGGCCGCAAACAGCCGCCACCCGCTCCGCCCGCGACGGCATGATTTATGAGATGGAACTGAAGCTGAATGTCCGGTTAAAAAGAACGCACATCTCGGTGCGGATGTCCTGCTGCGTGTCGTTGGGCGCCACCGGAAAGTAACCCTCCTTGCCCCTCGGCGAAGGAAGCCTCGGTCAACTCGGCCATGGGCACCGTGAAGTGTTGCCAAGTGCCAAACGTATCGACGAATTTCATATCCACCATTTTCGCCCCCTGCTTGCGGGCCGTCTCTATCACGCTCTTGGGATTGCTTATAAAATTTTCAGTGGTGCATGTTATGTCATTTAGTGCCGCACCGCTGCGCCAACCGTGTCTCTCGTCCACAATTATTGGCGCAACGGTGCGCTAATTCAGGCGTGGTAACCCTCCTCCCCGTGTTCCGCCAGATCGAGGCCGATGGTTTCCACTTCCACAGTTGGACGCAGCCCGATGAGGGCCTTGACGATGTATGCGATCACAGTCGTGCCGGCGACGGCCAACACAAGCGTAAGCCCGATGGCCTTGAGTTGCTCCACAACAAGCGGTTGGAGCGGCGTGTCTGTGACAAACGATTTTAAATTGGTGGCCAGGTTGCCATTGGCGGCGTTGCGAGCCAGAATCCCGGTGAGCAGGGCGCCCATGGTTCCACCGACGGCGTGGATTCCAAAAGTATCCAGCGCATCATCATAACCGAACCAGCCTTTGACTTTATAACAGAAGAACCAAGGGATCAGGCCGGCGAGAACGCCGATGATCACCGCGCCGCCGGGAGTGACGAACCCGCACGCGGGCGTAATCACGACCAGGCCCGCCACCACGCCCGAGCAAAAGCCAAGCACGCTGGGCTTGCCGCGGAAAAGCCACTCGGCCATCGGCCAGACAAAGGAAGCGACGGCCGTGGCCAAGGTGGTGGCGGTGAACGCATTGGCGGCGATAACATCGGAGGCCACCGCGCTGCCGGCGTTGAAGCCGTACCAACCGACCCAGAGCATGCCCGTGCCGATCATGCAGTAGGTCATACTGTGCGGAGAGAGATTTTCTTTGCCAAAGCCCAGGCGCTTGCCCAGAATCAGGCACAGAATCAGCGCGGACCATCCCGAAGTCATGTGAACGACCGTTCCGCCGGCGAAGTCGATGGCGTGAATTTTGGCGCTCGGATTCCATACGCCGTTCATCAACCCGTCAATGCCCCAGACCATGTGGGCTTGCGGGAAGTAAACGACAAACATCCACAATATTGTAAACAGGAAGACGGCGGAAAACTTCATTCGTTCGGCGATGGCGCCGATGATCAAGGCGGGGGTAATGATGGCGAACATCAACTGGTACATGGCGAACACATTCTGCGAAACCCAGCAGGAATAATCGGTATTCGGGCTGGATTCGACGTTGTTGAGGAAGGCGAAGTCAAGGCTGCCAAGCACGGCGTTGCCTTTGTGAAAAACCAGACTATAACCGCAGCAGTACCATAGGATGCTAACCAGGCCAGCGATCAGGAGGCATTGGGCCATGACAGAGAGGACGTTCTTGCGCCGGACCAGCCCGCCGTAGAACAAGGCCACGCCGGGCAACGTCATGAATAGCACCAAGGCCGCCGAAGTCATCTGCCAGGCATTGGGTCCGGGACCGGGATTGGGCGTGAACGTGTTGTATTTTTCATCGTATCTGCCCAATTTGGAACTGACAGTGCTGCTGATGGCGTCAGCCCCGCGCTGCCCGTTGTTGACGTAGGCCTCCAGGTCCGCCACGCGTTGTTCCAGCGAAGGTTCGGCGCGCTTGACGGAGGGGGGGTCGCCGGCTGTGGCCGTCAGGCTGGCGCCAAGGGAGGCGGTCAGAAGAAGAATCAAGAGAGACTTTTTCATGAAGGAATCAGAAGGGAGTTGAGATGCTGCGTTTGCGCTAAATGGCGGCATCGCCTTTTTCCTCAGTGCGAATGCGAACGATCTCCTCCACGTCCGAGACGAAAACTTTCCCATCCCCAATCTTGCCGGTCTTGGCCGAACTGACGATGGCCGCGACGGCGCCCTCCACGCGGCCATCCGGAAGGACAATCTCAATCTTGATCTTGGGCAGAAAATCGACTTTGTACTCGCTGCCGCGATATATTTCCGTGTGGCCTTTTTGGCGTCCGAATCCTTTAACTTCGCTCACCGTCATGCCTTCGATTCCGATTTGACTTAATGCGTCTTTTACTTCTTCGAGTTTGAACGGTTTGATAATCGCTTCAATTTTTTTCATTGGATGACAAGCTGGGTGTCCTTGATTGGACAGCCCGTTCGTAGCAAAGCAGATGCCACAGTGGCTGAAAAAGGCAACGCTAAAATTCCAAATTGCTGACGTTAAACATGTTGCTAATCAATGGCCCGTGGCCACGCCAAGGCGTGGGCGTTGTCACTTTCTGCGCAAGTTGCTAAAAACGCCACCTTTGAGCATCAATGGCCCGCAGCCCGTGCGATGCTAACGGAATCCTTGATTCTTTTGTTGTCGGCACGGATGCGGGCGGCCAGGGTTTTACTGATGGCAAAAAGGATGGGAGCGGACAATTCGGGCGCCTCACGGCGGAGCTTGTCAAAGGCCTCGGAGGCGATTTTCAGTAAAATACTGTCTTGGTTGGCCACCACGTCCGCCGATCTGGGGCCTTGATCAAAAAGGGCGATTTCGCCAAAGCAATCCCCAGGGCTCAAGATGGCTAGGATGGTTTCCTTGCCGCCAATCATCAGACGCACCCGCAACTCCCCTTCCAACACCAGGTACATCCCGTCGTCAGGATCGCCTTGTTTGACAATGTGTGTCCACGCGCGGACGGTCTGCGCTTCCATGAAGCGGACGAATCTTCTGAGTTGCTCGTCATCGAGTTCGGCCAGGGCTTTGACTCGGCGCAACATGCCCGGAGTAATGTCCGATTCGCCGATCGAGAAGTCCATGGTGGCGCTGGCGGGAACGGGACCGCTCTTCTTGCGGAAGTAAAGTTGCAACTCGGGGAAGCTGGCGGCCTTGCGCCAGCGATCGTTCTGGCCGTCGAAAACCCAGGTGTCCGGCAACACCCGGTCGTCCTCGACCCAGCAGATCAAGGTGGGCAGGTCCACTGGGCCATAGACGTTATTGTCGGCAGCCCAGATGCTGAAAGCAACTCTCTGGCTTGTTTCAACGGCCACGGGGGAAGTATGGCGGAAACCCAAGGAATGAAAAGCGAAAACGCATCGTGCCATCGTGCAGAAAAGTTCATCGCACATTGGCCTTGTTTCTGGCGTCCAGTGCCGTAATGGCGAATATCAGGAAATTGTCCCTCGGAGGGGTTGCTCAAGAGCGCCCTTTTTCCCGGACTGTGGCTGGATGCTCCAGCTCTGCTGCGAGGCGACAAAAGAACAGTTCTGGCCGCGCTGCGGCAAGGGTTGGACAGCCCAGGCCACCGGGCCTTTCTGGCGGCGGTGTGAGCTAAAGAACCTTGTCGTTCGTTTTCGGAATCGGAATCTCGCAAGAGAGGCCCTAAAACACACCGAACTTTCCACCCACAACAAAAAACCCCTTCCGGTTTCCCGGAAGGAGCTGGCATCAAAACTGAGTCAATTAGATTAGAACTTGTAGATCACGTTGGCCGCGATCATGACTTCGTTCTTCTTGGTGGGGAGGCCGACAGGAGTGCCAGAAGCGCTTTCGCCAGGAGCACCGACCCCGCCGAAGGCGTCCGCGCCATTGGCAGCATGGTCCCAGCGGATTTCCAAGCGGCTGATGACGTTGTCCCACAGGTTGTATTGGACCGTGCCCGTCAGGGCCAAAACCTTATCCAACGGATTCGCCTCGTAGAAGAATCCTCCGTCCGTATCTAACGAGCCAACGCCGTTGACATCATCGGCCAATGCACCCAAAACGGGGCCGGTGGCATATTCAACGCGACCATTGATGGTCAGCTTATCGGTCGCTTTATACGAAACGTAACCAGCGTAGGCCGTGAAGTAGCCCATATCCGTGTCGGCACCAGTGATAAAGGAAGGAACGTCGGTGTGGAAAATGGCGTCCCAGGAACCGCCAAAGGTCAGCCCTGTGATGGGCGTGTTAATGGTGGTTCCAACATAGACCTCCTCCCGGTTGTGAGTCTCGGCGCCTTGCCCATCGTCGAAACCGCCCACGAGTGTGGAACCTTTGAAGGCTCCCCAGCTATCGGGAGCAGTCAACGCGGCCAAAACCAGAGCGGCTTTCTTGCTCTCAATTGGCGTGACGCCAATGGTGGTGACCCGATCATTCACGCTAAAGCCAGTCGTGGTCAGCGTGTCCGCAACGCCGGCCTTAAGGCTGAAAGCGTCACAGAATTTGTAGGAGGCCAGCAGACCGGTATTTTCGGTCGGCTCGAACGTTTTGCCGTACGAACGCGTGTAGTTCGGGTCATTCATGGAATCACTGGATTCGTAGCCGAGCAAACTATCCCAGCGGCCCAATTGCCAATCAAGGCCGTTGCCGATCGGCACTTTCAGTTCGACGTATGCCTGACGAATCGGATAAGCGCCTCCATCGATGGCTTGGGCATCCGGGCCGTAACTCAATTCGGCGACATAACCAGCCGACCATTGCGTTTCGTCCTCTGCTTTGGCGATTTTGACGTCAACGGCGTTCAGGTTGAAGCCGTCTTGTTTGCCGTGGTTAAAGGCATAAGGCGCCGGATTGGCGTTGCCTGTGCCTGGGTTCCAAACAGCCGACGTGTCCACGTAACCACTGATAGTGGTGGCGGTCAGGGCCGTATTCATTGGAACCAACTGCGGGACCGTGCTCGTCTGAGCGAGAAGCACGGGCGAAAGGGTGACCACGCCTGCGGCGGCCAACCCTATTGTCCATTTTTCAATTTTCATGTTCCTCCTGCGATTGTTTACGTTAATACGTTTTTGATGCTTTGGGGCCAAAGCCAGTTCGCCCCCGGCACACCAAAAAACGGTGCATTAGAAGCGGACAATAGAAAATCCAACGCGGTTTGACAACAAGTTTTTTTGAGATTTGACACATTTTTGCGCACAATCATCCTAAGTTGCTTATGTTAAGCATTTTATGACGTTGAAAAAGAATTGAAAAAAAGCCGATTATTCCGATAAATCCCCGAAAAGACCCCACAGGATGTAGGGCGGCGCTTCCAGACCACCGCCGGTTGTGGATTAAAACACGGCGGGCACCCCTTCTTGCAAGATTCGCAAACGATGGATCAGTCCGTTGCTTTCGGCCAATTCCTTCAACCATCGCGGCGGTTCGTCCATGTCTTCAAACGACAACTTGAAGGTGCCATAGTGCATCGGCACCAGCCATTTTGCGGCCAGATCGCCGAACGCCTTGATGGCTTCGTCCGGTCCCATATGGGAATGTCTAAAAGTGTCTGGAAAGTAGGCGCCAATGGGAAGCAACGCGATTTCCGGCGGGCATATGCGGCCGATTTCTTTGAATCCAGAAAAATAAGCGCTATCGCCCGCGTGGTAGAGGCGCCGGCCCTGATGTTCAATCATGAACCCGCCGTAACCGCGGTGATGGTCCCGCAGCACGCGCGCGCCCCAATGCTTGGAGGGCGTCAGCGTGACCCGCCACTTTCCGTGCGAGAAGCTTTCCCACCATTGCAGTTCAATGATCCGTTCGAAGCCAAGGTTTGCCGCCAAGTCACCCATGCCCCAGGGCATGACCGCGATTTTGGGTGAAGGCAGCCGGCGCAGGGTCGGCCGGTGAAAATGATCGAAGTGCGCGTGCGTCAACAGCACCAGATCAATCGGCGGCAAATCCTGGATTTTCAATCCTGACCGGCGGAGACGTTTGATGACGACCAGCCAGTTGGCAAAATTGGGGTCGATCAATACGTTCAAATCCGTAAATTGCGCCAGAAACGACGCATGGCCGATCCACGTCAGCGCGACCTGTCCGTGAGCCAGTTTGGGGAATTTGGGCCGGACCTGTTCCCCGACGCGGCGCGTCACCAAAGCCTTCCACACCATCTCGTAAAAGAAGGTGCGTGGATTAAAGTGTTTATTTGGGGTCAAATCCTTGAATGAGCGCGGCAGCGGGCGGCGCCGCTTGGCGCTCCGGGCCCGGGCGGCCCAACCAATTTTGTCTTTGCGCATAAATCTATCTAAAGCTTCGGCTCAAACACCTGCAGTTCACTGCCAGATCGCACTACCTGCCGCATCTGCGCCAGCGACTGCAATTCTCCCGCCGCGCGCGCCTGCGAGAGCACGTTGCCCAACACCGTCGTTTCCACCGGCCCGGCCACCAACCGCCGTCCGCAACGGTTGGCCGCCAGTTGATTGAGCAAGGGATTGCGCGAGCCGCCGCCCACCACGTGGATGACCTCGATCTTGTTGCCGGCCAATTCCTCCAACCCCGCCAGCACCGCGCCGTACTTGGCGGCCAAACTTTCTAAAGCGCACCGGATTAAGGCGCCTTCGCTTTCCGGCACGGGCTGGTTGGTTTCCCGGCAAAGGGCTTTCATCGCAGCCGGCATGTCCGGCGGATTGACCAAGCGCCCTTCGTCAGGATCTATGATCGCGTGCGGCCCCGCGGCCGCTTCTGCCAAGCCCGTCAATTCGGCGTAATCAAGATTCCGGCCGTGAGCCTCGAAGGCCTTTTTGCACTGTTGCACCAACCAGAGGCCGGAGATGTTCTTGAGCACGCGGAATGTTCCGTCGATCCCCCCCTCGTTGGTGTAATTGAGCTGCAACACCCGATCAGTCAACACCGCGTCGGCCGCTTCGATGCCCATCAGCGACCAGGTCCCGGAACTGATGTAAGCCCAATCGCTCCGCCCCGTGTTGGCCGTTGGAATGGCGGCGACAGCCGAAGCGGTGTCATGCGTTGGCGGCGCCACCACCTTGATCCGGCCCAAACCGGTTCGTTTCGAGACCGACTCCCGCAAGCGCCCCAATTCCGTGCCCGGCGCCACGATCTTGGGGAAAATGCGGCTCGGCAACTCCAATTTTTTGAGCATCGCCCAAGCCCAATCACGTTTGAGCGGATTCAGGCACTGGCTGGTCGTGGCATTCGTAAACTCGGCCACGCGCGACCCGCACAGGCACCAATGGAAAAAATCGGGCATCATCAACAGGCAATCCGCCGCCGCCAGCAACTCCGGGTGCGACCGTTGCCAGGCCAGCAACTGATACAGCGTGTTGATCTCCATGAATTGCAACCCCGTCTGCGCGAAAATTTCCGCCCGCGGCACCCGGCGGAACGCGTCCTCGAACATCCCGGCCACCCGCGCGTCCCGATAATGGTACGGCTGGCCCAGCATTTCCCCGTTTTTGGTGAGCAGGACAAAATCCACGCCCCAAGTGTCCACTCCGACCGAGACGATG
This sequence comes from Verrucomicrobiales bacterium, assembly GCA_003140095.1. Classification (GTDB taxonomy): domain Bacteria; phylum Verrucomicrobiota; class Verrucomicrobiia; order Limisphaerales; family Palsa-1400; genus Palsa-1400. The sequence goes on along the minus strand of PLIU01000362.1, from coordinate 22,209 downwards.
GCGTCGCCGAAACGTTTGGCCGCCACGGCCAGGCCGTTTTGGATTTCCGTCCAAAGCCGGAGCACATCCCAGCGTAGCGTATCGGCCACATGGACAGGGCCGTTGGAAAAACGATGCAACTCCTCCACACGCATGGCTCGACCGTTCCACGCGCCGGCCATGACCCGTCCGCTTTCCGCGCCCAGATCGATTCCCAAATAGATTTCTTCACTCACGGGCAAACTTGCATCAACGATACCTGCCTTTCCCGCGGCAAAACTTCAAGGAGGAAAAAGGCGTGCCTTGCTCACAGTTCTTAAGGGAGGATTGGGTTTCGGTAGTTGAGGCACTGCCAAATTTGCCTTTGACTTTCGGCGGACACCTTGGATTGTGAATCGAGGCGGCCTTGGAGGCCGCCGGACAACGAAACTCATGCCGGCTCCGCCAAACAGCATCCAACCCAGCCGCGAGTACCCTACAGGGGAACTCGTCCGGCGCCTATTGGCCCTGGCTTGGCGGCATCGCGCCGACTTCCTGCTCTCGGTGGCCTTGAGCCTGGTGCTCTTGCTCCTGGCACTGCTCGGCTTGCAGTTGTTGGGTCTGGTGATCGATGTCATCCGGCACGCGCTGGACCGCTCCCTGCAGGCGCCGCGTTATCCGTTTGGCTGGACGCCGCCGGCCGGTTGGACGGCACTGCAAATCGTGACGGCGCTTTCCCTGGCCATTGTGGCGCAGGCTGTGCTACGAGCCATTTTGACTTACTGGTATAATATGACGACGGCGCAGTTGACCCAGGGCGAAATCGTGCCGGATTTGCGCCACCAACTCTACGCGCGCTTGCAACGGCTGAGTTTCCGCTTTTTTGACGTGCATGGGGCCAGTTCGATCTTCAATCGCGTTACCGGCGATGTGCAGAACACGCGCTTGTTCGTCGATGGCGTCTTGTTGCAGGGGCTAAATATGCTGCTGACGTTGGGGGCGTATGCCATCTTCATGTGGCGCATTGAGCCGGGCCTGACGGTGGCTTGCCTGTGGGTCGCCATTCCATTGTGGTGGGTGACCGATTATTATTCCCGGCGATTGCGCCCGGGCTATTTGCGCAACCGTGAATTGTCCGACGATTTGGTGCAACTGTTCACCGAGAGCGTCCGCGGCATGCAGACGATCAAAGGGTTCGCCGCCGAACGGCATCAAATCCGCCGTTTTGCGGAAGCCAACGGGCGGGTCTCCTCGCAGCAACGGCTCATTTTTCTGGACATCTCCATTTTCACACCGGTCACGCAACTGCTCTCGCAGGCCAGTCTGGTGATTCTCTTCGCCTACGGCGGCTGGTTATATCTCCAAGGGAAAATCCCGCTGGGCACCGGCCTGGTGGTGTTCGCCGGCCTGCTGCAACAATTCAACGGGCAGGTGGCCAATATCTCCACCATCGCCAACTCGGTGCAGCAAAGCCTGGCCGCGGCCCGGCGCGTCTTTGAAGTGCTCGATATGCCGCTCGGCGTGGAAAGCAAACCGCACGCCATCATCCCCAAAAAACTGACGGGCCGAATCACCTTTGAGGCGGTGACTTTTGGCTATACCCTGGAACAACCGGTGCTGCATGACGTTTCTTTCCAGGCCGAGCCTGGGCAGGTCGTCGGCATTTTCGGCATGACAGGAGCGGGCAAAAGCACGGTCTTGAGTTTGATTCCGCGCTTTTATGATCCGCAGCGCGGACGGGTGACGGCCGATGGCCTGGATTTGCGGGAATTGGACCTGGACGCCTTCCGCCGCCAGGTCGGCATCGTGTACCAGGAGAGCTTTCTCTTTTCCAACACCGTCAGCGCCAACATTGCCTTTGGCCATCCCCATGCCTCCCAGCACCGGATTGAGCACGCGGCACGGACGGCCTGCGCGCATGAGTTCATCATGGAGCTGCCCAAAGGCTACGCGACGGTGCTGGGCGAATCCGGGGTGGACCTTTCCGGCGGACAAAGGCAACGGCTGGCCCTGGCGCGGGCTTTGTTGCTGGAACCGCCAATTCTCATCCTGGACGACCCGACAGCTTCGGTCGATTCCAAGACCGAGCGCGAAATCGTCACCGCCTTGCGCGCGGCCATGGCCAGCCGGACGACCTTTGTCGTCTCCAGCCGGCTGAGTTTGCTGCGGCGGGCGGATATTATACTTGTCTTGGAGGATGGGCGGTTGACCGAATGCGGCACGCACGATCAATTGGCCCATCGGCCCGGCCCGTACCATGCCACAGCCCTGCTCCAATTGATGGACCTGGGCGAGGCCCAGGGAGACGCGGCATGAGCGCCACCACCCCACCCCCGGCCAGTCCTGCGCCCCCGCCGCCGGACACGACCGCCGACGAGCGCGAGGCGATCACTTATTATCAGGAGCAGGAGGAAGGCGAGGCCGGCCAGGCGCCGTTGCGCTGGTCGCTGGTGCGGCGCATCTTCCGTTATACTCAGCCGTACCGCGCCCGGCGCAACACGCTTTTCGTCTTGACGTTCTTGAGGGGCCTCCAGTTGCCGGCCATGGCGTGGCTGATTGGCCAGACCATCAATGGCCCGATCACCGGCCGGGATTGGCGCGGCATCCAGTGGCACGCGGCGGGCTACCTCGGCTTGACGTTGGCCATGGTGATCACGCTGCACTTCCGCCAGCGCTTCACCTTGGAATTGGGCGAAGCGGTAGTGCATGACATGCGCCGGGACCTCTTCGACAAACTGATGACCCTGCCGATGTCCTTTTTCAACCAGACCAAATTCGGACGCATCATCAGCCGGCTTACTTCCGATATCGACAGCATCCGCGTCGGAGTGCAGGACGTGTCTTTTGTGCTCACGGTGCAGGGGATGCAGATGGCCGTCTCGGCGGCGTTGATGGCGTGGTATGATTGGAAGCTCTTTGCCGTCATGCTGCTGCTGGCGCCGGCCATCTGGGTCATTAACGAACATTACCGGCGCGTCATGGCGGCAAGGCTGCGCAAAGTGCAGCAATCCTGGAGCCGGCTAACTTCCACTCTGGGGGAATCTTTGGGCGGCATCCGCGTCACGCAAGCCTTCGTGCGGCACGAGGTCAACGCGGGCTTTTTTCGCAAGCTGGTCAACGTGCATGGCGACAACAACGTCGGCCTGGCGCGCGCATCGGCGGTGTTCGTGCCGCTGCTGCAAATGAAGAGTCAGTTGTTTCTGGGGGTGATGGCGTTGCTGGGCGGATATGGCGCTTTGAAATGGCACGGATGGGCCCACATGGAAGTGGGCGACCTGGTCATGTTCTTCTTTTTGGCCAACCTGTTCTTTGAGCCGGTGCAAGTCATGGGCGACCGCTATAACCAGGCCCTGACCGCCATGGCCGGCGCCGAACGCCTCTTCCGCCTGATGGACCTCGTACCGGAATGGCGCGATGCGCCCGCCGCCAAGCCGTTGCCGCCCGTGCGCGGACGAGTCGAATTTCACGCGGTGCATTTTGAGTACCAGCCCGGACGGCCGGTGCTGACGGACATATCCTTTGTGGCCGAACCGGGCCAGACCATCGCGCTGGTGGGGCACACCGGCAGCGGCAAGACGACCATCGCCGCGCTGTTGCAAAAACTCTATCTGCCAGCGCGGGGGCGCATTTTGCTGGACGGATATAATCTTCTTGACATCACGGGCGATTCGCTGCACGCGCAGATGGGCAGCGTGCAGCAAAACAATTTTCTCTTCTCCGGCTCGGTTCTGGACAATATCCGCTTCGCGCGGCCCGAGGCGACGGAGGACGACGTACGGCACACGCTGCAAACGCTCGACTGCCTGGACATGATCGAGGCGCTCTCCGATGGGTTGCATCACCAGGTCGGCCAGCAAAGCGCCGCGCTCTCGCTGGGGCAGCGGCAATTGGTCTGTTTCGCCCGCGCCATGCTGGCCGATCCGCGCATCGTGGTTTTGGACGAGGCGACCAGCGCCATCGACACGGTAACCGAGACCCGCCTGCAACGGGCCTTGGAGATATTGCTGCGCGGGCGCACGGCCTTTGTGGTGGCGCACCGCTTGAGCACGATTCGGAAGTCCGACTTGGTGCTGGTGTTGGACCGCGGGCGGATCGTGGAGCGCGGGACGCATCAAAGCTTGCTGCGCAACGACGGCGTCTATGCGCGCCTGCACCGGGAATTCATCGGGGCCAATGATTGACTGGGGATCAACGGTATTATTTCTTGTCATCGGCGGCGAGTGCCCTTAGTTTCCAGCCCCATGATTTGCTCTCTATTCGATGATCGTTGCCGGTAACACGCGACGACCTCGCAATGTGGATGCGCCCCGCGCCGCGGCCATTCTCTACGGCGATTGGGGCACCAGCAAGGCTTACGTGATCGGCCTGGCCTTTGCCGTTGGCGGTTACGGCTCCTTTTGGCTTATTGCGGCCATGTGCGTGCTGACGGCTTTGGTGGGGGTCAACTACATGGCCATTTGCAGGCATTATCCCGACGGCGGGGGAGTGTACGCGAGTGTCCGGCACCGCTCGATCGTCATTTCCATCGTCGGAGCGTTCCTGCTGATCGCCGATTACATCGTCACGGCGGCCTTGAGCGCGCTTTCGGCGTTCGATTACTTCGGCGTGCCGCATCCCGCACTCTACGCGGCGGGGGCTATTGTCATGATTGGGTTGCTCAACATTTTCGGTCCCAGGTCCACCGGCGGCCTGGCGTTTTTGGTTTCGGTGCCGACAGCGGTGGTGGTGCTGCTGCTGGGGATTTTTTGCCTGCCGCACCTTGGGCAGGCTGTGCAAAACTTGGAGCCGCTGACCGGGGGGTTCGTCAAGAATTGGACAGGCTTTGTCGGCGTGGTGCTTGCTTTGTCCGGGGTGGAGGCCATCGCCAACTCCACCGGCGTGATGAAGCTCAATTCGGGCACGAGCGACGCCAATCCGAATGTATCCAAAACGTCCACTCCCGCCATCCTCTGGGTCATGTTTGAGGTGTGCATTTTCACCGCCCTCCTGAGCCTGGCCATGACTGCCCTCCCTCACTTGAGAATCAACGCCACGGACCCGGCCAATCCGGACGTGGATGCGCCAGGCCATCCTGGCGTGCGGGATTACATGCTCAAGTACATGGCCGAGGTATTCGTCAGCGGCGCCCATCATCCGCTGCTCGGGCATTGGGCCGGAATAATCGTCAGCTTGGTGTTTGGATTCTTGCTGCTCTCGGCGGTCAACACGGCGATTGTCGATCTCGTCGCCATTTCGTTCTTGATGTCGCGCGATGGGGAACTGCCGCCACGGTTTCAAAAGCTCAACCAGTTCGGCGTGCCCAACCTGGGCTTGATCGTGGCGACAGTGATCCCGATGATCTTGGTCCTGACTGTGCGGGACATAGGCGGATTGGCGGAACTCTACGCGGTGGGCGTCGTCGGCGCCATTGCCACGAACCTCGGCGCCTGCAGCACGGACCGGAAACTGGGGTTGGTGACTTGGGAACGGTCGATTATGTTCGTGACCTTCCTCATTATGTTGTCGATCGAGATTTCGCTTTTCGCGACCAAACACTCCGCGCTCATTTTCGCCATGGCTGTGCTGGTGATGGGACTTGTGCTGCGCGGCTTGGCCGCCGAGTACGCCAGCCGCTCCAAAGCCACGCAGGCGGCGGCCGCCTCCACGACGCCGGCGGCGGCCACTCCCCCGCCCCTGACGACGATGAGCTTCGACGCCGCCGGGGTGGACGGCCCGCCGATGATGTGCGCGGTGCGGGGTTTGGGAAAGACGCTGGATTTCGCCATCGAGGAAGCGCGCCAGACACACCGCCCGCTTTACCTGCTATTCGTGCGGTCGCTGCCGGCGCTGACCGAGCAGGATTACAAACGCAAATGGCACGAAGACGACGAGGCGCGCGAGATGTTTCTGGCCGCCAAAAGCAAGGCCGGCCCGCACCCGATTTTCCCGTGCTACGCGGTGAGCGATTCGGTGGCGGACACCATTGTCGATATCGCCGCCACCATGGGGGCGTCCTATTTGATTCTTGGGGCGCCGGAACGCAAGGGGCTGGCCCATTTGTTGAGCGGCAACATCATCCGCGACATCTCCGACAACCTGCCCGACGATATTCACCTCCTGGTCTATGCCTGAAGGCTTCTTTATCCTGGCCTTCCTGCTTCAGTCTTCCCCAATGCGTTGAGCTGCTGCAAAGGCAAGTGTGTCACCATTGCAGGCCTTTTGCTTTGGCCTTTTTGACTGAAAGTGTGGAGTATTCACACAAAAAGGTTGACGGGTGGCGCGAAATGTGTGAAAAGTCTGCATGTGCTTATGATTGCGTTGAATCAAAACGAGCTGGAGGCTTTGGGAATCCTGTGGACCCGGGGCGAGTCGAAGCCGGGGGAGGTTCAAGCCCATTTTTCGTGGCCAATTGAAAATGCGACTCTGCGTTCGGCCTTGGTCAATCTGGTTGAAAAGGGGCATGTCACCCGCAGGCTGCAAGGGAAGGCGTTTTATTACGCGGCTTGCGTTCCCAAAGCCAGGATGCTTCAAACAATGATGCGGACACTGGCGCGCGTTTTTGCGGGCGGCTCCAAGACGGAATTAGTGGCGCAACTGGTGGAAACGGGAGACATCAATCCGTCCGATCTGGAATTCATCCGGCAAACGGCCGCCGGCGTAGCGCCGCAAAAACCAAAAAGGAGGGCAAAATGAATTGGCCGATGTTCCAAGCCTCTTCCCCGGCCGACGTTGTCATGCTGCAATGGACCGCCTTGCTCGCGCTGGCGTGGGTGACGCATGGGCTGCTGCGCAAAGCTCATGCTCGGTGGCGCCTCATTCTCTGGCGCGGCATGTTCTGCTTCGGCCTGGTGCTGCCCTTGGTGCCTTTGCTTCCGAAACCAGTCTTCTCGATAGCGATTCCCACCGTGCGCGTCCCTGAAGTCGGTTCTGCGGGCGCTCTCTTGCCCGTGGCAGGCAGCCAAGCAATCCAGGAGCATTCATCAGCTACACGCTCCCCTGCAAAACGGGTCGAAACAGGCAAATCTCCCGTAGAATTGAGATCGTCGCTGTCTTCAATCTCTCCGGAGCGAGGATCGCGGGGCCGCTATTTGTCAATCATTTGGTGCTTCGGTGGGATTTGTGGCGCCATCCGACTGATCTGGCTCCAGATTGAACTTTCCCGTTTGAGAAATGCGGCCGGCCTTGCGGGGCCAATGCTGCGGAAGCTGGCTCGGGATATTCAGGCGGAGTTGGGTGTTCACAGGACTATTGAGATTCGCGTTTCGGACGCCATTGTTTCTCCCTTCATTTGCGGCCCGTTGAAGCCGATGATTATGCTGCCGGAAACACTGGTTCGAACACTTTCTTCCGTTGAAATCTCCGCGCTGCTGGCCCATGAAATCGCGCACTGCCGCCAGCGCGATCTGATCTGGTGTCTGGGTTGGCGATGGATGAAAGCAATATGTTGGTTTCACCCGCTGGTCTGGAATGTTCCCGCCGCCCACAATCTGGCTTGCGAGGAGGAAGCCGACCGGATCGCCTGCGCTCAATTTAGGGATCGCGGCTCCTACGCACAATGGCTGGCTCAACTGGCCTTACGCGTGCTGGCTTTGCCGGTCGTGGAAACGGGGCTGGCCTTGAATGGAACGGCCCAAATTGTGCAACGACTGAATCATCTCCGGCGGGAGGGATTGGGCGCCTGGAAACGGTGGTATTCAGTGGTCGGAATTATCGTCATTGGGTTATTATTCCTCCTGATCTACGGGTACACCGATGAACCGGTTTACCATTTCAAGTCCGTAACGCAATGGCTGGACAGCATGGCGCTGTTTGATGGACAGCGGAACATGGATGAAAATGGGCAGCACGGCTACAAAATCCCACAATCGCCGGAGGTCGTAACCAATGATCCTGCTTTACGCGCGTTGCTGGCCTTGGGATCAAAGGCGGTGCCGACGCTGGAGAAAAGGTTGAACGAAGGGCCCCTGCCGCTGGCTCGCGACCCCATAGCACGGCTGGAAGCCCGGGCTGCATGGGAATGGCGGCATTGGCTTGGCTACAATAGTCTGGCAGCGCCAGGCTTGCAGCCATTATTTTTTGGCAATTTCCAAGGGGCACGGATGGAGGCTGCCGGACTGGCCATGCTCGCGTTGGGAACCAATAACAATGGCGGGGCGCTGCGTTTGATCGAGATTGCAGCCGCCAAGCGGTCAAAGGGTCAACATTACTTCCCGGCGTACGAATCGTTCGCTGTTGCCAACAAGGGTTTGCCAGAACGGCATAAGGAGATCATTGCCGGAATCGAAGCTGGTCTGAATGATACCAACACCCAAATCCAGTACTGTGCCTGCGCGGCGACGGGCAGTTTTCACACGAATTTGCCAGAATGGAAAAATAAGTTGATGGAGCTTGCGCAAGGGCCGGTTGCGGACGTCAGCCTTCCGCAAGGCCCGGAGACCGACGTCGGCCAGTGGGCACTCTGGTCTCTGGCCGGCGCGGACCCAAAAGATGAAGAAGTTATGGATCTATGCGAGAAGGCGGTTCAAGACAAGACGAGGCCGCCGGGCATGAGGTCTAAAGCCGCAGCGGCATTAGGGATGGCAGGGGACAAAGCGGCATTGCCGCTATTGCGGGCTGTTCTGACAGAGCAGGGCGTTTCGAAAGATGGCGCCCCGACGTTTTCAGCGGATGACCTCAAGGATTTGCCGGGCCTCATAAAACGATTGAGCGAACATTCGGATCCAACATCCGTTTTTCTGTGGGACAGTTTGTCAGAATCGGATCAATCATTGTTGAGGAGCTATCAGCCATCGCCGCCAAGCTCGAAGCAGGCTCAAGAGGTTATTGTGCAGGCTCTGCAGAAGCTAGTGGGAGGACCGAGCATTTACAAAGTTGGGCGATTCAAAGGTGTCTCCTTGCGGCCCGAAACGGCCGGCCTTACCTACGAACGCCCGACAGGCTTCAAGCTCGCTCATTTCAACCGCTTGCTTCTCGAGGACGCTTATCCACTGGAATTGTGGAGGACCCCCCCGAAAAACTCAGGCTTGGAGCGTAACGTCCGCGAAGCAATTGACAGCATCGAGAAGTTGAGTCATAGTGTAGTTCTTCCTAGAATAACCCTTCAAGGTGTAAGGGTTCCGCCGCCGCCAGAGCGGCATGACTTGCCAGTCAGGTGAGTTTTCTTATCGACACGAACCTTGTCCATGCTGGAGCGGAAGCAAAAGACCGTCAGTCAATACGTATTCTGACCAGATTCATGTGGTTTGACACAAGGAAGTATTTGCGGTCTAATCATTTCCCCTTGGTCAAGCGTTCAAATCCGGGCCTTCAGCAACGCGATTGCGCGAGAATTTCACCCTCGCAAGATCGTCCTGTTTGGTTCGTACGCCTACGGCAAACCCACCGAGGACTCCGATGTGGATGTGCTCGTGATCATGCCGTTTAACCGCAAGCGGGGCCGCAAATCGCTCGAGATCCGCCAGCGCATCCCGGCTGATTTTCCGCTTGACCTAATCGTCCGGACGCCGGAATTCATCGCCCGGCGGCTGCAATGCGGCGATTGTTTCATCCAGGAGATTTTGGCCAAAGGAGACGTTCTCTATGAAGCCACTGACGCAGGAAACGGTGGAGAAATACTTCAAGGCGCTGCTGTGCGAGGCCGGGGTGGCCTTTCCCAGGACGCACGATCTGGCGGCTTTGCTGAAGTTGTTGCTGCCGCTGGAACCTCTATGGCCGTTTTTCTCCCGCAGGCGCACCTGCTGGCGGATTGCGCGGTGGATTTCAGATACCCCGGAGACACGGCGACTTTAGCGGAGGCCCGGCTGGCGCTCAAAAACTGCAGGAGCATTCGTCGTGAAGTTCGGTCCAGTCTCGGTTTGCCGGTTTGAAAGCCAGTTATATCAGCGGCACAACCGCTTCGAAGGCCAGCCCTACACCAACCCCGCCCATTTCCGGCCGACCCAATACAACGTCAACAATAACAAAATCGCCCCGCCCCAGGCCGGATCGCTCCAAACCCGGATGCGCTTCTCCACCGGCTTGGGCTCGGGCAAGAGCGCGATTTGCCCCACCATCTTGTCCAGGTCCGCCATCGAAAAAGTCGCACCCCGCGTCAGGGCGGCGATTTCCCCCAGGATTTGCGCGTTGACAGGCTGCCCCTCCTTTTCGATCTGCGGCCGGGACACCAACAATTCAGTGGTCAGATGCCGGCCATAAGGCTCGGAGGACACCTCTATTTTGTAACGGCCCGCCTCCTGCGCCGTGAAGCTGGATTTGAAGACGCCCCAACCGCCTTCGATTTGGCCGAAATCCAGCCGTTCCGTCCGTCCGCCGGGCGAGGTCACCGTGCCCGTGACCGGCCCTTTGTCAACAGGAAATCCGGATTGGTCCAGGACCGTGCTCTGCAGGAAAACCGTGTCGCCGGCTGCGGGTGTTTCGGGGCTGTAGCTCAAGCGCACGCCGTCCTTTTCCGAGAGGTGCCGCTGATGGGCCATCCAGCGGACGACCTGGCCCCAAAAACGGTAGTGAAATTTGTCCTCGACTCCCCGGCGCCAGCGCCAGGCGCTGTCGGTGCCCAAAAACAAAACCTTGCCGCTGCCCGCCGGGCGGGTCACCAGCAGCGGCAGGTGCCCCCATTGATTGCGCAGGGCGCCATGCACCGCCAACACCTCCGAGCCAGGCCGGCTCTTTTCCACCGCGGCCGACCAGAAAAAGCCGGGCAGTTGTTTCCACAGTTCGTCGTTCCGCTCCTCGTCGGAATCAAACCGCGTCAGCCAGTGCCGTTTGCCGATGCTGGTCAATACTAATTGCGATTCGTTTTCCAGGCCAATGCCGCCGGGCTTGGCGGTGTCCAATTCGACGGGGAACAAGTCCTTGAGCGGACTGTTGGTCAGCGTCGCTTCCCGGCCCCTGCGGCCGGGGACAAACACCAAGCCGCTGCCTTGCTGCTCGACCAGGCCCTTGAGCAATTCGGCGTCCAGCTCCTTCAGTTCGCCCTGGCCGATGCCAACGTCACCGAGGAAAACCACGTCATAGGGCGCCAGCGCTTCTTTGCTGCCGGGAAACGCGGCCAGGTAATCCAATCCGCCGCCCGGTTCCAGGCCCGGATGCCACAACAAGCAGTGCAAATCGACGCCGGGATCGCGGGCCAGGGCGTTGCGCAAATATCGGTATTCCCATCGGGGCAGGGAATCGACCACCAGCACTTTGAGTTTCTCCACACGCACCGCCATTTGAAAGCTCCGCTGGTTGTTCTCGGCGATCGCCTCGTCCGGTTGCACCGGAATCTCGACGGTGGCGTTGACGGCGCCCACTTGGCGTGGCGACCAGAGAACGGAATCCTCCAATTCGCCCTGGGCAGGAATCGTGATGTCCTTCTTGACGGAGACGCCGAAATTATCGGAGATGGTGACGGTCGTTTTGACTTCGCGGGCCAGGTGATTAACGACTTTGAAGGCGACGGCGATCTCCTCGCCCAACAGCCCGTAGGAGGGGGCCGAGACGCTCTCGAGAATCAAATCCGGCACGGGGGTTTCCCGCCCGACCGGGACGGCGAAAATGGGGATGTCCTGCTCGCGATACTGCGTGGCGATGCCCAGCGGGGATGAGCCCATGTTCCAATCGCCATCGGTCAACAACAAAATGGCCTTGAGATTCTTGTAGCGATGGAGCGGGCCTTCCAAGGCCAGGTTCAAGTCCGTGCCGTTGATCGCGTTTTGGTTCGTCGCCGGCGCGGCAAAAGGCTCGACGGATACTTTGGCCTTGGCCTGCAAGGGCTGCCAGAACCGCCGCGCCAACTCTTGCGCCAGCCATTGCTGGCGGCTAACCACGCCGTTGGTCAGGCTGACGTCGCGCGTTTTCATGCTGTCCGAGGCGTCGGCTAGGATGACGATTTCCGGCGCGGCCGTTCGTTGCAGCGTCTCCACATATTCGGGCCGCAGCAGCGTAGCCGCCAGCACCGTGATCAAGACAAAGCGCAAGGCCTCCAGGCGGCCGGCGGTGCGGCGGCGGGCCGCGCGGCGCCAATTGGCGTGACAGAGCCATCCCGCCCCCGCCCAAGCCATCACGGCCAGGAGGATCACCAAGACGGGCGCGGCCAGGGACAAATGCCTCATGCGGGTTGCTCCTCCCGTTGCTGCGGACGTGGCGCCGGGCGGGCCGGGCCTGGCGGCGGCGGCTTCGCTGGCAGAATCAAAATGCTTTCCCCGATTAAGAAGAACAACATGGCGAAAACAAACACCCGCCAGATTTCCCCTTGCATTTGTCCAACTTCCAAATGCCGCTCCTCCAGCGTTTGCACGGGCAGACCGCCGAAGAGCTTCCGGGCTTCATCCGTATCGATCACATCCGGCTCGTCTTCCGCGGGCGGCCGGTTTACCGCCAGCAAGCGGTCGCCGCCGCGATACACGCCAGCCTCGAACCGGATGTCCTTCGACCGTGTCGAATCGACGCAAACCCATGAGCGGGCCAGATCGGCCGGTCCCAATTCGCCGCAAGCGACGGCGGAGACCTGTTGCAAGCGGCGTCCGCCCGCCAGCAGCAGGCGTTGCAACATTGGCACCAGCACGGGACCTTCGCCCAGGCTGGACCACTCGGTTTGCGGGAGCGACGCGCAAAAATAGACCTCGCCCTTGCCGACACCTTGCCGGGCCAGGAAGGCCGAGCCATCCTCGAAGGCCGCGAGGACATTCTTTGGGCCAATGATCTGCTGGCGGCGCGCGAAAGTCGTTTGGGTCAGGGGCAGGCTCAGATGTTCGTCACTTTTGGCCAAAGGCCCTTCGTCCTCGTTCCAACGCAAGATGCGAAAGCCCTCCGGCGAGTCGGAAGTTTGCGCATCGCCCCAACTCAGGCCGGCGAATTGCCGCGAGGCGGCTTGGCCCGGCGGAAAGAAAATGACGACCCCGCCCTCGGCCGCAAAGGATTGCAGCAAGTCCGCCTCCGCCCCTTCGGGCAGCGGCGCCTGCCAGAGCAACAGCGAGCAATTCTCCAGGCTGGCGCCGGCGATGGCCGCCGCTGCCAGCACCTGGGCCGGCTCGGCGTTGTGGGATGCGGCGGCCAGTTGCAGATCGCGCGCCACTTCCCTCTCGACGCTCACGACAGTGGCGCGCAAGGGCGTGTCCGCCCCATACACAAACCAAGCCGTGTTGTCGCGCTGGTTGGCGTCGGCCGGCAGGGAAAAGCCGCCCCAGCCCCCTTCGCGGCGCGCGCCCAAATCGATCTTGCGCCGCCAGCGGAACGACTGGCCTTCCAGGGCAGCGTCCGTTTCCGACCGCTGCCCGTCGAGTGTCAGGACTACCGGCACGGTGGCGCTGGTGGCGCGGTTGCGCTGAATGTCCAGCACCACGTCCAGTTCCCCTTTGGCGCCGCGCGAACGGCGCACCAGTTCCTTGATCGAGATCGAGGCGTTGGCTTCCGGCGACTGGTTCAATTCCAGGAGCCGGATGCGGACCTTTTGCGACAAGCCGGCAAGCTGCGCGATAACGCTCTTCCAGCGCGCATCGTCCGGACGCCAATTGCTGCGCTGGTCGTCGGAGGCGATCCAGATTTCCGCCGTGCCGGCATGATTGTCCACCAGCCAGTCGAAAGCGGCGCGCAACATGGCCGGCAGGTCGGCCGCGGTATCCGTCGGGCGGCTGATGGACAATTGGGCCACGCTGTCCGCCTTGGCGATTTCCTGCGGCGCGCGCGTGGCGCTGTCAATGAGGATGAGATGGCTGGCGCCCTCGTAAGGCCGGGCCGCCTGCGCCAGCAGCTTGAGCGCCTGCTCCCGCTTGGTGCTCCCGCCGGTTTGCGTTTCCATGCTGGCCGAGCGGTCCAGCAAGAGCACTATCGCGTCCGGCGCGGGCGAGAGCGCCCAGCCGATCCAGCCGCCGGCCAAGGGGCGGGCCAGGAACAGGAGCAGCATGGCCACCGCCAGCAAGCGGCAAAGCAGGATCAAGAACTGCCGCAATTTGCTGTGGCTGGTCGAACTGCGGGTGGCCGACAACAAAAAGCGCATGGCCGCCCAAGGCTTGGGGCGGTGGCGCAGGCGGTTGAGCAGGTGAATGATCACCGGCACCAGCACCAGCGGCAATCCCAGCAGGATGAACGGTTGGAGAAAAGTCATGGGCGGCTTGCGACGGGACCGGGCGCTTCTTTGTTACGGCGAGGATGCGGCCAAATGGGCGCGTTCAATAAGGTAATCAGCCAAAACCCTTTCGTAGTCCTGGTCGGTCACCACCTGCCGGTAATCGACCCCGAATTCGTTGCATCCCCTGCGCAATTGTTCCAGGAAGAGGCCGAACTGCCGCAGATACTCATCACGAATGCTCGAAGGCTCGCTGACAATGCTCACGGAGCTTTCCAAATCGACGAAGCGCAACGGGCGGTCGAATTGGAATTCCAACTCCTCGCGATCCAGCAATTGGAAGACCGCCAGGTCGTGTTTTTGGAAGCGCAGATGTTGAAAGCATTCCAGCAACGGCTCCAAGTCGCAGAAAAAGTCCGACACCACCACCACCATCGCCCGGCGCCGCACCCGTTCGGCCAAATCGTGCAGGGCCGTGATCAGGCCCGTTTCCCCCCGCGCCTCCGCTTTGTCCAACGTTTCGAAGAGGACTTTCAAGTGCGCCGGATTGCGCCTGGGCGGAATCTCGACCACAGTTTTGCCAGTGGCGCAAATCAGGCCGGAGGCATCGCCTTGGTGCGCGGTGATGTAAGCCAGCGTAGCGATTAAGCGCTTGGCATAGGCAAGCTTGCCGCCGGGGGCCTGGCCGAACCTCATGGAGCCGCTGGCGTCGAGCACGAAGTAACAGCGCAAATTGGTTTCCGCCTCGTATTCCTTGAGAAAGAACCGGTCGGTGCGCGCGAACACCCGCCAATCCAGCCGCCGGATGTCGTCGCCAGGCACGTAGTTGCGGTATTCGGCGAACTCGACGCTGGAGCCGCGATGGGGGCTTTTGTGCAAGCCNNTGCAAGCCGGAAACGGAGCCTTCCATGGGCGAACGCGCCAACAACGTCAGGTGCATCAAGCGGTTGAGCACCTGGGAATCCAGCCATGCGCCGGTTTCAGCCACGTTGCTCTTCTCCCATTTCCGTCAGCAACCGGGTGATGATATCCGAACTGCCCACGCCTTCGGACTGCGCCTGGAAATTGGTCAGGATGCGATGGGTCAGCACGGGGCCGGCGACCGATTCCAAATCCTCCTTGCGCACCAAGTAACTGCCGTGCAAAACCGCCCGTGCCTTGGCGCCGCGGATCAAGTACTGCACCGCGCGCGGCCCCGCGCCCCAAGTCACCCATTTCTTGATCCATTCCGGCGCTTGCTCGGCGCGCGGCCGGGTGCGCCGCACCAATTTGACCGCCATATCGTAAATATGATCCGGCACCGGCACGCGTTGCACCACCTCCTGGAAGCCGATGATTTGCGGCCCGTCAATGAGTTTGGACAATTGGGCCGGGGCCGCGCCCGTCGTTTCCCGAGCGATCCGCCCTTCCTCAGCGCTGCTGGGGTAATCGACATGGATGAAAAACATGAAGCGATCCAGTTGCGCCTCCGGCAGCGGGTAGGTTCCTTCCTGCTCGATCGGGTTTTGCGTAGCCAGCACAAAAAACGGCGCGGGCAGCGGAAAGAACCGCCCCGCCACCGTGACTCGATGCTCCTGCATCGCCTCCAGCAGCGCCGATTGCGTCTTGGGCGGCGTGCGGTTGATCTCGTCGGCCAGGATGATATTGGCAAAGAGCGGCCCCTTGACGAACACGAAGGCGCGCCGGCCTGGTTGGTCGGTCTCCTGCAAAATATCGGTGCCCGTAATGTCCGAAGGCATCAAATCCGGCGTGAATTGGATGCGGTTGAACTCCAGTGACATGGCCTGGGCCAGGCAATTGACGATGGTGGTCTTGGCCAGGCCGGGCACGCCCATCAACAGGCCGTGTCCGCGCGCCAAAATGCAAATCAGCAACCGCTCGATGACGACATCCTGGCCGATGATGACCTTGGCCAGTTCGGCGCGGAGATTCTTGTAATTGGCCCGCAAATCATCAATGGCCGAAACATCATCCCGCGACAGCGCGGCGGACGGAACGGGGGCGGAGGCGGGGCGAGGTTGATTGGCCAACGTTGAATCAGTCATAAATGGTGAATAATGAACCCGCGCCGGGCCGTTGCGTCAATTCCAGAATAATCCAGAATTTTCTCGAACGAACCATTTGTGCTATTTACTCCAGTCAAGCACTACCTTCCCGGAGTGGCCGGACTTCATCGCGCCAAAGCCCTTTTCAAACTCGCTAAAGTGGAAGCGGTGCGTGATGACCGGCTTGATGTCCAGCCCGCTCTCCAGCATCACCGTCATCTTATACCAGGTCTCGTACATCTCCCGCCCGTAAATGCCCTTGATGGTCAGCATGTTAAACACCACTGTGTTCCACTCGATGGCGATAGGCTCCGACGGGATGCCCAGCATCGCGATCTTCCCGCCATGCGCCATGTTGGCAATCATGTCGCGGAAGGCGGACGGGTTGCCCGACATTTCCAGGCCGACGTCAAATCCCTCCTTCATGCCAAGCTCCCGCTGGGCGTCGCGCAAGTTGCCCTTGGAGACGTTCAAAGCGATCGTCGCGCCCATGCGCTTGGCCAGGTCCAACCGGTAATCGTTCACATCGGTCACGACGACGAAACGGGCGCCGGCATGTTTGACCACGGCGGCGGCCATGATGCCGATCGGCCCCGCGCCCGTGATCAAAACGTCCTCGCCCAACACGTTGAAGGAGAGCGCGGTATGCACGGCGTTGCCGAACGGGTCAAAAATGGAGGCCACATCCTGATCGATGCCTGGGCGATGATACCAGACATTGGTCATCGGCACGGCAATCAGTTCCGCGAAGGCGCCGGGACGGTTGACGCCGATGCCTTTGGTATCCGCGCACAAATGGCGCCGGCCGGCCAGGCAATTGCGGCAACGCCCGCACACCACGTGCCCCTCGGCGCTGACGATGTCCCCCGCCTTAAAGTCCACCACGTTGGCCCCGGTCTGGACGACTTCGCCGACGAACTCATGACCGACAACCATGGGAACGGGGATGGTGCGTTGGGCCCAGGCGTCCCAGTTGTAAATATGAAGGTCTGTGCCGCAGATTCCGGTTTTATGGACTCGGATGAGCACATCATTGACACCCATTTTCGGTTCTGGAACATCCTCCAACCAGATTCCAGGCTCCCGGTTGCGTTTCACAAGCGCCTTCATGCTTCTTTAAAACAGGATTTTGACCGGAACATCAAGGCGCAAGTTTGGGCGGAGGCCCAGCATAGTTCCAAACGAAGGAGGACCAGCGAAATCGTCCACGGGGTTAATGGTATGGTCATATCATTGGCCGGCAGTGTGAAAGCAGATTCGTTTAGGGTGGGCTTCTGGAGCAAGTTGTATTTACCGCGTGTTATCCCTGCCCCCTCGGCGGCTGCCTCTGGCTGCTTCTGGCTCGTGGGCGGCATCCTGTAAGCCGCAGCCCTTACGCGGCGGTCTTCCTGAGCCATGGTGCGCTGCGGCTCTTTTCCCTTTTTCATCGCCCTTTTCATCACTCATTTTATATGTCTATTTAACATTACATATGCAACATGACTCACATATTAAGAGATTGCAACATATTTCGCAATATATTTTGACCCGCAAACAGTTCCTCGGACCGCGAAGATTGTTGGAAGAGAAGAGCGCAGGAAAGACCGTTTTAAAAAAAAGAGGATGGACAACGCTTTTTCTGTCGATCAAAAGCCTAATGCAACAGGCTCGGACGTCTCACGGGGCGAGCCCAACGGTGCCACAGCGCATACGGCGGAGGCCGTGGACGAAGTCGCGCAGGAATGGAATGAGGGTTCTCGCGCGGAGCCGCGGAGGGCGCGGAGAAAGCAAGAACCAACGGAGAGGCAAGCACAACCCAATTTTCACCACGAAGCACGCGAAGAGCACGAAGAAGAGCCATTCCTATTGTCTTTTTCAAAACTTCGTGTTCCTCCGCGCCCTGAAAAAGTTTTCTCAGCAATGAGCAAATTTAAGATATTGCACCGCGCAGGGGCAATGATCCGGCATGTCAATACTAGCCTAAATGTATTTCGGCCAGAGGAGGTGTCAGGGGAATGATTGGCAGAGGAATGGAAAGAGGGCTGTTCGGCATCCAAAGACGGAATCTGTGCGCTCATTATCCAGCGGAAAGACCATGATTCTGGACAGGCTTTTTCGGGGCATTGACGCCGATAATCAATCGGCGCACACTCCTTAACCATGCCGATCAGTTGGAACGAAATCCGGCACAACGCGATCAAGTTTTCCCGCGATTGGGCCGGCGTAAAGAGCGAGCGGGCCGAAAAACAGATCTTCTGGAACGAGTTTGTCCAGATTTTCGGCATCCAACGCCGCGTCGTGGCCAGCTTTGAAGAGCCGGCCAAGAAAATCTCTGGCAAGTACGGCTACATTGACCTCTTTTGGCCGGGCACCTTGCTCACAGACAGCGTCTACTTCTGTACGCCCCACACGCAAACGCACGCGCAACTTGCCCGAATAAAATGCCCCGTCGAACCTATGAATTCTATCCCAATTTAATGGCCGCAGTTTTTCGAATAATCGTCGATATGACGCTTCCAGACTCAACACATTTGCGACAACTGCAAAAGGACCTTTGGCTGTGGCCGAAGTCCAGGGCCTCGCTCATGGTCGGGGCAGGATTTAGCCTGAATGCAGAACCTCTGCCGGGTGTTACCAAGCGATTTCCCATTTGGAGCCAATTAGCCCGGTCGATGTTCAGTGAATTACATCCTGCCCAGCCTGGTGAAACCGCGCAGGAGATAACGGCCCGAGAGAGGCGGTTTAGCAATGCCAACGCAGTTCGAATTGCCAGCGAATACGAAGCTGCATTTGATAAACATAAACTTAACGACCTGATCCGCTCCGAAATTCCTGATTCCGATTATCGACCCGGAAAGCTTCACCATCTACTTCTCCAACTGCCTTGGGCGGACGTCTTCACGACGAACCAAGATACCCTCCTTGAAAGAACCGAAGTTCCTGGTAGGGCATATCAACCAGTGACTAAAGCCAGCGAGTTAACCACAGCCTTCGCTCCACGAATAGTCAAACTTCACGGTTCATTTCCATCGGAAACCCCATTCATTATGTCGGAGGAGGATTATCGGACGTACCCAAGAAAATTTGCCCCTTTCGTTAATTCGGTGCAACAATCATTGTTGGAAAACTCCATTGTGCTCCTTGGATTTTCCGGAGACGATCCTAACTTCCTGGAGTGGACTGGCTGGATTCGAGACGAACTCGGCGGACACCATGCTCCGATCTATTTGGTGGGGCCGCTATCGTTAAGTAATCCTGAACGTTCGCTGCTTATGGGTCGTGGGGTAACTCCGATTGATTTAAGTCCGGCATTTTATGACGTTCCCACTCCACATGGAATTCATGAAGCTTCCATTGAGTGGTTTCTACAGAATCTCGAGGCGGCAAGACTGCCCAGGCCCGAGAAGGGGCCCGACTTTACGCGTGTTTCCGTGAGCAATTCCACGACCAATCTTCCGCTACTTGAAATTGGCGAGGTTATTCCGCAACCACTTGATTTAGCTCATCTTGGACAAACAGCCCTTACTTCGGCGGAAGTCGAGAAAATAATGGCACGTTGGCAACCCAATTTGTGGCCATGCCACCCCATCCCGAAAGGTTTGACTGGGATTGACCGGGTTCTTTCATAATCGTAATCATAATCATAATCGTAATCTCCCCCTCCCCCAGGCTTCCCCGGCAGGTTTGATTCGGTTTGATTCGGTTTGATTGGGTTTGACTTTGCGGCCATGAAATGTCCTCGCCGATTCTTCCTTCATACTTCATCCTTGCCTTCGCAGCCGCCCTTTCCCAGGCATTTCGTGCCGATGAGCATAAAAATCTCATACCACAACCATCCTACGAATGCCGACGTGCGTCAAGTGGCACGGAGACTCCTGCGTGTTAAGCGTGCGTCCCACGCAGTCATTTCAAGGCCACATTGGAGCGTTTGGGGTGGCCGCCCGCGTGGGGGAACTGGGTCGCGGAAGCGGACAGACCAAAAAGCGGTGTGGAGCGGCGGCTTTAGAAATTTGCCAAAGAAGCACCAATGGGGAAGCGCAAGTCTGTGAGTTCCGAGGCGTAGTCTTTCAAGGGGAATCGAAAGCTCACAGTCTTGCGCGAAGGCTGGGGGATTGCCCTTGGATTCGCCTACCAAGCCGCGTGAGCTTTCCGCGCAACTAACGTGCTCCGGGGAGCAGATAGATAACCAAAGTCTCCTACCGCGCCGGATGGTTTCGGCGGCGGTTCATCGCTTGTCTCTCTTTCTCTCCCAGCTTGGGCCTGCTTAGTGTACAAGAGACCTCAATTCATCAAAGGATCGACGAACTGCCGGCATCGAGTCGGAAGCGCACAGATTTCGCCACAACGCTATAGGCGATGGTTCAAAACCACCTGGGATAACTTTGCCATACCATAGTGCGAGCGAACCTGCCAATCTGCCAACAAGCAACCGTAAATCTGGACGTTCGCTCTCAGAATAATCACCCCCGTGTTCATTTTGAAGGGGAAGTATAATTGCATGGCTCCAGCCTACTAAACTTGAAGCAATCAAAGCGGCCTGTTGTGAATTGATCTGCTCAGGTTGCTCGACAAGCAAATATGACAAATTGCTCAGGCAAGAATCGATTCCGGCCTTGCGGCGGAAAACCACCCTGTCAATAAGACTCGCAATAAGCCCTGCGGGAGTGGATGAAACCCGTCCAACGGCAGACAAATGAAGCCAATAACGTGTCGCATGGGCAGCAGCGACGACTGCGTCTTCAACGTCGGAATTCAAGTCTGTAACGACTGTTTCTCCGATTCTCGCGGCATCACCCGAAGATTGTATCAGAACATAAGGCAGCGCAATTGTTGGGAATACGCCAACTGCGCGTATCTCCCCAAGCCACTCGGCGAGTTGTTGCCTATCGTCATCATTCGACAAATCCATGTCAGGTAAAATCACGCGGGCAAAAAACTTTCCCAATTTCTTGAGGGTGTTAGTCTTCGAGTCATTCATCTGTGGCCAGAATGGTGCATTTGGTGGTCTGGGCTTGAATTTCTCTCGATTCGTTACCCACCATGCTCGCGCCTTTAAATACAAAGTCCTAGATTCCTGAGGAGTCCAAGTCACACCCTTGCATGTCAAGCCGCAAAATGCAATGATTGACTTTGTGGCATCCGCTGCCTCCTTAATCGACAATTCAGCGTCAAGTGACAGAATGTGGTTTTTGACAGCACTATGTACATCTACACCCAAAGGTACAGGAAGAAGAAAATATCCCAATAGACGGATGTTGGGCACGTCGGGAAGCTTGTTAGTGGTTTTTCGACACCATAACAAATCGCCAAATTGGCGCTCTTGGTCCGGAGTCATTACCTTGATGTCGCAAATGTTAAACAGTCGCACAATGGCTCTATTCCACGATTCGCCAGATTCACTCAGGGCTCTCGTAAGAAGCCAGTCAGTCGCTTGATTGATCTTCGCGACGAGGTCGAGGTGGCGGCTTATCGCTTCCCGCGCTCGAACTGATGGGAAATGCTGCATTGGGTCCGGCCAGGTACAATCGGCTGGGATATTTGGATGAACACGCTGTTCAAAAAGCGTCGACTTGATTAATTCTGGGAGCCACTCTAGTAGCAATTCACCATTAGCCGCCTCGAATGAGCGTTTAAACCACGGTTCGCAGGTTTTGTGTAGTCGAATGTGAGACCGAACCAGGGCTTGCCCGTGAAATCGAAGAAAAAGAGAGAACGTTTTCTTGAGATCGGTCGCTTCAACCCTAAAGACTAATCGAGACAAAACTTCTGGTAACAACAAAAGAAGCGACTCTTGTAGTGAGTCGATTTCAATAGGCCCAGACAAGCAAGCTAACTCCCGTTCCAGAATTCGGAGGCACCAATCATAAAGTCGCTTGGCGAGAGAAGAATCCATCGTTGCAACGCGAGCACGGCCAAGAAAATCATTGTTCTTAATATCGTCAAGCCTGGCAGCGCGAATTAAAAGCGCCGGGCTCCAGAAGCCGATGAATGGCGCAATCCAACGACAAGCGTTTCTTAGCGCATCCCCAGCGATATTCACCGTTCGCAGATGCATCGGCAGTCCGGCTTGTTCGTAGAGGCGGATACAGGCAAAGGCTGGCAAATATGGAGCGATCTGATCGTTATTGTAATGCCTCGACAGGTGACTCTCGCCTGGATCGAAATCCCGAACTCTTGTTTTGCTTCAATCGGAATGACACTTTT
>PLIU01000449.1 GCA_003140095.1 Verrucomicrobiales bacterium | reverse complement strand
TTATTTACGGATAAGCTCTTAATATCGAAAATCTCAGGAAACAGGCGAAACAATATCTGCGTTGGCATCGCGAGCGGTATTATCCGGTCGCCGCCACTATCCGGGAACATTTACCTCGGTTCCGTCAGCTTTCCGATCAGGAGATTCTGAGGGCAGATTTTTGTTTGGCCGACGCGCAGGAACTCGTTGCGCGCAAAGAGGGCTTTGAAGGATGGCAGGCGCTAAAAACAGGAACTTCTACCGCTATGCCAGAGTCACACAAACAATCCCAGCCGATTCTCAACTCCGTGGCCGCGCACTTGTATGTTCGCGACTTCAAAGCATCCACCGACTTCTTCACTACGAAGCTCGGCTTCGCCATCGACTTTATTTATGGTGAGCCGCCGTTCTACGGACAGGTGAGCCGCGACAACGCCAAGCTCGCGCTGCGGTACATGGATGAGTCTTTTTTTGCCGAAGACATCCGTCAGCGGGAGGGCTTGCTCTCCGCCTCCATCACGGTGGCCAGCGCGGACGAGATCAAGCAACTCTTCCTTTCCTACCAAAGCGCCGGAGCGCCTCTCGCTCAGTCCCTGAGGACTGAACCGTGGCAAGCCAAAACCTTTGTCGTGAAAGACCCTGACGGCAACCTCATTCTATTTGCCGGGCCTGCAAATTGAGTACCAGAAATCATTGTGAGCAGGGAACGTTGGGGCCATTAGGGGCGAGATTCTGAATTTTCCGGTCCAGCATATTCCAAGCGCAAGCGTTGGCGGATTTTAAAGTATCAGACGGGGCTCGCCAACGAGTGTGGGCGTTGATCACCCAGGAAAAGGAATCTGGGCTGCTTCCCCAAGACAAGGTGGAATTGGAGGATTTTCTGAAGCTCGAACACTTGGTCGTCCTTGCTAAAGCCAAGGCTTTGGCAGCGGGGCATGGCTGACGCCATCAGCATGAAGGAGACAAAGACTTCTCGTCCTGCCACCATTCCAAGCCCTGAATGAAGCCGCTTGCAATCATCATGAAGCGGGCCGGTTGCCGCCTTTTAGCCGTGATCCTCGATTGCCTGTATTGACGGGAGGAAGCAGGGGGCTTTGGCAAGAAAGTTTGATGGGGTTGGGCTGCTCTGTTAGCGCCGGTTTTAAAATGCGGTGAAAACGCCGATTCGAAAATGCAGATGGAAGGGACGGGCGCGGCCCAGAGGAACTGGATTTTAATGTTTCAATACCGGAACCGGCTGGCGTATAAGGTTGGGCGTTTCTTAGATGGGTTGGCGGATGATGATTAAATAAGCAGCCAGCAGTATGCCGATGACTGTCGCGCATAGGCTGATGTAAAGGCTCATCGTGGACGGCTGAAATCGAAATTGCACGATGTGATGACCGGGCTTCAGATAGACCCCACGCATAATGTCATTGCAGCGCAGCACCGCGCGGTTGGCGCCATCCACCCGCACTCGCCAATCGGAATTCCACCGGTCGTTCAACAGGAGGACGCAGGGGTTCTTGGCGTCAGCTTCGATCTTCACATATTTGGGATTATATTGCGTGACCTCGACGGCGCCGGGATCGGCTGTGGAAGTGGAATCGGGCTGAGGAACCGCAGAGTTGGTGGCGAGCAGGACGGTGTCCCACGGCTCGAATTCCTGGCTGGCTAACGTTTCGAGCGTCGCGTCATCGTTCGTCGAAGTGCGCCAATTGGAATAGAGTTTGGCCCTTGGCAAGGCCCGCGTGTTTTCGATGATGCCGAGTTCCCCTTTGGGGGCGAATTGGACAGTCAAGTCGCCGATGTCGCCCAGGGCCTGAACGCCAGGCTTGCGGCGCATGGTGAAAAAGTTTTCCATTTTAAAGCCGCGGTGAATGGGATCGGCGCGCTGGTTCAAAAAATCCGCGGTCGTAACGCCACCCAGGGTGTAGGCGCTGGCCAGGATGTAGCGGGTGTTGGTCAATTGCCACAGGCGCACGGCTGGCCGGAGGTCGGTGCTTTGAAAGTCGGCCCCCTTCAACTCGAAGGCCTTGAGGTAAAGGCGGTCCAAATCAGGCATGTGCGAGGCTTGGGAGAAGTCCAAAGCTTGGATGTTGCGATAAGGGAAATCGTTCTGCAGCCAGAAGAAGTAAAGCTGGCCGAAGCCTTGCTGGATGCCGCTGCCAGGGCCTCGAGGTTCGAGCTTGCCGATGACCCGGTGCTCCCAAGGCTTGTCGAGAAGAAATTCAACCACGGGGTTTAAGGCGTATTTTTCGGTGTAGTCATAGTAACTAACCCAAGGATGATCGGCGCGGACGAGATCGAAGACGATGAGAGCGCCCAGAAAGACCCCGGCCCATTTGGCGCGGGTTCCGCTCAAGGCGCCGCTGAGGATGCCGGTGATCACGACTATGGAGAGGGCCAAGTAAATCAGAAAGACACCCGCGCTGGCGACGCTGAAATTGGCGATGCTCGGCGCATCTTTCGGGGCGAATTGCTGAGTTTCCAGGTATTGGATCAAGTTGGATTTCCTGGCGTAGAGCATAGCAAATCCGACGATGGACAAGCCGGCCAGCACCACGAGGAAAATCGTCCAATAGCGGACGAAGCCTGTGACTTTGGCCCGCCAGAATTGGAGGCGATGCGGGAGCAGTTCGTTGCCAGAATCCCCTCCGCGAAGGTAAAGGCGGCAAAGGACTTCCATGCCGTAGGCCGCCAGGATGATCAGGGCGATATGGAAAGGATGCAGGAATTTGACGGGGTTGCGGATGGTGGAGACATAGGGCAAGCAGTAAAGCAGACGATACAGGAATGCAAATCGTCCCCACGCGGCCAGAAGCGAGAATAAGGCGATCAACCCCCAAAAGACGACCGCCCGGCGTTCGGGCGGAGACCAAGGGGAGACTTTGCGCCAAAGGTTGGCCACGGCGAAAAGAGCGAGTAGCAAAACCATTATGCCGGCACATTCGCCATGTTCGTTGTAGCGCCAGTAGAGGCCGGCCTTTCGGGTGACGGCATCTATTCCAGCGACGCGCGTTGCCTGGTCGGGGCTGTTCAGCGCGGTCAGATAGCTGTCCGGCAACTGGAGTTTCTCTATGGCTTTGGCGCGGACTTTGGGATCGGTGCTTTCCATCTCCGGGATGCGGAGACTTTGGCCGATCTGGCCCCAATAAGCTTCGGCCTTGGTCGTCCCGGGAATAGAGCCGCTGAGACGGTAGCCGAAAAGGCCGGGGACGACAATTTCCAGCGTTTCCAATTTGGGGAGGCTCCATTCGGTGGCGGGGTTCCATCGCGCTTCTTTAGTTTCGGCGTCCTGCTTCATCGCACTGACCCCCTGGATTTGCGTATCAATCAGGGAAGAAATTGTATGCGCCGCGATAAAAAGGGCGAAGAAAATGACGAGCGCTTCAGACCACGCGGCTGTCATCGCTTTCCCGGGCAGAGGCGCCTCCTCGGATAAGGCGTGGAAAACGACGAAAACTCCGACATACACGCTCAGGATGGCCCCGACATCGTAGGCCTCGATCAATCCCATCCCTACTGCCAGACCGGCCAGGATGACCTTGGCCCACGTTTGTCTGATTGACTTGGTCGAGAGAGCGCCCATGGCCAGAAACATCATGGCCGCGCCAATATTCCAATTCCCCGCGCCCCAGCACGCGATGGAAAAAAAGTGCATATTCAATCCGGCCCCCAGACCGCCCAGCACGCAGACCATCGGGCTGAATTGCAAACTCCGAAAGAAAACCCACGCCGAAAACCCGACCAAAAACAAGGTCATCGGCGCGTAGATCTTTAGCAACAATTCCGGCGACAGAATCGTTCCCAAAAGAGATGTGACTCCCATCGAACGACTAACGGTCTCTCCCCCCACCCAGTTCAAGGTCCCCCATGAGCCGGTCAACCGATCCAGTATCTGGTTCGACGCCGCCTTGGACAAGCCCAGCGAACCATTGGGGGAGACCAGAAGCATGTGCGGCTTGAAACTTTGGCAGAACAGAATCGCCAGAGTTGCCGCCAACAAGAGGATCAGCCACACTAACGAACCTCCTGGCAACCCGAAGTCCATGTCTTGACTGAAGCCATTTGGGCGCACGGGCAAGCTGAACCCAGCCTTGTTCTGTAAGGGCATGCCTTCCATTCCGGTGAAGCAGTACCTAACAAGGCGTAAGGCGACGGGCAAGACATTTTAACCATAGCAGGGTTCGGTTCCGTTCTCACTATTTAAGCTATTTGACAAAAGGGGGGGCTTTTTTGGCTGGCTCGGGTCATGCCGCGCCACTAAACGCGTTAGGGGGTTTCGATCTGGTCCTTCATGCGATAACTCTGGCCTTCGATGATCACGGTTTCGGCTTGTGCAGGAGGCGGTCCAGCACGGCGCTGGTCAGGGTGCTGTCGTTGTTGAAGATTTTGGGCCAGTGTCTATACGGCTGATTGGTGGTTAACAGATGGAGCCTTGCTCGTAACGCTGGCTGATGACCTGGAAGAGCAGATCCGCGCCGGCTTTGTCGATGGGCAGCTAGCCCAATTCGTCCACGGCCAGAATGGTGGGTTTGAGGTAATGGCTGCGCGGCACTACCACCTGTTGCGTACGTAAAAGAGTTGGGTTTCTCGCGGAAAGTTATTCACATGGACAGCCAATGTCCAAGTGGGCGGCGCATACTAGGCGCGAAAGTTAAAATTAAATATGAGCAACAAAGGAAGAAAAAAGTGAAGGCAAGAAAGAATGGAAAGCCGCCTGACGGCAGTTCTTGGAGTTGCACGGGAGCGGAATGGGGTTCGGCGGGGATTTAGGATTAAGATTATGATTATGAATGACTTAACTCATTTATTAGGGACGGAGGAAGGACGGGGGTTTCGTGGAGGCATTGCCACGATATGCCGACATAGCGGTTTGATGGGTATTTGCGCTTATTTCCAATATTGGAATATTCGAGGAATTTCGAGATTTTTGGGTATTCCAAAATTTTCGAGGAATTTCGAGGACTCGGCAAAAAAGTTGGGTGGTTTGCGGTCGAGTCGGCGGAGGTGGACGCAAGGACGACGGCACTGGCGAATTATTCTTATCTGCCGCACGGCCATTTCAGCGCTGAATCCGAATTTAGGCGGCGGCGGTTCGTGTTGCAGGACCTGGGCGGGTCGCTTAAGCTTTGGCTGCTTGAAATCTCGCTTCTTTCTTTTGCTCGTTGAGGCAGGGTTGATTGCTGGCCTGGCTTCGGATTGCGCGAGGCAGGCGGCGGTTACCAAACCCAATATCGTCGTCATTGTGGCTGATGATATGGGGTTTTCGGACGCGGGTTGCTACGGCGGGGAGATTCAAACGCCGAACCTGGACCGCATGGCCAAGAGTGGTCTCCGTTTTACTTGTTTTTACAATACGGCCCGATGTTGGTCTTCGCGCGCTTCTCTGTTGACAGGTTATTACGCACAGCAGGTGCGACGCGATGAGCTGCCTGGCAGCGGGGGTGGCGTGGATGGGAAGCGTCCGGCTTGGGCCTCGCTCCTGCCCGCCATGCTCCGGCCGGCCGGATACCGCTCCTATCACTCCGGCAAATGGCACGTGGACGGTCCGGTTTTGGCCGGCGGTTTTGATCACTCTTACTGTGTCAACGATTTTGACCGTTATTTCAACCCGAAGGAGCACACCGCGGATGATCAGCCGCTGCCGCCGGTCAAGCCCGAGAGCGGTTACTATTCCACCACGGCTATTGCCCAGCATGCCATCGACATGCTCGCAGGCCACCAGGCCGAACATCGCGGCCAGCCGTTTTTCCTGTATCTGGCTTTCCTCTCTCCCCATTTTCCGCTGCACGCGTTGCCGGAGGATATTGCCCTTTACAAAGACCGCTACCGCGCCGGCTGGGACGCTGTGCGCCAGGAACGTTACGAGCGCATGAAAGAACCGGGCATCATCCACTGTGACCTCTCCCATCTCGATCCGGACATTATCCCGCGGTGGAATTTGCCGGAGCAGGAACTGCGCGAGAGGATCGGCTCGGGCGAAGCCGGGCACGCCGTCCCTTGGAAGGATTTGACGGACGAGCAAAGGGATTTTCAACCGATCAAAATGACGCTTCATGCCGCCATGATTCATCGCATGGACATCGAGATTGGCCGCGTCCTGGGCCAGCTCAAAACCATGGGCGTTCTTGACAACACCGTCATTTTCTTTCTTTCTGACAATGGCGCCAGCGCGGAACAAATCATCCGGGGAGACGGGCACGATCGCAACGCGGCGCCGGGTTCGGCCGGGACGTTTCTCTCCATTGGCCCGGGTTGGTCCAGCGCGGCCAACACGCCTTTTCGTTTGCACAAATCGTGGGTTCATGAAGGGGGCATTAGCACGCCGCTCATCGTCCAATGGCCAAACGGCATTTCCGCTCATGGCGAACTGCGCCACAATCCGGGCCATTTGATTGATCTGGCCCCCACCATCCTGGAGCTGGCTGGAGCCAAATGGCCGGAAACCGTCCACGGCGTTTCCGTGCCGCCGCCGCCCGGCAAAAGCCTCGTGCCTGTTTTTACACTTGACGGTTCGGTCGCCCATGACTATTTCTGGTGGTTCCATGACGGCAATCGCGCCATCCGCGTGGGCGATTGGAAACTCGTCGCCGATCACAAGAAGCCTTTCGAACTTTACGACCTGCGCACGGACCGTTGCGAATCCCACAACCTCGCGGCTGACAACCCCGACAAAGTCAAGGAACTGGAAGAGGCTTGGACGCGGCACATGGAAGAATTCCGCGCGCTGGCCACTCAGGACCTGCCGCCAGGCCAAGCCGCCAAAAACGACCGGGAGCCCAAGAATCAATCCGACTGAATCATCGTCACCGTTTTCTTACGCGAACAGGACCAGGCATGAAAGCGCTCGTTCTAAAGGAATACTTGAAGTTCAATTACGAGGAAACCCCGACACCCGGGTGCGGAGCGGAGGAAGTGCTCGTGGCTGTAAAAGCTTGTGGCATTTGCGGCAGCGACGTTCACGGCATGGACGGTTCCACAGGGCGGCGGCGTCCGCCCATCATCATGGGTCACGAGGCCGCCGGGGTCATCGCCGAAGTGGGCGGCGCTGTCCACGGTTGGGAGCGGGGTGACCGCGTGACTTTTGACTCAACGATTTATTGCGGCGCTTGCGAGTTTTGCCGCCGCGGGCAGGTTAACTTGTGCAACCGGCGCCGGGTCCTGGGGGTGTCGTGCGAGGAATACCGTCAGCATGGGGCTTTTGCGGAATATGTCGCGGTTCCTGATTACATCCTGCACCGGCTGCCCGCCGCCTTGTCCTTTGAACATGCGGCGCTGATCGAGCCGTTCGCCATCGCCTTCCATGCGCTCCATCGCTCTCCGATTACCTTGAACGACACGGCTGTGGTGGTGGGCTGCGGCATGATTGGCCTAGCCGTCATCCAGGCGGCGCGACTGGCTGGCTTTGGGCGTATTGTGGCGGTAGATATCGCGTCAGAGAAACTGGCGCTGGCGGCGCGTCTGGGCGCGACGGATACCGTTGATTCGCGCTCGGCCCCGGTTGAGGAAATCCTGCGCCTGACCGGCGGAGTTGGCGCCGACCGGGCCTTCGAAGCCGTGGGGATTGCGGCCACGATTGAATTGGCGATTCGTTGTGTGCGCAAAGGCGGAGTTGTTACGCTCATCGGCAATGTGGCCCCCCGAGTCGAGTTGCCATGGCAGACGATTGTCACGCGGGAATTGGAACTGCAAGGCACGTGCGCTTCGGCGGGAGAATATCCGGCCTGCCTGGAAATGATGGCGAGCGGCGCCATCGACCCGGCGCCGCTGCTCAGCGCGGTCGCGCCGTTGGCCGAGGGAGCGTCATGGTTTGAGCGGCTCTACCACAAAGAGGCGGGATTGCTGAAGGTCATTCTCAAACCGTGATGGCGAACCAACCGCTTTTTATGGAACCCAAACTTTTTGACGTCACCGGCAAAGTAGCCATCGTCACTGGCACGAGCCGCGGATTGGGCCAGTATTTGGGTCGTGCTTTGGCGAGGGCGGGGGCGGATCTTGTCATAACCAGCCGCGATCCGGCAACGCTCAAACTATTCCAGCAGGAAATCGAGGCGACGGGGCGCAGGGCGCTGGCGTTGGCGCTGGACGTGCGGAACTATGACAGTGTGCAGACGATGGTTCAGTGCGCGGTGGATCACTATGGCAAGATTGATATTCTGGTGAACAACGCCGGATGTAATGTTCGCAAACCGGCCTTGGAGGTGTCGTGGGAAGATTGGAACCTGGTTCTGGATACCAATTTGCGCGGCACGTTCTTTGTTTCCCAGGCGGTGGCGCGGCACATGATTGCGAGGAAGTACGGCCGCATCATCAATATCGGATCGGTGACATGCGTGGCGGGTTATGCCGGGTTGGGTCCCTATGGCGCGAGCCGAGGAGGGGTGAAGCAACTGACCATGAGCTTGGCCGACGACTGGGGCGTCCACGGCATCACTGTCAACTGTCTTGCGCCCGGCTGGTTTAAAACAACGCAAAACGCCGTGATGTACGAGAACCAGGAATGGGTGGAATACCTTTGCGACCGCATCCCGCTCAAACGCCCCGGCCAGCCGGCCGATTTGGATGGAGCCATCGTGTTTCTGGCTTCGGATGCAAGCGCCTACGTCACCGCTCAAACGCTGCTGGTGGACGGGGGCATCTCGGGCGGCGCCACGCGCGCGTTGCCGCAAATCAAGGATTGATCAGGCGATAAAATTGCGCGGCGCTGGCGGGCGAGACCGTGGTCTGGTTTTGGCCATTGGTCTGGATAGCCGTATTCGTCACGCTCGCCCAGTTCGTTGACCCGAGAGCAGGGTTCTGTTGCAGGACAAAACCCGTCGAAGGCGCAGGCCATGAGAGGGTGACAGTATTGAAGTTTACAAATGCTATGCTCAGGATTGGGGCGTTGGTTGGCGCGCTCAAGGGCGTGAGCGCCACCTCGTCCACCCAGGCTGCATCCACCCAAGGAACATTCATATATGCGGTACCACCTGGCTGTTCATAGTCAAGGCCAGGTTTTGCATAAGTCCAGATAAGCGTGTGGAAACCGGCGGGGAGATTGGTCTGCACATTTTGCCATTCATTGCTGACACCGGAAATGGATGCGAGGGTAACGCCATCAATCGAGAATGAGAGTGCGTCAGGGGGTTGGGACGAAACGTTCCACCAAAAACTTAATTGCATAGGCTCGGTCATGTTGGTCACGGCCTGAAGCCAGGACACCTGGTCTGCCGCCACTAAAGAAGAACCACCCAGTATGAAACCACTCTGGGCCGCTCCCAAACCGTCTTCGGAAAACTCCGTCTGGCCGTACCAGGGTGCGTTCCCGCCGGTGGTCCAAACAAGATTGGTGTTGTCCAAGGCCACCGCCAAGGGCAACCCGAAGAGGGCGGTGATCGTTTTGGTGCTGTTCATCAGCAACGCAATGGTCGGTTCGGTAATGGAAGTTGTCCCGTTCCAAGCGATAAAATCCTGGCCGCTGTCGGGGATGGCCGTCAGGGTAATCAATTGACCCATAGTGTAGTACGGCTGGGTAGGCGAGGCGACGACCGAGCCGTTGAGGCTCTGCACGTACAGACGAGGATCGTAAGAGGCCGCGTTGGTAGGATTGGTGCCTTCAAGATATTCATCCAGGTTATTCACGCCGTCGCCGTCGTAATCACCAGTCGGCAGTTGATTCAGATTGCCGAAATACTGCATTTGCCACCAGTCCGGCATGCCGGTGCCATTGGAGTCAGACCAGATGGCGACCGGCGCGCTGGTGACCGCGCCCGAAGCATTGCTGACGATGACACTGTAACTGGCAAAGTTGGTGCCGGACAAATTGCTCAGCAGCAGGGAATCCCCGGTTGCGCCCACGATCGCCACGCCGTTGGAGAGCCATTGATAGGCCATGCCGAAGCCGCCGGCCACCACTGAAAAGGAGACCGGCGCGTTGCTTTCGAAAAGTTGAGATTGAGGTTGGGTAATCAGCGGTAGGGAGAGTGGATTCGTGGTGCTCGCAGACAACAAACTACCGGCGGGATCATACTGGTATGTTGATTGCTGCGTTTGACCTTGCCAGCACAGCACAGTAAATAAAGAAAGGATGCTCGCGACACAAGCGCAATTCCGGCGCGCCCAAGCAGGCGCAGACCTTGCTCCGGGTGGTTTCACGCCGCCGCGTTCATTTTGAACTATTTGCGACTCTTTAGATCCTAATCTCATAGGTAACTCGCTTTGATTCCTCATTAGCTCTGGGAGTTGACGATAGACTCGCAGCAGCACTTATGACTTTCACGGTAGCAGAGTTCATGTCACGTTAAAATCCGCACCCGGGGGGATTTGGTGTGGACGGTGGAAAAATCCAATAAAACTGGCATGGAGCTGGGCCGTGACAACTATCCTCGCAATCCCGTACTGCCTGTCCATAGTATTTCAGCGCGGCCAGGGCGGTTGCGCACGAACCGGCGGAAAAAGGGTCAAATTTCCATATGACTTTCCCACAGGTAAATACCGCCGCGGCGGCCGCTATCTGAAGCTTCGTCACATCACTATCACAGCATGCCAATCCCGAAGGGTCCAACTTATTCAGCGGATCGTTACCCGCGTAAGCGTAAAGGTTCGGCCCCTGGCGCAGTTCCCCGCTGTTCAACGGATCTCGGGAAAGCCATCGACCTAAGGTTGGATCGTAAGTCCGATACATGGCCAAATTGAGACCCACCTCGTTGCACCAATACATGCCAGCGAACCCGAAGTCTGCATTTAGTTCTCCGGTTAAAAGGGTTTGCCGACCGTATGGGTCATAGGAGTATCGCGCCTGGATATTACCATTCCCGTCCGTCACTTCACGAATCGATGACAATTGGTCGCGCGTGTAGTAGAAATTGCCCGCCTGCGCGCCGATCGCAATCTGCACTCCATGGTCAAAAAAACGTTTTGCCACTGCCCCGGCTGGAGTGTGTTCCTCGCGAAGCATATTATCACACCATACAAACAGGCGATTGGATATTTGGATTCCCGCAACCGATTGACTGATGCCCACGCAATGCCCCGCCCCGTCATACGTAAATTGAGTGAGGCAATTGGAGACCGTGACCGCAACGAGACGGTGTTCGGCATCCCACGCATAGGCGGCATTTGTGGGCATCACGGATCCGGCAACCATCTGGTTTAGGGCATTATAAGCGGCCAGGTTGGTCGTCGTCCCGATCTGTTCGGCCAAGCGGTTCGCGTCGAGATCATAAATGTAAGCGAAGGTCTGGTTGGTGGCCCCGTTTTGCATGCTTGTGGCTGAGGTGAGTTGGTTGGCGGCATCATAGCCAAGCGCCCAAATCGCGCCTGTCGACGTATCAAGGGAATTTGTCAAGAGGAGAATCTCCCCGACAGCGTCGTAAGCGTAGCCAAGGCTCGAAAGGAGCGTTCCATCCGGCTTGAGATGCGTGAGTTGTTCAAGGTGTCGGTCGCCAAGGTTGTTATAGTAGCGATAAAGGTTGGTTTGGCCGTTTGGATAACCATCAGACGCCACAAACAGTGTTGCGCCGAGGTAAGTGTGTTGGAATGCTCCGAGGACATTCGTCTCGCCGGCTTCGCGGCCCAGGATATCGTACGTTAGCAGCGTGGCGACCCCATTAATTGAGCGGCTGACGACCCTGCCGAGCTGGTCATACTGGTATGCCACCGCGCTGTTGGTCAACGGTCCTGCGACTGTGGCAAGCTTGCCTGCACCAAGAGCTGGGATTGGAGTGATCGGATAGTAACTGTACACCGTTTCGCCGACGCCATCTTGCATCGTGAGCGCTCGGTTATAGTCGGGATCATAAGTATAGGTCACAGCCGGAGTGGGAACAACAGAATCGGGATAGCTGGCTCGCTTCGGATTGTTATCAGGGTAATATTCGTAAACCGTGTGCTGTCCATTCTCGTCCTGCCTGGTCATGAGCCGGCTGGTTGAATTCTCGTACGTATAGGTGATGGTTGATCCGTCGGGAAACTGTTTGACAACCGGACGGCTTTGCACATCGTACGTCCAGGTCGTTTCCCGTCCCATGGGGTCGATCAGGCTCTTGGCGGCGCCACAGCGGCACCACTCATACTGCGTCACGCGGCCAAGCGGGTCTTGAGTTGACGCAAGCTGGCGAATCGCGTTGTAGGTGTTGGTGGTCCAGCGGCCGAGACGATCCTTGATCGCCTCCAGATCCAACCGGTTATAAACAAACTGATCGTAAGTGCCGTCCGGGTACGTCTTCTGAGTGATGCGATCCATGGCGTCGTAGTCAAAAGTAAAGGTATAGCCTTCGGTGTCGGTCATTGTCCGCTGGCGCCCGAAACTGTCATAGGAGAAACTGGTGACGTCATTGGTATCTTGCAGCGGTCCCATGACAGAGAGCAGATAGCCATTGGTGTCGTATGAGAACGTGGTTATTTCCCCGAGTGGGTCGGTGGTTGTCAGAATCTGGCCGCGTGCATTGTAAGTCTTGGTGGTGGTCTGTCCCGCGACGTCAGTCACGGTCAATGGCTGGTGCTGTGAATTGTATG
Source organism: Verrucomicrobiales bacterium (assembly GCA_003140095.1). Taxonomy (GTDB): domain Bacteria; phylum Verrucomicrobiota; class Verrucomicrobiia; order Limisphaerales; family Palsa-1400; genus Palsa-1400. The sequence continues at coordinate 3,291 of PLIU01000449.1, read as the reverse complement.
TCCTGCTGGCTTGCAGCTCATTTTTGCCGTTGCGCGTCATTCGCACTTCAATGAGGTCGATATTATTCGTGGCATAGACGTAGGTGAAGTTTCGACCCACGGGATCAATGGCATTCGTCAGGTTGCCAAAAGCATTAAATTGATTGTAATAAAGCTGTGTGGTGCCATCATCGAGAACGCGCGCCGTGACGGCGGGTTTGTTGATCGAGGCGTCTTGAACTGTGTAGGAAATAATCTGATTGGGATAATTGTACCAATAGCGATACTCCAGTGGTTTCTTTATACTCTCAGGGAGCCGGCTGGCCGATGCTTGATCCTGGATTATGCACCAGTGGTAGGTGGTAGCCTGGGTAATGTCCCCAGCGCCCTGGGCGTAAGCGTTCTTATCCCAATAGCGCGTATGGCGTGACCGTTGGTCCTCATAGAATTCTATCCCATGCGGCAATTGCGCAACGGGCGGAATATCCTGGTTGAAATCGCCGTTGTCGAACTGCACGAACTCCGTTTGCCCGAGGGGATCGGTAGCCTGAAGCCATGTGACGCCAGAACCGCGATTAGCGGGAACACTCGTGCTGAACAGGTTTGTTCCGTAAGGCGTGACCAGCGCCGTGACAAACTCGTTCGTGCCATAGATCATTTGCGAGGAAAGGCCCAGAACATCTGTTGTTTGAATCAGCATGCCTGAGGCGTCGTATTGGAAGTCAGCGGTTCGGCCAAAAGGATCCACCACCTCGGTGATGGCAAAGGGATAAGCAGTATTGGTGTAGAGCAAACTTGTATCTTGGCCAATGGCATCGACGATGTTGCTGATCCGCAATTGGGAATCATAATTCAACTGCAAAGAATTTCCGGCTGGATCAATGATTTGCGTCATGAAGATGCGGCGGGAAGTGCCGACCGAGCCATCCGAGAGGGCAAACTCTTTTTTGGATCCGTTCGGGAACTGCATTTCATAGCTGGCACTGGAGGTTTTGATCAGCAAGGCCTGGCTCATCGTTTCCAACATATAGCTTTGGGTGGCCGGGTTGAATCCGATGAAGGGATAAGTGCCGCCGCCATCGACATAAAAGGAGACATCGGCATTCGGGCTGGTCGGATTGTCGTTAATATAGGCGATCCAGTTGCAGGTCCATTTCTGGCCGAGGTTGGAATAATAAAATGTGGCGGGCTGATGGGATTCCGCCTGGTTATAGCTTGCTTTGAAACGTACTGCCGGGCCAACTGGCGGATTATAGCCGACAGGGCTGTCTTCGAGGTTCAAACTCGCGTATAACAACGTCATAGAATAAACAGGCATGCCAAAAGGCCCCGGACCAGAGACACCAGGGCTACCAGGGCCGCCAGGGCCGCCAGGGCCACCAACGGGGCCGCCGCCACCACAATTCCCAGGACCTCCATCGCCGCCGCCACCTGGACAGCAAGCTGACTTGCATCCATTGTCACCTTTGGGATCTGCAGGGCTAGGTCCGTTAGGGTCCGGTCCGCCGGTAAACCCCTTGCCCCAGACGGCTTGGCCTTCGGCCTCAGGAACAGTCCGCCAACCCTGGGGCAATGATCCCGGAGGAATCAGGAAATACCCGCTGCTCTCCTCAGCCAGGGCGGCCTCAGTCACCCAGGCGCTGTGATGAAACGTGTGATCCTGCGACAGGACCCGGCCGCCATCGCGCTGGACTAAAGCCGCGAAATGGCCCACTTTCCAGTGAATGACAGCGGGCACGATGAACGGCGCGCCTGCCGCGCGAAAGGCCATCTGGTAGTTCATGCCCAGTTGACTCGATAATTCGGAAACTTGGGCCAGGGAAAAACCGTTGGTGGTTGATTTGGAGTGGTAGATAAGCTGATTGGCCGCCTTGGCAGGGTCGTGGTGTGAAAGTATCCGGTCCAAAGCCAGCGGACCACATCGGAAACACACCTCGGGACGGTTTTGCATCATCCACAATGCATCCCAGGAGGTGGCTATGATTTGGGTGGCCGGCCCGTCGAGATTGCGGCTTTTGGCCGATTCAAGGAGGCTGCGCAATTGGCCCATGCGGCCGAGCTTGCAGTACATGCGCGCCAATTCCCCCAATAGGCGATCTCTTTGAGCTTTGCCTTTGGAGTCACTGAAACCCTGGCATCCCTCCCAGCCGCGCTCCCAAGCGTCCAAAGCCCGGGAATAATAGCCGTAATTATAGTACTCGAGGCCGAGGTGGAGGAGCAGCGAATCCCTCCAGGTTGATTCAGGGGAGCGCGCCAGGAAATCAGTGAAACTGGAGAAGTCATCCAGGTTGGTTCGACTGGCATAGCTGACCAGCGCGGCGGCAAGGGCTTGGTTTTCTCCGGTCGTTGGATTCCCGCCCAGGGGCAGGAGCGGTTCGTCGAAGATCCGGGCGTTGAAAATCTCCAACTCGGTCGGCAGCGCGGAAAAGTGCAATCCGGGCGCAGCAGGTTTTGCTGGATTTTCCCCATGCCCGAAGATGTTCCAGCCAGTCGAGAAGAGGGCCATTAAAATCGCAAATTTTAAGGAGGTTTTCTGTTGCATAATCCTGAATTTCATAAAATCACTCTTTCAGGCGGTAATACTGCGCATGGCCAGCGGGCGCCACGCTGAGTTGATATAGACCATTCACCGTCGTCGGCGAATTGGTAACAGCAGTCCAATTGGCCGCGGCCCCGAGCACGCTCGTAGTCTGCAATTGGGCTCCTGCCACGACATTTGTTGGCCACGAGATAACGACATTACTTTCCAAAACTGCAATGGTCAATGAATTTGTATTTGGCTCGGACCGAATGCTATTCGTCAGGTACACCGCGAAAGTCTGGCCTGCGCCCAGAGTGATGTACCATTGATACGCAAAGGTCTGGTCGCCAGGCTCTGGAGGAATCAATTCGTCCGACAATGTCACTGGGGAGTTCCCTTCGAGGCCGTACAAGATAATCGGGTACCAACTCGCCTCCCAATAGTTTGGTGTCGGACCTCGAACCAATTGCGTGAGTATCGTGCCGTTACCCTCCTGGAGCACACCGTTGGTGCTCGGAAAAGAAACCGTAGCATCGCCTTCGGCAACCCCAGCCAGATCAAAATCCGAGTAGGCAAACAACCACAGAGCGAGCGGTGTTTTGTTGGTACTTTGGATCATGACGGATTCGACAACCTCCGACGCAAGGCTGCCAGGGGCGCCGCCGTGGAGCGCATACCCAAGATTCACGCTGAATATTGGCGTTAGATACAGAATGCTGGCGTTGGTGGACGTGTAGGACAAGACCAAAGGTGCGCCCAACTGATCGAACGCAGGGTCATTTCATCTGGAT
>PLIU01000243.1 GCA_003140095.1 Verrucomicrobiales bacterium | reverse complement strand
TGTTATTTACGGATAAGCTCTTACACGTACTGTACGGCTCATGAGATTTAGGCGGCCTAACTTTCACTCTATCGAACGCGCCGCTTGCGCCTTGTTTCCAATCCGGAGCTATTGGCAGTCCATCGCAAGGCATCAACATTAGCCGCCCTTCCCAGGCATTATGAAGAAGACCTTATCGATCATTGGCTATCTCGGAATGGTCGGCGGTTTGCTCGGTTTGCTGGCCTTGCGGAAAGTTTTCTCACCCTCCCCGCTCGTCATTTCTTTGCAGGTGGCGGCGCTTCTGCTGATGATCTGGGCGCGGGTGACATTCGGCCGGCGCAGCTTGCATCTGGCGGCGAATCCGACTGCAGGAGGCTTGGTCACAGGCGGACCCTATCGCTACATCCGGCATCCGATCTACGCCGCAGTGTGCCTCTTCGTTTGGGCTGGAGTAGGCGGTCACTGGTCCTGGAACACCGGCTTGTTGGGCGCTTTGGTTCTGGCCGGCGCCGTGCTGCGAATCTTTTGCGAGGAACCCTTGGTGGCGGCGCGGTATCCCGAATATGCTCAATACAAAACCACGACTTGGCGTATGATCCCTTATGTCTATTAACGCTTCCATCGCGTGCCCTCACGCGGCGCAGGCTCCGAATTTTCAGACGCGCTTATTGGTGGTTCACGGATGCTCGATGCCAATCAAAAGCAGGCAGACGTCGATGAGCACGCCGTCTAACATTGCAAACGCGGCGTAAGGCCTTTGAGAGGGGGGAAGCAACATGGCTGGGAAAATTGCAGGGTTGTCATTCGTGCAAACGTGGGTTTAATTGTTGGCATGAAGACAAACTCCGTCGTCAAAATTGACCCGGAAATCATGAGTGGCGCACCGTGCTTTGCCGGCACGCGCGTTCCTGTGCGGACGTTGCTGGATTACCTCGAAGGAGGCGACTCGCTGGATGAGTTCTTGGAAAATTTCCCGACCGTTGCCCGCGAACAGGCCATTGCGTTTCTGGAACAGTCTGCCGAATCGTTTTGAGGACACGCACTCGTTGATGCCCGAAGTGTTCCGCCGCCTCGCCGAATTTCAACCGGGTCACGTCTATGTCTTGACGCAGCCGGATTGACTAAAACCTTTGACCCCGGCCATGCGCAAGCCTACGCTCCGCTCATGTTTTCGGCCTCCTCACGGCGCCGGCTTGGCCTGGTCTTTCTGCTCTGCCTGCCGGCGGCGGCGCGGGCGGAGCCGCCCCTCTTCCGCCTCGCCTCGTTCAACGTCGAAAATTACCTCGAGGCCCCTTCCGGCACGCGCCGCGCCAAATCACCCGCCGCCCAGGCCAAGGTGTGCGACTGCATTCTGGCCATGAAACCCGACGTCATCGCCCTGCAGGAAATGGGCGCCACCAACGCCTTGCTGGATTTGCAGTCAAACCTTAAATCCAGCGGCTTGGACCTGCCCTTTTGGGACGAGATCACGGGCAACGACACGAATATTCATCTCGCCGTGCTCAGCCGCTTTCCCATCGTCGGCCGCCGCCCGCACACCAACGAAAACTTCCTGCTCGACGGCCGCCGCCTCGTAGTCAGCCGCGGCTTTGCCGAGGTGGACATCCAGGTCAACCCGCGCTACACCTTCACTCTCATCGCCGCGCATTTGAAATCGCGCCTTCCCTCCGCCATGGCCGACGAAGAGGAATGGCGCTACGAGGAAGCCGCCGCCTTGCGCCGGGTCATCGAGGCCCGCTTCGCCCTGGACCCCGCCCAGAATCTCGCCGTCGTCGGCGACTTCAACGACGTGCAGGACTCCAAACCCATCCGCACCATCATGGGCCGCGGGACGACGCGTTTGTTTGACACCCGCCCCGCCGAACGCAACGGCGACGCCGCCTCCAGCGCCGAAGGCGGCCGCGAACCGCGCCGCATCACTTGGACGGATTACTACGCCAAAGACGACGTCTATAGCCGCATCGATTACATCCTGTTGGGGCGCGGTCTGCAAAGCCGCTGGCTCAAAGACGAGACGTATATTTTAACCACCCCCAATTGGGGCTTGGCCTCCGATCACCGCCCCTTGGTGGCCGGTTTTGCAGTGCCCGCCCCATAATTCCGATCCTAATCATAATCCTAATCTTAATCTCTTTCCCCGTTCAAAGATAAGATTCGATTACGATTAGCATTACGATTACAATAAGGAGAAAAAAGGAACCTCCGTTCCCAAGGCGTTGCGATTGCGCTGCCTTTTGCTTCGACACCCGCGCCGGATTTTTCGATTGTCGTAGCCTCGGCTTTGGCAGAGCATCGCCGGCATGGCGCGTGGCATACATGGTAATCGTACCGTTTTGCGAATCCGGGCAAGGCTGCGCACAATCAAGCCTGCGTGGTTTCTGTGGCTCCTGTTGTGCTCCACGGGCTGCCACGAGTCAGGAACGTGGCAGGACGATCCGAAGAATTTTCACCGCGTGTTTCGGACTTCGCAACCGAAGGATGTCGTGGTCGTTCATTCCAGGTTCTGGAGGTCGCCCCATTGGACGTACGAGTTTGAGTATTTCATCCAGATCCAACCCAACGATAAGTTTACGAAAAGCCTTTTCGATCACAATAAGTTCAAGGAAGTTCGGCTGACGAATAACGAGACAGACTCCATCACTCATTTTGTCCAAGACAAGCCGGCATGGTTTCTTCCCAAGCCAATCAGCAATTACGAAGTGTGGGCTTACTCCGACGAACCGGACAGCCGGTTCAGGCTTTTCATCGACAAGATTTCAAAGGAGCTGTTCCTAAGTGACAACCAAATCTGACGTTCCAGTAAGCTCGGCTGCCATTCTTTTTCGGCTGCGTCTGGTGCTTGGACTTTTTATGTGTGGGCTTGTTCTCAGTGGTCTTACGGCGTTCCCGTTGCAACGGGAGCTGGAGACTATGGCCTCGCTCCGAGGGTTGGATAACTCGGCCAAGGAAGCAGCGCATGGCGGTCTGGACACCTGGCTTCTGCGCGTTCGCGACGGGCTGCGGGATGCTTACGGGCGCTACCCCTGGATAGCTTACGGCACCGACTGGCTGGCTTTTGCCCATCTGGTGATCGCCATGTTTTTTATCGGTCCGATGGTCAATCCGGCGCGCAATATTTGGGTGCTTTGGACCGGCCTGATCGCCTGCGTGCTGGTCATTCCACTGGCTATGATATGCGGTCCGATTCGACACATACCTCTCGGCTGGCGGCTCATCGACTGTTCCTTCGGCGTCTTCGGCGCCATCCCGCTCTGTTACTGCCTCATCCTGACCAAACGCCTTGAGGGCATGACGCCAAGCGGGTCAAGCTGACAGCCCTTTTGCTTCGACACCCGCGCTGGATTTTTCTTACACTAGTCGGCCTTGGGCCAAGATACTCCATTAACGCCGATGATGGCGCAGTATCGCCGCATCAAAAGCGAGCTGCCGCGCGAAGCCCTTTTGCTCTTCCGGCTGGGCGATTTCTACGAGATGTTTTTCGAGGACGCCAAAACTGGCGCGCCGTTGCTCAACGTCGCCCTGACCAAACGCGGCGACATCCCCATGTGCGGCATCCCCTTCCACGCCGCTCATGGTTACATCGCCCGCCTGCTCAAGGCGGGGCGCAAGGTCGCTATTTGCGAACAGTTGGAGGAGGCGCGTCCGGGCCAGTTGGTCAAACGCGAGGTCACCCAGATCCTCAGCCCGGGCACCCATTTCGACGAGCGCCTCCTGGCGGCGGAACGGAATAACTTCCTGGCCGCCCTCTATCCCTGCGGCAAGCTTTTCGGCCTGGCGCTGGCGGACTTGACCACCGGCGATTTCAAAACGACCGAGCTCGAAGGGGAGCCGACCTTGCGCGCCGAATTGGAACGCTTGCGCCCGGCGGAAATCATATACCCGGCGGCGGCGGAAAAGCTGGCCGCCCTGGCCCGCGACGATCGGGTGGTGTTGAACCCGTATGAGGACTGGGTCTTCGCGCCGGAGACGGCGGAATTCACCGTGCGCGAGCATTTCAAAGTCGCCTCGCTGGACGGCTTCGGGTTGCGGGGGCGTCCGGCGGCCGTCGGCGCGGCGGGGGCGGTGATCCATTACTTGACACAACATTTGCGGCGCGATGTCTCGGCCCTGACCCGCCTCTCCTTTTATCTCGGCTCGGATTTCATGGCGCTGGACGCGGTTTCCTTGAGAAACCTGGAAATCCTGGAGCCGCTCCATGCCGGCGCGCCGCGCCAAGCCTGTCTTTACGGCGCGCTCAATCGCACCGTCACGCCGATGGGCGCGCGGCGCTTGCGCGATTGGCTCAGCCAGCCGCTGGCGGCGCCAGCTCCCATCGACCGTCGGCGCCAGGCGGTCGGGCTTTGGGTCGGGAACGCCGCCGCGCTGGATGAATTCCGCCAAAACCTGGGCGCCGTGCGCGACTTGGAACGCACCCTCGGCCGCCTCAGCGCCGGTTCGGGCAATGGCCGCGATTTGCTGGCCTTGCGCCTCGGACTGGAAAAGATTACGCCGCTCAAAGCAAGCCTGGCGCGCCTGCGCGCGCCGCGCGCGCCGGCCGAGTTGCCGGTCATCCGGGAGGAGGTGTCCGCGCCGGGCTTGCTGGACGAACTGGAAGGGCAACTGGCCGACGCGCCGGAGCTGGTGGAGTTGATCGCGCGCGCCGTGGTGGATGAGCCGCCCCTGGCGGTCAAGGAAGGCGGGTTGATCCGCGACGGGTTTGAGGCCAGCCTGGATGAATTGCGCCGCGCCACTCGCGAGGGCAAGAATTGGATCGCCCAGCTCCAGCAGGACGAAATGGCGCGCACCGGCATCGCCTCGCTCAAGGTGCGATTCAATTCGGTCTTCGGTTACTATATTGAGGTGACAAAATCGAATCTGGACAAAGTGCCGGCCCATTATATCCGCAAGCAGACCATTGCTGGCGGCGAGCGTTTTATCACCCCGGAGTTGAAAGAAATGGAGGGCAAAATCCTGGGCGCGGAGGAACGCGGCGTCAAGCTGGAGTACGAGTTGTTCCAGCAGGTGCGCGAACAGGTGTTGGACCAATTGCCGCCTCTGCAGCGCTCGGCCGCGGCGCTGGGGCAATTGGACGTGCTGGCCGCCTTCGCGCAAATCGCGCGGCTGCACGATTATTGCCGGCCGGAAACTGCCGCCGACGGTGTCATCGAGATCCGGGCCGGACGCCATCCGGTGCTCGAACAAACGCTGGCCGGCGAACGCTTCGTGCCCAACGACGCCTGCCTGAACCACGCCGACCGCCAGTTGCTGCTCATCACCGGACCTAACATGGCCGGCAAAAGCACCTTCATCCGCCAGGTCGCTTTGATCACGCTGCTGGCCCAGACCGGCTCCTTTGTCCCGGCGGCGGCGGCGCGCCTCGGCCTGGTCGATCGCATTTTCACGCGCATTGGCGCCAGCGACGACCTGGTCCGCGGGCAATCGACCTTCATGGTCGAGATGACCGAAACGGCCAACATTCTCAACAACGCCAGCGCCCGCAGCCTGGTTATACTTGACGAAATCGGGCGGGGCACCAGCACCTTCGACGGCCTGAGCCTGGCGTGGTCCATCGTCGAGCATTTGCACAATGTCGTGGGCGCCAAGACGCTTTTCGCCACGCATTACCATGAACTGACCGAATTGGCGGGCCGCCTGCCGCGGGTCAGGAATTGCAACGTCGCCGTGCGCGAGTGGAATGACCAAATCGTTTTCCTGCGCCAAATCGTCGAAGGCGCGACGGACAAGAGTTACGGCATCCAGGTCGCGCGCCTGGCGGGCGTGCCCAAGACGGTCCTCGACCGCGCCAAGGAGATTCTCTCCAACCTTGAGGAATCCGAATTGTCGCCCGAAGGCAAAGTGCGCCAGCCGCGCCGCCGGCCGGAGTTGGACAAACTCAAGCGGCTTGGGCCGGCGCCGCAAATGGATTTGTTCGCGTGAACCGCCTCTTCCGATGTCTGGTGGCGAGCTGCGCGCTGGCGTGCCCGGCGCGGGCGGGCCTGGCGCACAAAGTGCAAACCAGCGATCCGGCGGCGGCGCGCGCCATCGTCGCGGCGGGCGGGCGTTTGATCGCCGATTACGGCGGCTACCAGCTTTTCGCGGCGGCGCAAACCAACGGCCTGCAAGTGCGGGACGACTACAACTGGATCCTCCTTAATGCCGCGCGCCTCGACACCACGCAACCCGCCACCCAGGCGCTGCGCCAGCCGCCCGGCGGCTTCGCGGGCAATCGCCTGCGCCTGGTGCAGTTCGCGGGACCGGTGCAGCCGGACTGGCGCAAGGCCCTGCTGGATGCGGGGGCCCAAATTGTCAATTATATTCCTCACAACGCCTATCTCCTTTATGGCGATGCGGCGGCCCTGGCCCGCGTCCAATCGCTCTGCGCCCTTCCCACGGTGCAATGGGACGGCCCATATCTGGACCAATACAAGACCCATCCCGCCGCGCGTGCAACGCGGACGAATTTTTTCGCCGTGCAACTGGTGGCCGATGCGCCGGTCAACGCCGCGACGATCGCGTTGCTGGCGCCGGTGGCGCGTCCGCGCCGCGTGTTGCAGTTCATCAATGTCGTGACGCGTCTGGCGCCGGCGGATTTGGACCGCGTCGCCGCGCGGCCCGACGTGATTTCCATCCAGCCCTGCCATCCGGCGCGCAAACAGGATGAGCGACAGGACCAGATTGTGGCAGGCAACGTTTCCGGCACTATTCCCGCTGGGCCGGGTTATCTGGCCTGGCTGGCGGGCAAAGGATTCACCCAGCAACAGTTCGAGGCCTCGGGCTTTGTGGTGGACGTGGCCGACAGCGGCATCGACGACGGCACGACCTCGCCCAACCATTTTGGTCTTTACAGCGGAGGCGATACCAACGCCGCCAGCCGCGTGGCTTATGCCCGTTTGGTGGGGACGCCCAATAGCGGCAGCACGTTGAAAGGGTGTGACGGCCACGGCACCATCAACGCGCATATCGCGGCCGGGTATGATAACGGGACGGCTTTTCCCTTCGTGGATGACGCGGCCTACCATTACGGGCTGGGCGTTTGCCCGTTCGTCCTGCTGGGATCGTCGGTGATTTTTGACCCGGATGACTGGACCAATCCGGACTTCACGCAATTAGTGTCCCAGGCTTACGCCGGCGGCGCGCGCATCAGCAACAACAGTTGGGGTTACAGTTCCTCCGGCGGCGTCTATGGCGTTGCTTCGCAGGAATACGACGCCTTGGTGCGCGATGCCCAAACAAATGGCGCGGGCAACCAGGAAATGGTCATTGTCTTCGCCGCCGGAGATTCGGGACCGGCCGAGGGGACCGTGCTTGAACCGGGCACCGCCAAGAACGTCCTGGACGTGGGCGGCGCCGACAACGTGCAGCCCTTCGGCGGCGCCGACGGATGCGGCGTGGGCGATGACGAGGCGGAGAGCGCCAACGAAATCGCGTCCTTCTCTTCACGCGGTCCTTGCGCCGACGGACGCCACAAACCGGACCTCGTCGCTCCTTCCACGCACGTCAGCGGAGGCGTCGTGCAAGCGCCGGATCCCGGAGCGCTCGGCACGGCGGATGCGTGTTACAACGGCGACAGCGTGTGCGGCGGTGTGGGCGGCATCTTTTATCCGCCCAGCCAGCAATTTTACACCGCCTCATCCGGCACGAGTCATTCCACCCCTTGCGTGGCGGGCGGCTGCGCGCTCTTGCGCCAATACCTTGTCAATAATTCCTTCTTCCCTCCCTCGCCCGCCATGACCAAAGCCTACTTGATGAACTGCGCGCGCTACCTGACGGGCGCCACTGCCAATGACACCCTTTGGTCCGATGGACAGGGCATGGGCGAACTGGATTTGGGCGCGGCCTTCGACGGCACGCCCCGCATTCTGCGCGATCAATTGCCCGGCGACACCTTCACCGCCAGCGGCCAGACGCGCATGTTCACCGGCTTGGTGGCCGAGACCAATCTTCCCTTCCGCGTCACCATCGCCTGGACCGACGCGCCGGGCAATACGACGGGCGCGGCCTACAACAACGACCTCGACTTGACAGTGAACATCGGCGGCCAGATGTATCTGGGCAATGTTTTCAGCAACGCGTGGTCCGTCCCCGGCGGTGAGGCGGACGAGGCGGACAACGTGGAAAGCGTTTTCCTGCCGGCGGGAGTGGCGGGAGCGTTCACCGTCACCATCGCCGCCACCAGCATCAATTCCATCGGCGTGCCCAATGGCAGCAACGGTCTGACGCAGGACTTTGCCCTCGTCATGGACAACGCCGCGGGCGTGGGGCCTGCGATGATCGTGCCGGCGGGCGCGGCGCTGAAGGCCGAGAATTGCCTGCCCACCAACGGCGCCATTGACCCCGGCGAAACAGTCACCGTCCAATTCGCGCTGCAAAACACCGGGATTGTCAATACGACCAATCTTATTGCCACCCTGCAAACCGGCGGCGGGATCGACTCCCCCGGCGGCCCGGCCGTTTATGGAGCGCTGCCGGCGGGGGGCGCTCCCGCTTCCCAACCATTGACCTTTACCGCCGGCGGTTCCTGCGGCGGCACGATCACGGCCACGCTCCAACTCCAAGACGGATCGGCCAGCCTCGGTTCGCTCCCTTTCACTTTTCAGCTCGGACAATTTATCCCCGTGCTGGCGTTGACGCAGAATTTTGGCGGCGTGACGGCGCCCTCGTTGCCGGACGATTGGACCACGTACGTGTCAGGCGGGCAGGCCGCCTGGATCACCACCAATGGCATAGCCGACACGCCGCCCAACTCGGCCTTTGCGCAAGCCACAACCAACGCGGGCATCGCCGACTTGCTTTCACCCACGATTTCGATTGCCACGTCGTCAGCCCAATTGATTTTTCGCAACGACTACGACCTGGAGGTCAATCCTTATGCGCCAGGGGAGGCGTTGGACGGCGGCGTGCTGGAGATTCAAATAGGGACCAATGCCTTCGCCGACATCCTGGCGGCGGGCGGCAGTTTCGTGACCAACGGGTATAACCTAACGATCGCGCCGAGCAGTGCCGACGACAATCCTTTGCCCAACCGCGCATGTTGGAGCGGCAATTCCGGCGGTTTCATCACGACGATAGCGGATCTTCCCGCCGCCGCTGCCGGACAGAACATCCAGTTGAGATGGCGTTTGGCCACCGACACTGGCAACGCCTACGGCTCGGTGGGTTGGTGGATCGACACCATCTCGATCACCGACGGCGGGGGTTACGCTTGTTGCGACGGCCCGTGGGAGCCTTTGCTGGGCGGCCCGCAAATACAAGGGACGAATTTTATTTTCTCATTCCAATCGGCCAGCCAAGAAACCTATGTTGTCGAGTACAACAACACGCTCTCCGGCGGCGCCTGGACGCCGGTGCAAATGATTCCCGGCGACGGCACGGTTCTGACCATCACCAACGACCTCGACGCCTCGCCGCGTTTTTACCGCCTGCGCGGCTATTTGACGCAGTGAAGACGGGTTGAGGCGAGTAACATAGATGATACCTTATGAATGGTTCGTTTGAGATTCGGGAATACACGGAAAATGACCGTTCGCCAAACCAGAACATAACATGATAACGACACGAGACTACAGAGAAACAATCATCGCGCGGATAAAACGCGAGCCGAAATTTGCGCGGGGACTTTATGCCGAAGCGGTTAACGCGATCCTTGAAGGCGAAACCGCAGAGGGGCTTTCGATGTTGCGCGATTTGGTCCATGCCCAAATCAGCTTCAAAGAACTGGCGCGGCAGACCCGCTTGGGTGAAAAATCCCTTCACCGGATGCTCCATCGCAACGGCAACCCCATGGCGCGCAACCTGGGCGTAATCATCAAGAGCATCGCCGGAGACCTGGGCATCAAACCTCGCGTGGAATTAGCCGCCTATCCGTGAGAACCAGCGATGATTCGCTCGTAATATCGGCGCTTGGTCACCGAAGCCTCAGCGTCTCGGTCTCACAGCATTGAGCCGAGAAAACATCATTTCTTCGAGAGCTTCAAAGCAGCGCTTCCAACAGATCGTGCATCTCCCGGTCGATGTCGGCGCGATCTTTTACCGTCTGGCTGATTTCATTCTTGATGACATCACGCAGCCGGCGACGAAGCCGGTGGATGGCCACTTTGACCGCGCCCTCGTTGAGTCCAAGCTGGCGGGCCGCCTCCGCCTGTGAAATATTGCCGGCATCGCCGGTCAGCCAGGGTTTGAGCACCTCGAATTGCGCGGATTTGCCGGCCTCCTTGTACTCATGCGTCATGGCCGCCAAAGCCCGGTCCAATAACGTCAACGCCCATTTGTGATCAAACTCCCGGTCGGGTGCGGCGGCCTTCAAATCGGGCGCTTGCAGGCCGGAAGCGGTCCCGGCTTCGGTGTCGAGGGACTCCATGGGCTGGCCGGCTGCCGCGCTTGAGGCGGCGGTCGTGATCGCGCATGTCGGACAGGAAATGTTTGACTGCGCCGAGGAGAAAAGAGCGAAAGCGGCCACGTTGCGGATCCACGGTGTCGATGCCCCCGCGCGCCAGCAGACGGGCGAAGAATTCCTGAGTCAAATCACGGGCCGAGTCTTCATCGGGCGCGCTACGGCGGATGAAAGCGAACACTGGCGCATAGTAGGCCGCGCACAAGTCGCTCAAGGCTGCCTTGGCTGCCGTCGAATCCCCTCGCGCCTCCAACACGCGCGTCCAGCGGGTGGTGACAAACGCTGGACGGGCGGCCTGGGGCGGAGTTGAGTCGTCGGAGGTCAAGTCACTTATTCTCTAACTCCTTGATCCGAGCGATCTGTTGCTGGACCGATTTGTTCGTCTCGGTGTAAACGGTGCGAAGCTGGGCGAGCCGGGCCTTGGCCTCCTGCAATTCGGCTGAGTCTGGAGCAACACCTCCGAAGACGACGTTCGCAGTTGCTGCATCGCGCAAGTGTTTCTCTTCTGCGGCCGGCTCGCAGGGAAGGTCCTTGATGAGCTTTAGGATCGAATCTTCCGACGCCCCGGCCAGGCCCATGCCAGCCTCATAATTGGTGCCATCGAACTCATTGGGATCCGTCAGTACCGGGGCCGATTGGAGAGGTTGGAGAATCAAGCGTAGCTCAGCGCCAGACCAGTTAGTGCTGGCAGAGCCTCTTCCTGAGGCTTTGGCCCGGAAAGGTTACACCGCAAGGCAAGAGACCGAAAGGGTCAGATTGCGATAGACGAGGAGAGAAGTTCCATCGTTAGGCGAGAGTTCTGGTGGTTCCTCGCCACTTGCGGAATTGGGCATTCGTAGGATAATAATGCGATGAGAATTATAAAAACGGAGTAACGGACATGTCGAGCGACCTGGATGAGGAGGGCGGGGAGATTCGGTTGGAGGAGCGCCGGGCTGCGCTCGTGGCCTTGGCGCCGGTTCGGTTGTTGGGGGAGACGGAGGAACCACCTGCCGGCGTGGCCCGCCACAGGATGATCTTGGATGTGGCACTGCGGTTGTCGCAGCTTTGGCGGGATGGCCGTCAGGCGGAACGGGTGCGGATGCGGATTGGAAGCCGCCGCGAGGGATCCCCAACCATGGCCGGGCGGGTTCGCCCTCAGCCTAACCCTCTACTCCAGGAGAGGGAACTGATTGGGGCCGGGCTGGGTGAGTCCAGAGAGGGGACGTCAATCAATATGGCGGAATCAAGGCCAATCAAACTAAATCAAACCAAATCAAACCTGCAGGGTAGGGGCTGGGTGGATGGCGCAACAGCCGCGAAAAGACGTGGAAATCTCGTAAGATGTTGTGGTTGTGTAACTTTTGCGTGTTATCGGGGCTATTTCTTTGGCCTTGCGAGAATCAAGCCGCATGAATGTGAATCAAGCCGAATCAAACCAAATCAAACCTGCTCGATGGTCTGTGCTCCGCCTCCTTACGTCGATGGCTACGCCAGAAGATCTTGTGGCTGTGCGACTTGTGGGTCTTATCACGGTCTAGTCCGTTGGCGTTGCTGGAATCAGGGCGAATCAAACCAAATCAAACCTGCGCGGCCGCAAATGGACTTGCCGGTGGCGAAAGAGGGAGCGAAATGCAGTCCGGTCAAACCCAGTCCAACCCGCTCAAACCCAGGGGGTCTTGGAGATTAGGAGAAACCTTCTCAAACCAATCAAAGTGAATCAAACCAAATCCAACCAAATCAAACCTGCCGTGGGCGAAAATGGCCAGCCGAAGGCGAAAAGAGGGGGGCGGAACGCAGTCCGGTCAAACCTGGTCAAACCCAGTCAAACCCGTTTGAGCACAAGAAAGGCCAATCCTGAGTCCGTGGAGCACATCTCCGTTGTCCCATCTTTCAGTTGCGTTGCGGTGGGTTCCGATTCAGCTTGTTGACTTTGTTATGAGAGCATTACTTTGCGTCTGTCTGGCGGCGGCCGTTTTTTGGCCCAACCGTGCAACGTCCGCCGATTCTTTGGACCAACTTATGCCGGTGCGCGGCTTCTGCATCGCCGCGCCGCGGCCGGCGGGATTGGAGCCGTTCATTACGTTTATCGACAAGGAATTGGCGCCGCGCGGCGTCAATACGCTGATTTTGCGCGTCGATTATAATTATCAGTTCCAAACCCACCCGGAACTGCGCGATGGGAACGCCTTGTCGCAGGAAGACGTCAAAAAGCTGGTGGCGGTGTGCCGGAAGGACAGCATCCACCTCATCCCGCAAATCAATTTGCTTGGGCACCAGTCGGGCGGGAAATCGCTGGGCAGCTTGCTGGCGCAGTATCCGGAGTTCGATGAAACGCCCTGGGTCAAGATGCCGGAGCATTACGAGTGGCCCAATGCGGATCGACTTTACTGCAAGAGCTACTGCCCTCTTCATCCCAAGGTGCATGAAGTGGTCTTCGCCGTGATGGACGAAGTGTGCGACGTTTTCGAGACCGATGCGTTTCACGCCGGCATGGATGAGGTGTTTTACCTTGGCGAATCCAAGTGCCCGCGTTGCGGCGGCAAAGACAAGGCGGAACTGTTCGCCGGCGAAGTCAGGACCCTGCACGATCATTTGCATGCCAAAGGGCGGCGGCTGTGGATTTGGAGCGATCGTTTGCTGGACGGCGCCGCCAACGGCCTAGGCGAGTGGGAGGGCAGCACCAACGGCACCGCCCGCGCCATCGACTTGATCCCCAAGGATGTCATGCTTTGTGACTGGCATTACGAACAGGACGTGCCGACGGCGCCGTACCTGGCCATGAAAGGCTTTCACGTCGTGACCTGTCCCTGGAAATCGTCGCAACTGGCGGTGTGGCAGGCCCAAGACATGGCCCGCTGGCGCAGCCGCTCGCCGGCGGAATTGCGGGACCGGTTTGAGGGAGTCATGCAGACTGTCTGGTCGGGCGCCGGCTCCTTTCTTAACAAAGATTACAACAGCCAACCCGACGCGACCAACTCCTGGAATTGCTTTACGGCGATGTTCGGTGAGATCAGGAAATTGCAGCCGGAAGACAAATGAAACGAGGCCGTTTGTTTTGCGGGTGCGCCGCCCTGGCGCTCCAGTGCGCGGCGGCCGCCGTTCAAGCCACCAATGACAGTCTGCCCGCGCTGCAGGCCCGCCTGGCGGCCTTGTTGGACGAGCCGCGGTTCGCGCAGGCCCAATGGGGCGTCAAAGCTGTTTCGCTTGACAGCGGTCAGACGCTCTTCGAGCGCAACGCGGACAAGCTGCTTAAGCCCGCTTCCAACGCCAAGCTTTACGCGGCCGCCCTGGCCCTGGACCGGTTGGGACCAGACTATCGCATCCAGACTTCCTTCTACGCCGCGGCCAGACCGGACACCCAAGGCGTGATCCACGGCGACTTGCTCGTCTATGGCCGGGGCGATCCCTCCTTTTCGGCCCGATTCAACGGCGGAAATTACAAAAAGGCCTTGCAGCCGGTTCTGGACGCCCTGCTGGCGGCAGGAGTCAAGAAGATTGACGGCGGCATCATCGGTGACGAAAGCTATTTTCGCGGCGCCCCTTTCGGCGCGGAATGGGCCTGGGAGGACCTGCAGGAGCATTACGGCGCCCCGGCGTCCGCGCTCACCTTTCAGGACAACGTCGTGGACCTGATGTTCAGACCGGGCGGCGCCGCGGGTGATCCTGGCGAAATCGTCACCATGCCGGAAACGAGCATCGTCACCTTCAGCAACCGCACGCAAACCGTGCCGCCCCATATTTTTGGGCGCATCCGGCTTTACCGGCCGGTGGGCGAAAGCGTGGTTTATGCGTGGGGCCCTGTTCCGCTCGGCTCGACGGGCGAGAGCGAGTCCGTGTCCGTTCCCAGACCCGCGCTCTGGTTCGTGACGATGCTCAAGGAAGGGTTGGCGCAACAAGGCGTGGCGGTCACCGGCGGCGTGCGCGAAGAGGATTGGCTCACTCGCGAGGCTTCGCCCATCGACTGGTCCAATCTGACGGAGGTTGCCACCGTCCAATCCCGTCCATTGGCCGATATTGTCAAGCAAACTCTCAAACCATCGGAGAACCTCTACGCGCAGCTTTTGTGGCTGCAAATCGGCGCCCGCAGCGGGGGCACCAACGGCGCGTCTGGCCGTTCCACCGAGGCGGAGGGCCTGGTTGAAATGCAAAAATTCCTGCGTTCGGCCGGCATCAGCCGGAACATGGCCCAACCAGACGAAGGCTCCGGCCTGTCGCGCGCCTGCCTGGTGACGCCGAGCGCGACGGTGCAATTGTTGACGTTCATGAACACGCACCGTTGCCGGGACGCTTTTGTGGACGCGTTGCCCCTGGCCGGCGTGGACGGCACCTTGCGCAATCGTTTCAAAGGCACCGTAGCGGCGGGAAATCTGCGGGCCAAAACCGGGTCGCTGGGAGGAGTCAATACTCTTTCCGGGTATGTCACGACCGCCGGGAAGGAAAAACTGGTTTTCTCCATCATGCTCAACAACGATCGCGACGAAGGGGAAGGCCGAGCCGCCATCGACGCCGCGGCCCTTGAGTTGGCGGAGTTCGGCGGTGAGAGCAGCGCACATAAAACCCCTTGACATTTCGCGCCGATCGTCGATTTTATATCCGTTACGGATATATCTGATGAAATGATAGATTGCTATGAAGACGCTTAATATCAACCCGCAAGACATGCTGCCGCTCACTCCGGCGGTGTTTCACATCTTGCTGGCACTGACGGAAGGAGAACGCCACGGCTACGCCATCATGCGGGAAGTGGCCGAAAGCACCCATCGCCAGATCAACATGGGTCCTGGCACGCTCTATGGAACCATTAAGAGGTTGTTGGAAGCCGGATTGATTGAAGAGTCGGATCGACGCCCGGATGCGAAACTGGATGACGAGCGGCGCCGCTACTATTGTCTGACCGGATTGGGCCAGCGCGTGGTGGAGGCGGAAGCCTCTCGCTATAACGAGTTGGCGAAACTGGCGCGACGCAAACGGCTGCTCGGCAAGCCGGCCAAAACCATTCCCGCGGGAGGAATTTGACCATGTCCAACGAACTTGACAGCAAAGGTGTGACCGTTTCGGTGAAGATTTATGAGCGTCTTCTGGCAACCTATCCGGCGGACTTCCGCCGCGAATATGGTGCGGCCATGAAGCAACTTTTCCGGGACCAATGCCGCGATGCGTGGAGCCAAGCGCAGGCGCGAGGTTTGGCCGTTTTGTGGCTGCAAGTGTTGCCGGATTGGGCGAAGACTTCACTGGTTCAGCATCTCCTCAACCTGCACAAAAGGGAATCCGTTTACACGAAAATACTGCGCGCCTTTCGCGCCTTCCGCGACGAGGCCCCACTGCGGGCCGCTTTTATCCGAGTGTTCGCGGTGGTTTTCCTTCTCTGCGTGGCGACTAGCGCACTTCTGAGCATCTGGCTGCCCAAGCAGTACTTCAGCATGGCGCAAATTGAAGTGCAGAAGGACGAACCGGAAGTGGCCATGGCGGGGGCACATCAACAGATGCTCAGCCCCGACCCGTACTTCCTGACCACTCAGTTTAAAATCATCGAGTCCTACCGCATTCTCACCAATGTCATTGTCAACTTGCATCTGGACGAGAAATTGGCCCGGCAAAATGGCAGCACGACACCTTGGAGCGTCGATGAGACGTTTGATTTTCTGTTGCATCGCATTTCGGTCGAGCAAACGCGTATGACTAGTTTGATCGAGATTTCCGTGCGAAACCAGAGCCCGGAAATGGCCGCGAGTATCGCCAACGCCGTGGCCGGTTCATACAAACAGTTCCGCCTGGACCAGTGGAATTCTATCAAAGGGCGGGGGCTCGCGGCATGGCGCTCTACCCACCAAGGACCAGTGCCCGCTTGGATAATACCAAAAGATCCTCCGGAGGTCATGGTCATCATGGCGAATCCAGCCAGGCCAGACTTGAATTCTGTCGTTCCGACCAAATCAAAGATATTCTTGACGTGGATCTTCGGAGGAACGCTTTTAGCCGCCCTGGCTGGCGGAGGAGGCGCGTGGCGCGCCCGTCAGAGCAGCCTACGATAGCGTCTGCATTTCCTTTTTCAATGCCGCGCTTCCGCCGGGAGCAGTTTCAAGACAAAATCGTAAATGGTCTTGGCGTGGAGCAGAGTTTCATCGCGGTGTGCAAAACGCTGTGCGCCTTGATCAACCAAGTGCGGCAGAGTTCAACTGCCGGCCTAGCCATAGAGTTTTCGCCCCTGTTCAAAAATTTTGTGCGAAAGGGAGGTGGTCAAACGGCGGCAGCGGTCGAATTGAGATCGTATGTTGACTGGCACATCTTTGGCGAAGCCGATTCCGCGCAGACAGCGTTGAGCGCGTTGCATCCGGCGGATAGGGCGTTCGTCGCTGGTGGGCAGGATGACCATCAAGTCCACATCACTGTCCTCGGTGGGCGTGCCCCAAGCGCGCGAGCCGAAGAGCCAGATTTGCTCAGGCTGAAATTCTGATTTCAGTCGTTCGACCGCTTGTTCCAAATGGCCACGCTGAATGATGCCCGGCATTAAAATTACCACGATGGCCCTTGATTTAAAAGCTGGATTCGTCAGGAGTGCAGCCCGTTAAATGGCCGGTTGAGAATCAGCGCGGGCCGAACCTTTTGAATCATTCCTAAATCCACCAGCCAAACCTCACCGCGACTTGGCACGGTCCTCCTCCTGGTCCAGGAAGGCAAAGGATTCGGCGGCAACGGCGGTCAGGTTCTCGTCGGAGAGCGGTCCGTAATCCGATGGGGTCAATTTGCGGGCAATGGCTTCAAAAACGGCCAATTACTCGAGTTGCGGCAAGCTGTTGAATTCCCGAATCACGGCTTGGGCTTTGCTGCTCATGTATTGAATTACATGACTTTCGATGCAGTTGCAACCCCGTCAGAGCAGCGCGCGGTAGGCGGCCCACAGCTTCTTCACTAACGGCGAACGCGGCAGTTTGCGGCCGTCCAGCGATTCAACTTCAATCACGCCCATCGAAGTGTTCGTCAGAAAAACGCCCTGGGCGCGGTGCAGGTCGGCGGGCTTCGCGTTCTTCTCGCGGCAGGAAAGGTTCATCTTGACGCAGAGCTCGAATATGGCGGCGCGCGTCACGCCGGGCAGCGCGCCGCTGGACAGTGGCGTGGTGCAAACGACGCCGTCCCGCACCCAAAAGACGTTGCAACTGGTTCCCTCGGCAATGTGCCCGCGAGGATTGAGCAGGATGCCGTCGTGCGCGCCGGCAACGTCGGCTTCGGCCCGCGCCATGACTTCGGGCAATTTGTTGGCGGTTTTGAAACTCGTCAGCGGATCGTTGGCCGGCAGGCAATAGGAGGACGTGATGACGCGCCAGCGCGGCACGCGCCTGCCGTCCAGCACCGGCGCCGAGTGAAGCGTGAGGACGATGGCCGGCCGCAGGGCGTTTTTGGGGGAATAGCCGCGGGCGGTGATGCCGCGGGAAAGGTTCAGGCGCAGCAAGCATTCCGGCATCCGGTTCCGTTGGATCAATTGCATGGAAAACCGAAACAGTTCGTCCGTCGAACAGGGGACTGTCAACTTTAGAAAATCGACGCCGCGCTGAAGTCGCTCGAGATGTTGGTCCCAGCGGAAAATCTCCCCGCGCCGCACCAGCATGGCCTCAAAGAGGCCGTCGCCAAATAGAAAGCCGCGGTCGAAAACCGAAATCACGGCTTTCTCTTCCGGCACAAATTCGCCATTGAGGAAGACAATCATGCCGGCAGGGGATGCCGCGTTTGATCGCGCAAGGCGGCGAAGAATCCGCCCGCCTTGGCCATCGTCTCGTCGTATTCCGCCTCGGCCACGGAGTCGGCCACAATGCCTGCGCCGACGTGGAAATGAATTTCGCCCGGGCGGCAGACGGCGGTGCGAATAGCGATGTTGAACTGGCTTTCGCGGTTGAAGCCAAGGTAGCCAATGGCTCCCGTATAAGGGCCGCGCGTGACCGGTTCCAATTCGTCGATGATTTCCATGGCGCGGATTTTCGGCGCGCCGGTGACGCTGCCGCCGGGAAAACAGGAGGCGAAGGCGGAAACATGCGACTGCTCCGGGCGCAACCGGCCGGTGATGGTGCAGACCAAGTGTTGCACGTGCGGGTAGCGTTCCAGGCGCACCAATTCCGGCACTTGCACTGAGCCGTATTCGCACACCTTGCCCAAATCATTGCGCAGCAAGTCCGTGATCATGACCAGTTCCGCCATGTCCTTGGCGCTGGTTTGCAGTTCGTAGGTCAACTGCGCGTCGCGGGTCGGGTCCTTGGCCCGCGGACGGGTGCCTTTGACGGGCCGTGTTTGGGCCAGCGGCCCGTTGAGCCGCAGAAACAACTCCGGCGAGGAGGAACAAACCTGAAAGGTTCCTCCATCCAGGAAGGCCGCGAAGGGCGCCGGAGATACGTCGCACAACCGCTGGAAAAACGCCCACCCCGTCGCCGCTGTCCGCGCCGTCAGCCGGTGCGAAAGGTTCGCCTGATAAATGTCGCCCGCGCGGATGTAGGCCTGCGCCCGGCGCACTTTGGCCGTGAATTGGTCGCGCGACATGTTGGAACCGAACGACCAGGCCGTCACTTCGGGCGGCGGCCGCGTTGGCGAAGAGGCCGCCAGCAGGCCGGCCCAAAAATCAAATTGCGCCCGCGCCCGCGCGGGATCGCGCGAACCGTCGGCCTGCAATCCCGTCGAGACGATCCAGATCTTGTCCAGGCGATGATCGAAGACGACCAGGCTGTCGTAAAATCCGGCCTGGCAATCGGGCAATTCCAAATCGTTGACCGCCGCTCGCGGCAGGCGCGGCTCGACAAAATTCTTCAGTTCGTAGCCCCAATAGCCGAAGCAGCCGCCGAGCGGAAAGGGCAAGTCGATTTCGTCGAGCAGTTCGTAGCGGGCCATCAACTCCTCCAGCACCTGCCACGGATTGCCGAAGCGGGCTCCGCCCGCGCCGTCCAATTCGCAGCGGGAACCGAAAGAGCGAAGGATCAGCAGCGGACGGGCTGCGACGAATGAGTAGCGCGCCTGCGGGGAATCAAAGTAGCAACTGCGCAGCAACACCACCGCGCGCTCCCCCGCCAATTGCTCCACCAGCGATTCGGGCGTGTGCGCGCTCTGAACGGATTGCAGGATGGGATGCATAAATCAGGACGACAAGATTTTCTCCAATCCGGCAGCCGATTTCAAGGGGCTGATAAGCGCCAGATTCAATCGTCCGGGCCGGAAAAAATCCCGCGCCGCCGCGCGCACTTGCCGGGTGGTGACGGCGCTCAAACGCCTCTTGAATTCGTCCGGGTGGACGATTTTGCCGTAACCCAGCCATTGTTCGCCGGCCCACATCATTTGGCTCTCGCTGTTTTCCAGGCTCATATCGAGCTGGCCGATGAGGTAATCGCGGGCCCGCCGCAACTCCGCTGCCGGGACGAGTTGCGCCGCCAATCGTTTCATTTCGCGCAAAATGAGTTTGAGCGTTTTTTCCAGATTATCCATGTCCAGGCCCGCCGCGATAACGATGTCGCCGGCGTCGTCAAAAAAGCTGTTGGCGCTGTAAATGGAATAGGCCAAGCCATACTCTTCGCGCACGCATTGGAAAAGGCGGGAACTCATGTTCTCGCCCAGGATGGCGTTGAGGAGGCGCAAGGCGAAACGCCGCTCGTCATGCCGCGAACAGGCGCGGATGCCCAGGGCGATCTGCGTTTGCTCCGTCTTCTTGCTCAACAAGCGCAGGGCCGGCCTGGTTTGGGTGGAGACGGCCGGGGCGCAGCGAGGCCGCGCGCCGCGGACGAATTTTCGGGCGTATTTAGCCAGCGCCGCCACCGCCTCCCGATGCGTGATGCGTCCGCCCGCCGCCAGCAACGTGGCCGGGGCGACATAATTTTGCTTTTGATAATCCAGCAACTTTTCGCGCCCAAGGCTGTCGAGCGTTTTCTTGGTGCCTGTGATGGAGCGGCCCAAAGGTTGATCGGGCCACATGGTGGCGTTGAGCAATTCCTGCACGTACTGCTGGGGTTGGTCCATGTACATGGCCAACTCCTCTTTTATTACTTCCCGTTCCTTGTCCATTTCCACCGGATCAAACGTGGAATGCAGGAACATGTCCGCCAGCACGTCCAGCACGCGCCCGAACTGATCGTGGCGCGCCTTGGCATAAAAACAGGTGTGCTCCTCGCTGGTAAAGGCATTGAGGTAGCCGCCGATACCCTCAACCGCCTGCGAGATTTCGCGGGCCGACCGGCGTTGGGTGCCCTTGAACAACAAATGCTCGATGAAATGCGACACGCCACTCAACGGCTCCGGCTCGTAACGTCCGCCGACGCCGACCCAAATGCCGAGGCTGACGCTGGCCATGTGCGGCATTTCCGCCGTGGCCACCGTCAATCCATTTTCCAGCCGTGTTGCTTTATACATCTTGGCTCCTGCAGCCTCGAACGGTCACGCCATGCAGGACGGGGTCACCGCCGGCGGGCCGACCTGTTTCATGTAGTCCAAAATCCACTGCACCGCCTCCTGCGGGTCGTCGGTAATGAGGAACAAATCCAAATCGCCCGGGCTGATCATCCTGTTTTTCTCCAGGACGGACTTCATCCAGCGCACCAGGCCGCTCCAATAATCGCGGCCGAAGAGGATGAGAGGGAAACGCTGGATGCGTTGCGTTTGCACCAGGGTCAGGACTTCGAAGAATTCGTCCAGCGTGCCAAATCCGCCCGGCATATAGAGAAAGGCAATGCTATATTTTACAAAGCAGACCTTGCGCGAAAAAAAGTAATGGAAGCGAAGCGGGACGTTGGTGTAGCGGTTTCCCTTTTGTTCGAAAGGCAGTTCGATATTCAGGCCTACCGATTTGCCCTTGGCCTCGGCCGCGCCGCGATTGGCGGCGGCCATGATGCCCGGGCCGCCGCCGGTGATGACGGCCAGGTTGTTTCGGGCCAATTCATTGGCGATGGTGACGGCCGCGCGGTAATACGGGTCACTGGGCGGCGTCCGCGCCGAGCCAAAGATGGTCACCGCCGGGCCGACCTGCGAAAGAATTTCGAAGGAATCGACGAATTCCGCCATGATGCGGAAGACGCGCCACGGGTCCTCTTTGGTAAACGCGACAGTATGGTTGATCATGTGAATGCACATTTAGAACCGACTGGCGCGGCACTGCAAGCCTTTGCGGCGAGGTTGTTATTCGACTTAAGGTTGTTGGTGATTCCCGTGGAAAACTGGTAGCTGTAACCTGAAGCGGACGCCGGTAAGGGCTACGCATCGTCGATAGCGCCCACGAGTGAACTTCGCTCATAAACCGTGACGTTGGGCGGGCCGGTTTTATAGACCGTCCGGTAATGGGTCTCGATCCACTGCTTCAACTCCAACCCGTTGCGTGGATCTTGCCCAAAGGGTTTGATCCCATACTCGTCCGCGTCGAGTTGAATCAGGATAATGAAATCGGGCTGCGCGCGGATGAAGGCCCGGTTCATATTGTCCTGCCCAAAAACGGTTTCCTCGGTAGGGTTCCATCGGAGATAGCCGGTGGGGTTGGTGCGACGCGAAAGGTAGTTCAACATCGCCCCGTCCGGCAAGACGGCCAGTGTGCAATGGGGCGGCGTATTGGTTTCGATCCAATCGGCTACGCGGCCCAGGGTGAGGCCGCTGGGACGGAAGGCCGGCTTGAAGACCAACATCCGGTCCGCGCCATGGCCGACGAGTGCGGTGCGTTGATCGTAGATGTACTGGGAATCCAGTCTAAGCTCCACACATCCCGTCAATAATCCCAGGGAGACCACGGCGCGAAAATATCCCGCCCGCCCTCCGCAGTTTTCAAGAAGGGCCGGCAATTGCCAGAGTAAAAGATAAACTCCGTCGAGAAACGCGGGCATGGCCAGAACGAATCCATAATGCCACACGCGCGGGAAGACTCCGAGCTTGGCCAGCAAGGCCAGACTGAAGACGCCCCACAGCAACAGGAACGGCTGAACCTGGCGCCGCTCTTTCTTCCTGGCTTGCCAGACGAGCAAGAAAAGGGACGCCAGACACAAGCTCGGCAGGCAGTAGCCGCACTGGCCCCAACGGAAGCTATGCGACAGATAGACGGCCGAAATGGCCGCCAGCACGAACAATGCTTTTCCCTCCCAGCCGTCCAGCTTCCTTCGAAACAGCGCGGCATAAACTCCCACGATAGCGGCAAATCCCGCGGTCTCCACCAGAATTAACTTGATATGAAACGCGGGCGCGTTCAGACCCAGGCACCAGCGGTAAAAATTGTTGTTGGCCGAGCCATCGGTCAGGACTGCCGTCCAGGCCCAGAGAACCGAACGGAGACTCTGCGGGAAGTTTTCTTGCTGCATGAAATAAAGGAAGAATGCGGCTGGCGCCAAAACCGCTCCTCCGGCCATGACCAGGACCGAACGCGCCAGCAAGACCGGCTTGTGTTTCCCCCGCCAGAACAGGGCCAGCGCGGCGGCTTGTGCCAGTGTCAGCGCGAGAAAGACTTCCGGTTTGGTCAACAAAACCAGCCCAGTGCCCAAACCGGCCAGCAGAGCCAGGAGAATTCTTTCCTCCAAGAGCCACCGGGAGAGCAGCCACAGCACTGCGATCGACAACACCAGCCCGTGGACGAGTTCGTGTGAATAAGGCGACACATAGTTAAAAATCCCGTAGGCAGTGTAATGGCCGAAGGCGAACACCAGCAGCAGGGCCACGCCCGCCATGGTGGCGGTCCAGGCGTCGGAAATCCGATAGAAGCACCAGCAGACCAACGCCACCAGCAGAAATAGGATCACGAGGTTGGACACTACGATGGTCAGGAGCGACACGCCGAAAACTCGGAACAGCCACGCGTGGTAGTATTGCGACAACGGGCCGCCGGTCAAATACGACACGTCGCGGTAAAGCACCGCGCCTGTGGAAAGCTTCCACGGCAGATATAGTTGCACTCCGAAATCCACTAGCATGTCGCCCCATTTGCGCCAAGTCTGCACGGTGAGAATGGCAAAACAGAGTGCCACCACCGCGCCGCCGAGGCCAAAGCACAGGTGGGAACGGGCTGGCGCGTTCGCCTCATCTTGGGTGGAGCCGGCCACAAACCATGATTAACCAAGCCGCCGCGGACACAGTCAAGGGACAAATAATGGCGATGCCAACGGCGTCACCTTGGTCTTCTATATTGCCTTGGGGGAGATCGCGGCCTAACTTGCGCCAGACCGTGACTTTGAATTCGCGAAAATTCTGGAGTGCCGCCGTTCTTCTGCTCGTGTTTTTGGCCGCGTTTGTCCGCCTCCGATTGCTCAGCACCCCGTTGGAGCGGGACGAAGGGGAGTTTGCCTACGCCGGACAACTGATGCTTCAGGGCGTAGCCCCATACACTCTGGCCTGTAATGTCAAACTGCCAGGAACCTACGCCGCCTACGCCGCCATGATGGCCGTCTTTGGTCAAACCACCGTGGGCATTCATTTCGGTTTTTTGCTGGTGAACCTTGGCACGCTGGCGTTGTTGTTCTGTCTCGCTCGCCGGCTGTTGCCTTGGGCCGGCGTGCTGGTTTGTTGCGCGGCCTATATTTTACTGTCGCTAAGTCCGAGGATGGTCAGCTTTGCCGGGCACGCAGCCCATCTGGTGGTGCTGGCGGCGCTGGGCGGATTGCTGCTGTTGCTGCGGGCGCGTGAAAATGGCGGCGGCCGGGACATTTTCCTCAGCGGCCTGCTTTTCGGCATTGCGTTTTTGTGCAAGCAACCTGGCCTGTTCTTTTGCTTTTTGGGCTGCGCCATCCTGTCGCGCGACGCGATGTTGGGAAAACCCGCGGCCTGGCGCCTGCGTCTGCGCAACCTGGTCCTGTTCTTTCTCGGCTTGCTCCTGCCGCTGGCGCTGACGTGCCTGATCATGTGGCGGGCAGGATCTTTTGACCAGTTTTGGTTTTGGACCATCACCTACGCCCAGGTGCATGGACGTATGCTGCCTCAGTTCATGGGCGTGCGCCATCTGGCTGAGTTTTTTTCCGCCGGGCCGGAACGTTGGTTCTTCCTGGCTGGCGCCGCCGGTTTGGTCTGCTTATGGCTAGAGCCCGACGCCAATGACGGAAGATTACTGTTGACATCATGGTATTTCCTTTCTTGGTGCGCCGTCGCGGTGGGTTTCTATTTCACGCGACACTACTTTATTTTGTTGCTGCCGGTGACCTGTCTCTTGCTGGGAGGCGCGGTGACAACCCTGGCAGCGTGGCTGAAGCGCACGCGGCTGCCCCGCTTATCCGTGACCGCCCCCAGCCTGTTCATCGCGGCCATCGGATGGATGGTGTGGGCGAATCGCGCCGTCTGGTTTGAAATGCCGCCCAATTTGGTCTGCGCGCTGTTGTACGCTGCCGATCCATTTGTCGAATGCGTTGCCGTGGCTCATTACATCCGGGAGAATTCCGCGCCGAACGATCGCATGGCGGTGGTGGGCTCGGAACCGGAGATTTACTTCTACGCTCAAAGGCACTCCGTCAGCGGTTATCTCTACATGTACGATTTGATGGGAGACCAGCCTTACGCCTCCGCCATGCAGCGGGCTTTCATCCATGATGTCGAAACAGCCCGGCCGGAATTTCTAGTGCTGGTGAATAACCCAAGCTCCTGGACCACTTGGCCCCAATCGGATCGAACTATCTTTGTCTGGTCGCGCCAGTATCCAGCCCAATTCTATCAATTGGTCGGAGTTGCGGCGATGTATCCCTCGTACACGGAATATTTTTGGGGGAAAGAGGCCGCTTCGGCCGACGTGAAAACTTCTTCCGCGATTTACGTGCTGAAGCGAAAATAATCGGACGGGACCCTCACCTCAATCGCGCCAGGAAGCCGGGTTCCGTCGAGGCCAGGTCCGCGCGGCGCTGGGCGGCCAACAACCGGCCATAAATGGCGATGTCCCGCGTCATCATTTCCAGCCGCCCGGCCAGTTCGGCGCCGCTGACTTTGCCGTCCTTGAGGTCTTCCTCGCCCACGAAGGAAACACCGTAGGGCAGCGTCCAGGCGTAACATTGCCGCGCCACGGTCCGAAGGTGTTCGGTAACTGTCAAACCTTTTTCGTGCGAAGCCACGATAGTGGCGAAGAGCTTGCCGGCGAATTCGCGCCAGAAATGGTCCAGGAAATTCTTCATCGCGCTGCTGATGCTGCCATGATAGTCCGGTGTGCCCAGCAGCACCACGTCCGCCCGCTCGACCCGCCCTTGGAGCAAGGCATAGGCCGGCGCGTCATGGGAGGTATCCGGATTATAGAGAGGCAACGGCTCTTGCAAAAGGTCCAGGAGATCGACCGTGCAACCGAGCGTGGCCAGTCGCCGGGCCGCCTCGCGCACGACCACGCGCGTGACTGAGTCGCTGTTCAAGCTGCCGGCCACCGCCAGAACGCGGAGGGCCGGTTCCGTTGGCGCTGTCTGTTTTTGCGTCGTCATTGCCCGGGCAGGTTCATTCCAAGGAGTCCACCGTGGCAATGCTAAAATTTGGCCTTGGCGAAGGCCTCCACGCACTCATGCACCGATGGGAAAAAACTCTCCTCGCCGATCTCTCCTTCCAGCCCCGTGGATTCGAGCAACGCGCGCAAGGGCCGGTTGGCGTGGGCGATTTTCATCGCGACGCCGTGGTCGTTCAATTCCCGGTGCAACGCGTGCAGCATTTCCACGGCGGTCACGTCGATGTCGGTGATCGCCTGGGCATCCAGCAAGAGCCACCGCACCGGCGGGGAACAGGCGGCGAGGAGCCTGTGAACGCGTTCGGAAAAATAGCCGCAATTGGAGAACAACAGCGGCGCGTAAAAACGGTACGCCAGCAAGCCCGGCAAGGTCTGCCCCGCCGTCTCTCCCACGTCGTGGAAACCGTGTCCTGGGACTTCGCGCAACACCGCATCCGGCGGGTGCGAAATCCGGGTGATCAAAGTCAGCAGCGAGAGAATCACGCCCAGCAAAATGCCCGCCACTACACCCGCGGCCAGCACGCCCAGGGTCGTCAGCGCCGCGATGCCCGCCGCGGCGGGATAGTAGCGGTAAATCCGCTTCATGGCCTGGAATTCCACCAGCTTCCATCCTCCGAAAATCAAGATGGCGGCCAACGTGACCGCCGGCAGGGGCGCCAGCAACGATGTAAAGAATAAAAGAAAGAGCGCCACGCATCCGGCCATCACCAGGCTGGCCATTTGCGTCTTGCCGCCGGACTGGTCGTTGACCGTCGTGCGGGACTGGCTGCCGGTGACGGCAAAGCCCTGGAAAAAGCCGTTGCACAAGTTGGCCGCGCCCAAGGCCGACAATTCCTGGTTGGGCGCGACGTCGTACCCGTTTTTGGCCGCAAACGCCCGCGCCAGCAGGATGCCCTCTGTATAAGCGAGAAAGGCGATGCCAATCCCCGCCGGCAGCAGACTGTGAAACTCGCGCCACTGCACGTCCGGAAAAACGAAACCTGGCAGGCCGCCCTCAAAGCGGCCCACCACCGCAATGCCTTGTTTTTCCAAATGAAACGCCGCCGAGATGGCCGTGGCCACCACACACGCGGTGATCGTGCCCGGAACTTTCGGGGCCCATCGGCGCAGGCCCAAGATCAACGCCAGCAGACCCAATCCGAAACACAAGGTTGGCAGGTGCGCCTCGTGCCGCCGGCGGATGACTTCGAGCAGGCGCGGGAAAAAATCGTTGTTGGCTAGCGACAGGCCCAACAGGCTGCTCAATTGCGAGCCAACCAGGATCAAGGCCGCGCCCGTCATGTAGCCCACCAGTACTGGTTTGGAGAGAAAATCCGCCGCCCGGCCCAATTTAAGCCGGCTGCCCAGCAGGAGAAGCACGCCGCTGGCCAATGACAAAATGGCCGCCAGTGAAGCCGCGTGTTTTGGGTCGTTCCCGGCCAGCGGCCCGATGGCATTGGCCATCAAGAGGCAGATCGCAATATCCGGCCCGACTATGACTTGCGGCGAAGTGGTTAAAAACGGATAGACAACCAAAGGAACCAGGGCCGCGAAAAGGCCGCTTTCCGGCGGCAACCCGGTCAGCCGCGCGTAAGCGATGACCGAGGGAATCATGATCAAGCACCCGCTGACCCCCGCCGCCACGTCACCCGCCAGCCATTGCCGCCGGTAACCGCGGAAAAGCGAAAGGCCGGTGGGTGCAGTTTGCTTTGTCGTCGGATCAGATCTTTCTCCATCGTTCATTTGCGTTTTATTCTTTATACTTCATCACCGGGCCGAGGCAACGAATGATAACGCAAAGACGCCAAGACGCGAGGACGCAAGATAAAGAATTGACTTGGGAGGAAGAGGTGCGGTTCTTGGCAACTTTGAGCCTTGGCGTCTTTTCATTAAAAGAGAGGCCCACCGCGCTGCCCCGCCGGCTTCAGGGGACGGGCTTTGACAATTGATCGAGTTGTTGTTCGAAAAGAAAAGGTTTCAATTTATCAGAGCAATTAGACCAAACGGTCATGGCTTCCCTCCCTTCAATTTCTGAGTCGTCAACCGCAACTCTGTAATGACACTCTGTCCTGCAATGTACAAATCAGAGCACTTGTCTGTCCCATCTTTCACCGACTCCAAATCGGCTTCGATCGTTCGGACTCCGTCGTAGCAAACAAGGTAAAATCGAACGCGCCCCGCTTCAGGATATGGGTAATCCTTCGTCGAGGTTGCCTCATCGTAATGTTTCTCCGCGACCTTCACAAAACTTCTGGCAGCACTGCGAACAGTCTCATGCCCGATGCCTCCAATGACTCCGAAGGTCCCAGTCGTATAAATGCATCGCCGCTCGATAATGAGACAACGCTCACCGTACCCGTTTCGACGGGCCAGTCCATGAGAACGCCATACGCTCGTGGATACTCAGGAGTCGGCTTCTGGCCAAACTCCGCCGGAGACGTAGTCAACATCTTTAGCCGCAATTCGCGCATCACCTCGGCTGGACTTTTTTTTGATGGCTCGTTCATCTTTGACATGGCATTCAAGCACCCCGAGAATCAAAATGGCTACGATTAATTCTGAGCGCAAAAAAGATTCCTGGCATTCCTCAATCATTTGGCAAGTGAGGAGACTGTAGCGGCGGCCACCTAAAATCAAGCGTTAAACACGGATTCGTTGGTTCCTTTATGTCAGTAGGAGAAAAATATGTGAACAATTCACTCTTCTTCTCAACCGTGGCTTGGTGTAAAAGGAATCCCATGAGCGATTCATTGCCGGTCCCCACCGCGAGCAACACGTTTGAGCGAATCAAACGAGTGAACCCGCAAGACCGCGAATTCTGGTCCGCGCGCGATCTTGCCCGTGTGCTTGAATACTTCAACTTCCGCAACTTCCAACCGGTGATTGAAAAGGCAAAGGAAGCCTGCGCCAAAAGCGGCCACGCCGTTGCCGACCATTTTGCGGAAATGCGCAATATGGTCACCATCGGTTCGGGCGCGCAACGTGAGCTTGAGGATTGGGCGCTTTCCCGCTATGCCTGTTATCTGGTCATTCAGAACGCCGATCCCAGCAAACCGCTCGTGGCGCTGGGCCAAAGTTATTTTGCCGTGCAAACGCGTCGCCAGGAGATGGCGGATGACCAGGCCTTGAAGGAGGACAAGACTCGCCTGCTGCTGCGCGTCGAGGGATGAGGGACATCCATGCACGCAAGCGGCTCAAAGGCGAGGAACATGTGCTCGATCACGTGGGCAGCACTGAGTTAGCGGCCAATCTTTTCCGCGCCACGCAAACGGAGGAGAAGTTGCGTCGTGAAAATGTGCGTAACAAAGTTAACGCCAACCGCATTCACAACGATGTGGGGTGCAAAGTCCGCAGAACGATTCACGAGTTAGGTGGCACCATGCCGGAGAATCTGCCAGGGGCCGAAAGCATCAAGAAAGTCGCCGACCGCGAGAAAAGGAGGCTCAAGGCCGAACGGAAGAGTTTTTGAATCGGATCTGGTTGAGGATAGAACCGGAAAAATCATACGAACACCCTTGACACCGCCGTCCCTCTGCTCGTAAATTCTCCGCTCTTTCAGGAAAACGCGCTGATTATATAACATGAATAAAGGCAAAATTGTGCAGGTCATCGGGCCGGTTGTCGATATCGAGTTCCCCGAAGGCCTCCCTTCCATTTACAACGCTGTCACGGTGGATTTCGAGGTTCCAGGACACGGCAAAACCAAGCTCACCCTGGAGGTGCAACAGCACCTCGGTGATCATTGGGTCCGCTCCGTCGCCATGTCGAGCACCGAGGGGCTTAAACGTGGGCTGGAGGTTCTGGATACCGGCGCGTGCATTTCCATGCCTGTCGGCCCCGGCGTCATGGGGCGGGTCTTCGATGTCACCGGCAATCCCGTCGACGAACGCGGGCCGGTCGTGGCGGAAAAGTATTACCCGATCCACCGTGCCGCCCCGCCGCTGGTCGATCAATCGACCTCTCCGCAGGTGCTGACGACGGGCATCAAAGTGATCGATTTGATCAGTCCGTTCCTCAAGGGCGGCAAAGTGGGCGCCTTTGGCGGCGCGGGCGTGGGCAAGACGGTCGTGATCATGGAATTGATCAACAACATCGCCAAGTTGCATGGCGGCGTCTCCGTTTTCGCGGGCGTGGGCGAGCGAACGCGCGAGGGCAACGATCTTTACAACGAAATGTCGGAGGCCGACGTGATCAAGCAGAAGAACCTGGGCGAGAGCAAGATCGCGCTGGTCTATGGCCAGATGAACGAACCGCCCGGCGCCCGTTTACGCGTGGCGTTGTCCGGCCTAGCCATCACCGAGTATTTCCGCGACGAGAAAAACCAGGACGTGCTTCTGTTCATCGACAACATTTTCCGCTTTTCACAAGCCGGCTCGGAAGTGTCGGCCTTGCTGGGGCGCACACCCAGCGCCGTCGGCTACCAGCCCACGCTGGCCGCCGAGATGGGTGATTTGCAGGAACGGATTACCTCGACCAAGAAAGGCTCGATCACCTCGTTCCAAGCCGTGTACGTGCCGGCGGACGATTTGACGGATCCGGCGCCGGCCACCACTTTTGCGCATTTGGACGCGACGATTGTGTTGGAGCGCTCCATCGCCGAGTTGGGCATTTTCCCGGCGGTCGATCCGCTGGCATCCAATTCCCGCGCGTTGACGCCGGAAATTGTCAGCCAGGAACACTACGACGTCGCCCGCGGCGTGCAGAAGGTGCTGCAACGTTACAAGGATTTGCAGGACATCATCGCCATTCTGGGCTTGGACGAACTTTCCCCGGAGGACAAGCTGACCGTAACCCGCGCCCGCAAGATTCAACGTTTCCTCAGCCAGCCGTTCACCGTCGCACAGGTCTTCACCGGTCGCGAAGGCAAGCAGGTGCCGGTGGCGGAAACGGTGCGCGGCTTCAAAGAAATCCTGGAAGGCAAGCACGACGAGGTGCCCGAAGCCAACTTCTACATGAAGGGCGGGATCGACGAAATTAAAGAGGCATAAATGCCAGAGACGCTCAAGTTGGAAATTGTCACGCCGGAAGCCCAGACCTATTCCGACGACGTGGAGATGGTGACGTTGCCGGGCACGGAGGGCGAGATGGGCGTTTATCCCCACCACGTCCCTCTGATGACGCAACTGGCGCCGGGGGAAATCATCGTGCGCAAGGACGGCAAGGACACGTTCCTCGCCGTCGGCGAGGGGTTCGTTGAAGTCACCGGCGATCATGTTGCCATCCTGACCGACATGGCGATCAAGGCGGACGATATTGACGAAGCCAAGGCCGAGGAGGCCCGCCGCCGGGCCGAGGCGCGCCTGGCTGAACATCTTGATGACGGAGACCACGCGATTGTCAGCGCGGCGCTGGCCAATGCGCTGGCCCAGATCAACGTCAAGCGCCGGCGCCTCCGCTAAGGGCTGGCGCATGAATCGCATCGAAGAACGATTTGCACGGTTAAAAAAGGAAGGGCAAAAGGGCTTCATCGTCTATATTGGCGCGGGCGACCCCAGCCTGGAAATGACGCGGCGGCTGGCCTTGGTTTTCGATAAGATGGGTGTCGACATTCTCGAATTGGGCGTGCCGTTCAGCGATCCGCTGGCCGATGGCTTGGTCAACCAGTTGGCCGCCCAGCGCGGCCTGGAATCGGGGACGACGCCGGCCAAAGTTTTGCAAACCGTCGCCGCCATCCGGCTGGAGTCGCAGATTCCCATTGTCCTTTACATCTATTTCAACCTTATGCATCGGCGCGGCCTGGAGCCATTTGTGCGCGAGGCCGCCGCCGCCGGGGTGGATGGCTTGCTGGCGCTGGACCTGCCGCCGGAGGAATCGGGCAACTACGAGGCGCTCATGGCACGGGCAGGCATGTCCGTCATTTACCTGGTCGCGCCGACCACGCCGGAATCGCGCATGGAACTGATCGTGCGGCACGGCAGGGGCTTCATCTATTACGTTTCGCGCGAAGGAGTCACGGGCATGCAAAAAAGTGTCTCCGAAACCATCGGCGCCATGACCGCCAAAATCCGCGCGCACACGGATTTGCCCATTGCCGTCGGTTTTGGCATATCCACTCCCGAGCAAGCCAGGATGGTGGCGCTGAACGCCGACGCCGTGGTGGTAGGCAGCGCCGTGGTCCACCAAATAGCCGAGCATGGCCGGTGCGCGGACCTGCCGGAGCGTGTGGCCGCCTTCACTGGCGCGCTGCTGAAGCCGGTTAAAGATAAATCATCGTTATGAAGAAAAATGCTAAAAGCGACAATCGGTATGTCATTATCATGGCGGGCGGGCGGGGGGAGCGTTTTTGGCCCGTCAGCCGCGAAAAAACACCGAAGCAACTGGTGACGTTGCTCGGCCGCCGCTCCTTTTTGCAACAGGCTGTCGATCGCGTCCTGCCGCTGGCGCCGCTGAAGAATATTCTCATCATTACCAACGCCATCCAGGCGCCCGAAGTCCGACGGCAATTGCCCAAGCTGCCCAAGGAAAACGTCATCGCCGAACCGGTCGGACGCGACACCTGCGCCGCCGTGACCCTGGGCGCGGCCGTGGCTGGACAGCGTTCGACCAACGCCGTCATGGCCGTCCTGCCCGCCGATCACGTGATACCGGAGGAGAAACAATTTCAGCAGGTGCTGGCGGATTCGTTTGATGTGGCCGGGCGCGGACAGGTCATTGTCACCATCGGCATCAAGCCGACCGAGCCGGCGACGGGTTACGGCTATATCCGCGTCGGCAACGCGCTGCCTCCGCCGCACGGCGTCAAGCCGTATAAAACGTCCTTTTTCAAAGCGGAGCAGTTTGTGGAGAAACCGAATTTGGACAAAGCGCTGGAGTATTTGAACAGCGGCCAGTATCGGTGGAACGCCGGCATGTTCATCTGGTCGTTCGTCACCATCACCCAGGGATTGGAAAAGCACCAGCCGGAACTGGCCGCCGCCTGCCAGCGTTGGTCCCGGGTGGCCGGCACCCCAAAGCTCGACAAGGTTCTGGCACGGGAATACCCCGCCATCAAGAGAATCTCCATTGACTACGCCCTTCTGGAGCAAGCGCAAAACGTCGTCGTGGCCGACGGGGCGTTCGCGTGGGACGATGTCGGCTCCTGGACCGCGCTGGGGCGGCATTTGAAGGCGGATGCGGAAAGCAATTGCGCCGCGGCCGATTTCGTCCACGTGGATGGCGCGCACAACATTATATTTGATGCAAGGACGAAAAACCGCACGCCCATAGCGGTGGTGGGGTTGCGGGACGCAATTTTGGTGCAGACCGACGACGCCGTTTTGCTGGCGGACAAGAGTCAGGCGCAGAAGGTCAAGGATTTGGTCAAGAAGCTATCGGAAGACAAGAGATACAGGAAATTGGTGTAGGTTGCGGGCCGTTGACGGTAAATCCAAACTCGCCGGCTATGGCGAAAAGAGGCAGGGATGAGCAAAAGGCGACAGAGTGGGTTGGACGTATTCGCTTCGTGATAGCGAATGTTTGGGAGAGGCAATGCGGATCGCGAGCATAACTTTTTCCTCTGGCATTCCTATTGCTCAAAAGTGAGCGAATGTTTGAGCGAATTTTTTCCGCGCCCAAACGTCTGAGAAGACGGAGGAACCGAGTACGCAATCAGACGGCGTGGAAGCAATTCCACGCCGTCGTTGCCGTTGGAGGTTAATGCCGCCGGGACTTTTTCCGGTGCAAAATTGGGGGAGGCCCCCGATGTTCAAACCTGTCCGGTGGTGTATGTTTTCCTCGTTGTTTTGGGGATGTAAGACCCGCCCGGTGATTGGTTGCATCGCGCGGGTCCTTCTTTTACAACAAGGCATGAACGACGGCGATTTTGTCCAGCAGTTCGAAACATGCACTTTCCCTTTCGATCAATGGCATCACCGCGCGCACGTGAAGTTGGCATATATTTATCTGGTGCGCTTCGGTTTCGCCAACGCCAGCCAAAAGCTGCGCGAAGGAATTCGCGCTTGCAACGCCGCCAACAAGGTTCCCAAAACGCCGACGCGCGGCTATCATGAGACGTTGACTTTATTCTGGCTCCACGTCATCCAAATGACCGTGCAGGAATATGGACCGCGCGTCACGGCGGATGAGTTTTTCGATTTCCATCCGCAACTAAGTCAGAACAAGATCCACCGTTTATTTTACTCCTCTGATTTATTCATGAGCGCCCGGGCCAAGAGTGAATTTGTGGAACCTGATTTGACCAGTCTGCCAAGGGCACGCGTGGCGGCTGCAACCTGACACAGCCATCCATGGAGACCGCGCCTTAGGGTAGGTTCGTCGTTCCCATCAGGAAGCGATCGCACTCGCGGGCGGCGCCGCGGCCTTCGTTAAACGCCCACACCACCAGGCTCTGGCCGCGGCGGGCGTCGCCCGCGGCAAAAACGCCGCGGAGATTGGTGGCGTACTTTTCGTGTTCAGCCTTGATGTTGGTGCGGGCGTCGCATTCCAGCCCCAATAGTTCCAACAGCGGCTGTTCGGGGCCTAAGAAGCCCATGGCCAGCAGCACCAATTGCGCGGGCCGCGCTTGCTCCGTGCCGGGCACCTCGACGGCCGTGAATTGCCCCTTTTCATTTCGTTTCCATTCGATCTGGACGGTGTGGATTTCCTGGACCTGGCCAGCAGCGTCGCC
The DNA here is from genome assembly GCA_003140095.1 of Verrucomicrobiales bacterium. Classification (GTDB taxonomy): domain Bacteria; phylum Verrucomicrobiota; class Verrucomicrobiia; order Limisphaerales; family Palsa-1400; genus Palsa-1400. The sequence continues at coordinate 807 of PLIU01000243.1, read as the reverse complement.
GGTAAATTTCTTGGCGGTGGTCAGGTAGATGCGCGGGTCTGCGCCGAATTTGGCCGCGGCTTCCTCCTGGCCGTAGTCCAGACGATACACCTTGGGCCATTCCGGCCATGGATTGTCCTTGGCGCGGCCCGGGGGCGGTTGCGGCAGGATTTCCAATTGCGCCAGACTCTTGCATTGGTGCCGCATGGCGGTGCCGACACAGTCGGTGCCGGTGTCGCCGCCGCCGATGACGACGACGTCCTTGCCTTCGGCGGGGATAAAAGCGCCGTTTTTCTGGCCGTCCAGAAGGCTCTTGGTGTTGGCGTGAAGAAATTCCATCGCGAAATGAACGCCTTTGAGGTTCCGGCCTTCGACGGGCAGGTCGCGCGGCTTGGTCGCGCCGGTGCAGAGCACGGCGGCGTCAAACTCGCGCAGAAGGTTTTCGGCCGGATAATCTTTTCCGACTTCGGTCCCGGCCAGGAAGGTGACCCCCTCGGCGGCCATCTGATCGATGCGCCGTTGCACCAGTTCTTTGCCCAGCTTCATGTTCGGGATGCCGTACATGAGCAGGCCGCCGAGGCGGTCGGCGCGTTCGAAAACGATGACCTGGTGCCCGGCGCGGTTGAGTTGGGCGGCCGCGCAGAGTCCGGCCGGGCCGGAGCCAACCACAGCGACCCTTTTGCCGGTGCGAGATGGGGGCGGTTCGGGTTTGATCCAGCCTTCCTGCCATCCGCGGTCCGCGATGGCGCACTCGATATTCTTGATGGTGACCGGGGGCGAGATAATACCCAGCACGCAGGAGCCTTCGCACGGGGCGGGGCAGACGCG
>PLIU01000145.1 GCA_003140095.1 Verrucomicrobiales bacterium | reverse complement strand
CTCCACAACATCCGCCAATGGCGACAGCAGCGGTACGAGTTCGTCCCATCAAAGTGGGGTGTACGGCAACGCTAACGATCAAAAACTCCACTTTCAAAACGGCGCAAGCCTCAGCAGCCACAATGAATCCGATTCTCGCGGGAACTGGAACCATACCCTCTCCACGACATCCGCCAATGGCGGCAGCATGACGACTGTATCCGGGCACACAGCCGCCGGAAAGTATTACAATGAGACCATCAGCACGCAAAATGGCGTGACACGAGTTACTGGGACAGACTCAACCGGGAAAACCATAAACGAAACTATCCATAGCGGGACGGTCACTCCACCGGCATACACTCCACCGGCATACACTCCACCGCCGGCATACACTCCACCACCGGCTCCGGTACATCCTAAATGATACGGATCGACCAGATGGACTGGATTCGCCCCAACGGAATTGACGCCCGTTTCTCGTTCCGTAAAGTTCTGAGTCAATGGCGATCTCTCAACTTGGGACGAAATCTCGACAAGATTTGGTTTGGCGCGGCTTTGGCGTTTGCTCTCGCCTTGTTAAGCTGCGGTTGCTCAAAAGCGAGGGAGCAATTGTCGCCCGAATACACAAAATCGTGCGATGCCGCTGCCGCGATGGAACAACGAGGTGATTTCGTCGGTGCGTTGAATGCTTACAGCAAGGCCGCCCAAATCATGCCAGAGGAACCAACAATCTACTACAAAATCGCGCGTGTTGCCGTCAATGCGCCCGACCCCGAACGTGGTCTTGCCGCTATAGCGAAGCTGACCCAGCTTCAGGGGAAGAAAGCATTGCTTGATTCTGCGGTCTCGAACTGGCAAAGCGTATTGCAAAAGGGCTTGGATGATTACCACAAATTGAGTTCAGAGGGTGGAGTTAAGGAGAACCAAGGCGACTTCTCTGGGGCGATCGCGGATTATGCCAAGGCCGCGCGCTCGGAGCCCTACGACCCAGGCATCTATTACAAAATTGCGCGGGCTTCGGTCTCGGCAAACAATGTTGAACAAGGCCTGAACGCCATTTCCATACTAAATCGTCTTGATTCACGTGCTAAGCAAGACCCTGATGTGCTTGACTGGCGAGCGACGCTCCAAGAGTCAAAAATTCAAATGCTCGAGTTGGAACTCGCCAAAGCGGTTAGCGCTAAGAGCGAACACGCCGAATCGGTTTTTGAGTCAATATCAACACACGAGCTTTTGGTGACGGATTCTACCGGTAAGGGGCGATTAAGACTCACATCAGATTCTGATGGGGGCGTTTTTAAACTTCTCAACAGCCAAGGGGTAGAGGTAGCGCGGATCGAGGTGTCCGATCAAGGCAACGGAATCGTTGGGATAATGAATGAAGCCGGCACAAACATAGCCGCAATTGGATCGGCCGGAAACGGCAATGGCTCGATGAGCATTTCCGATTTTCGGGGAAATAGTCTGGCGTTCATTGGAGCGAATACCTCAGGCAACGGTCTCATTAAAACGATGGATGCAGCGGGAATTGATCAAGTGGTGCTTTCGTCCGATGGGAGCGGAAATGGCTTCCTTAATATCACCGATACTCATGGAAAAAGCTTGGCCTTCGTCGGAGCAAATACCTCAGGCAGAGGTCTAATTAAAACAATCGATTCATCTGGAAATAATCAAGTAGTACTTTCATCGGATGAAAGCGGAAGCGGTGAATTTTCCATTTACAACTATCTAGGCAAAGAGATTGTTGGCGCTGGCGCGTCCAAAAACAGTCAAGGAATAATTGGAGTGTACGACTTATCGGGTAATCAGTTAGTTTCAATGCACTCTACCGATGGGCACGAGGGTTTTATTCAAATATCTGATGGCAGCGGGAACTCTCTAATTCAGGTAGATGGCCATCGGCGGCTAATTTGGTCGGCCGATTTCCCAGGGACGGACAACGGCAAAGCGTGGCCTGTGCGCTGATCACAGGAAACAAAGTGGTACTTGTCAGCCCGCCAACTTGGTTAAAGTTGAAGCGCAAAAGGACCAGCAAACTATCGCTTACGTCGGAAAGTGCTGCGTCGAACTGGAATTCTCAAGGCTTTGAGCTGCCCAAAATGGCTGCCGCAGGATGATTTGTAAGCTGTTTTTAACAAACAACTTGCAATTTTTATTATATCGGCGAGTTTGATCGTGGCAATCGCGCCGCCCCATGAATCCGAACTGCTTCTTAACCAGCGGGGTCAACGGACTCCGATTCGACCGCCATCTACGAAACGATTCCGAAAGCCCGGCGCGGGTGGTGGTTCTTGGCAGCTTCATGGGGGGCTATCATGTCCTGAGTGAACTGATTTTTGGCGAACTTTCCAGCCGGGTGCAGGTGGTCGGTATCGCCACCGACGACCCCACCCAGCCCTACACGAACGCAAAGGTCCGCCTTTGGAGACATCCCCACATGCCGGAAGATGAGACACTGGTGCGGCGGTTCGCGGCGTCGCTGGATATTTCGTTGTTCACCGGCCGGGTAAAATCGCCGGAGTTTCAGGAATTGATGACCCAGGACTGGAAACCAGACCTGTGCCTGATGGCGACATTCGGCCAGAAGATTCCCCAGCACATCATCGAAGTGCCGCGACTGGGGTTCTTCAACTTTCATCATAGCGGCCCGATTTGGCCGTCGCATCCCGGCCCTGATCCCATCGGCGACATGCAGCGCGATGGAGTGTCGCACCTAGTTTTGACTATGCACCGGGTCAATGAATCGATTGACGACGGGGAATTCTTCGCGCGTTCGCATCAGGTTGCGATTCCGCCGGGAATCAACGCCATCGGAATGCACGGCATGACCTGGCCGAAAATGGGGGATTCACACGCCGGTCGGCGCGGCTCCAGGGCGGCGCTGGCCATGGTCACGAATCTCTGTCACACCTCCTTTGCGCTTGCCGCCCCGACGCGCCCGAGCATGATGGCGGAACAAAGCAGGATGTGATCGTTCCTTTTCTCGGTGGCGCGGAGTGTTGAACAAGGGCAGATTAGCATTTGGAGACACCCATGACAGGAAACAAGATTCTGCTAAATCGAGCGCCGGTATTGACCCTCTGGGCGGCGGTGGTGGCCGAACGTCTTGGATTCGATCACGACGAGGCGCTGTCCCTTGGAAAGGCGCTGGCAGGTCTGAATGCCCAGAGCAAGGGACGGCGATTAGGCATTTTCAAACCGACTCCGAAAGAGATCAAGAACGTCCGCGAAGGCGAGCGGGGCGCGGAGTTTTGGGTGGACTTTTTGGCCGAAGTTTGCCCGCAGTGAACACAGGCCAAGGTGTGCGTGCGGTGGTCAAATCCAAGCCCATTGAACCTGACGGGGTTGAACGATATTTGGAGGGCAAGCTTGGTGACGCCCTGCCAAGAGTCCGCAAGGCCATGACGGAGTTGACCAACGCGTTGGACACGGAGAAATTGGTGCAGCGGGGATTCGGCCTCTACGAGCAGTTCCGTCCTCAAGTTCCCGAAGGCGTGGGCGGTTGGGGAGCCAAGGGCGAACTGGACCTTGGTCTCATCGCCAAGCTGGCCCTCCAGACACATTGACCCCGTTGCCAACCCACGGCAGATTCCAAAAGAGTTGTTCCGGGCCATTTTGGAAGAGATCGGGCGGCATGGATGCCTCGCTTCAGGAAATCTGTTCAGCGCATTCAAAGGTAATTTCCACCACAACGCCCCATTTTGCAGTTTCGCACATTAACCGGGGAGCATGAGGAGCCCGCCAGCCACCTTTTCGCAGCCACCTTCGACGGACTTGACATCCTAGAAATCTCGTTACATTGTTACAATTATGCTTGGGCCGTGCGGACGAAGACGAGGGGCTATCCTGAACGGTTTGCCCAAGTGAACCGGGGGCATAACAGCAAGGCGATGACGCGGGCCTAATCCCGCAAGACACCGGTACTAATGGCCGCCTTGAGCGAATACAAAAAGCAATAAAAGGCATAATGGCAACGTCCAACTTGGAACCAATGGCGCAAGCCATCACTGCACAGGAGGCAATATGACCTCATGGGATATCAAGATATTGAGATTGGAAGAATCGGCATTGAAACATCTCGATGTTATCTTTAGCCATCATGGCGTCTATGCGATCATGGGTGTTGTATGTCTGTGGATGCTCTTGTTCGTTTGGGTGATTGTTGATGTTTCCCGCTGTAAAGCCAGGGGCCAGCTAGGCCACGTGCGTCCGGTCATCTTCATCGAATCATCATCCCCACCGCCACGCCCTCCCGAACCGGAGAGCCCATTTCCGCGCTGGCGTGAATGTGATTGCCACCATGACAGTTGGGACGATTGAGTGAGTCTAGCCAGCACTTTGGATTTGTGCCGCATAAGAATGCCTTTGATGGCTGCGAAGCGACGGCGCGCCACCAGAAGGCGTTTGTTCAACGGACAATGAGACAATCGCGGGATTCGTCCACCAGCAACCTGCCGCCGGAGTTTTTTCCGGCGAGCAGGTGCTCCGCCAGCGCATCGCCGATCTGTTTCTCCACCGCATCCCGCATGGGACGCGCGCCGAGCTTGGGATGAAAGCCTTTGCGGACCAGAAACGGCAAAACAGACTTGTCCAATTCCAAGGGGTGGCCCCGCGCTGTGAGAAATTCAATTTCACGCGACAAAAACTTTTCCGCGATTTCCAACTGGTGTTCGTAGCTCAAACGGCCAAAGACCAGCTTTTCCGTAATGCGGGCGAAAATCTCCGGGCGCAACGCCTGTTGCGCCCGCGATAGGACGTGCCGTTCCATTGTCGCCTCGTTGGAATGTTGCAGGCCCATTAATTCCGCCGAACCGATGTTGGAAGTAAGCCAGACATAGAAGCCGCTAAAATCCAAGGTCCTGCCCGTCGCCACGGTGATGCGCGCGGCGTCGAGCAGTTGCAATAGAATGTCCAGCACGCGCGGATGCGCTTTTTCCGCTTCATCGAACAGCAACGATCCCTCGGCGGCCCGTTCCCGCACCGCGCCCAGGTAACCGGCTTCGCCGAGCCGCGCCCCCAACAATAGGCCAAGCGATTCCTGGGTTTGAAACTCGGACATATCAAAACGAAATAATTTTTCAGGCCCGAAGATTTGATTGGTCAGCACGACCACCGTTTCCGTTTTCCCCACGCCAGTAGGCCCAAGCAAAAGGAAACTTCCGCGCGGACGCGCGGGTTTGGTGAGGCTCAATTCACCGCGCCGCACTACCGAGACCACGCGGGGAAGAACTTGATTTTGCCCGCGAATTTCCTTCCGCAACACGCCGTCGGCCTGGCGGAGGCGTTCGAGCTTTTGCGCATTAAAAATCGTTGTGTTCATGGCTGTCATCGTGCCCGAAACATTTTTTCACTTTGTTTCAAAATGAAACAAACCTCGCCGCGGAAAATGAAAGGATGGGCGCATCGTTCGGCGGAAGAATTCGCCGCGAAAACAAAATACTGAACCTATGAAAAAGCAAAAAATACTTGTCCGTAAAGAAATCAACGCGCGTCTGCGCTCGCGGCTCGTCCTCGCCGCCTTGATCGCGCTCAATGTCCTGCCAGCCTTCGCGCAAAGCACGACCTTCAATTCCACCACTCTTCAAACCGGCATCAGCAACAGCCTGGCCGTGATCATGCTGTTCGGATTCGTCCTGGGCATCTTCTCGGTTATCTACGGCGGCTTTGCCATCCGGCGCGGCGACGTGGATCAGGGGAAGATGTCCATTCTCGGCGGAGCCATCATCGCGGCCGCGCCCGCCGTAGTCTATGCCTTCTACAAAATCTTCGGCCTGGACAGCAACAGCGCCGTCGGCGTCGGCACCTTCAGTTGAAACAAAGCCGCACAACAGATTCTCGCGTATGGACATAAAAAACGAACTGCGATTGACCGATACCAACGCGGCGTCCGACTCCAAAGGCCGCACCTGGGGGATGGAAGGCAACCTCTTTTGGTGGCTCATTGGCGGCGTTGGGGCGGGCATTACCGTGTTTTTTATTTTGCTCGTGGTTCTTGGCTCGTCGTTCTTTATGTCCTTGCTCACGGCACTCGCGCCGGTGCTGGTTTGCCTTGCCTATATCTTCGGACTGCGGCAGGGCAAACCACCCGGCTACGACCGCGACGTTTTTGAATACGCCGCAAGTGGGCGTGGCTTCAGCCCCGAAGTTCATCATTCCTGCACTCATCCACTCTTATGAAATCTGAAAAATCCCGCCCCGAATCCAATAAACCGCAATTTACCGGCTGCGTTGAACTTGTTCCATCACTCCCGACGTTCATCGAGTTTGTGACCGCACAACGGCTTTGGGGCATCCCGATCCGGCAATTGGAATGTTTCGTCTTAAGCCATAATCCCGAATCGGACAGAAGAAAGACATCGACCCCGGACATGCTCGTTTTGGTTTTCAAGACGCGCCTTGTTTTTCTCCTGGGCTGGCGGCTCGAACAGATGCTTGACCCATTGATGCAGGGCCGCGTCAAGCGCGTCCACGCCGAAAAATTTCCCAGCTCACTGATGATGGGCGAGCCTTGGATTTCTGAAATCGTCGTCGCCCCGCGCTTCGCAACCATTCCCTTTTGATGAACTCCGAAGAACTCAAAGCCATCGAAAGCCGGCGCCAGGCATTGCTTGGGCAATTGAGCGTGGCGGAAACCGCGTTGCGACGCAACTTGCACACACACGACTTCGGCAACACCGCCCGCGAGCACATGGAGCGGGCATTAGCGCACATTCGGGAAGCCTATGTTGCCTTCAACGAAATGGGCCACGCGCGCACGGTGCAACAACTGGTAAATGATCTGGTTCGCATCCAGCAGGTGATGGACGGCTCCAGACCAGGCCAATCTCAACGCATCTGATTTTATGTTTGAACGCGCTCCCAACGGATTTTTCGTGAACGACTTGATTTTGTTCAATTCGCTCCGGCGCGGCGGTTATATCGCCAAAGGTTTTGTCTTTGAAGCCCCCGATTTAACCAACAGTCCAATGGCCGACCTGAACGATTTTCAGGACCAGTTGAGCCAACTGCTCGCGTCGCTCCAGGAAAATCAACGGCTCCAAGTCCAATACTTTTCCGACTCCGACTACAAGGCCGAATTGCTCCGCTACCAGCAGGAGACCGGGAAGTTTGAAAACATCTGGACAAAGCGTTCACGCAACGAACGGTTCATGCGCTACTGGCAGGCCATGTTGGAACGCAAGCTGCGGCGGCAGCGCGTCATTTTCTACGTCTCCCGGTCTTTGGAAAACACGCCCAGGCTGACAACCGGCAACGCGAAGCTGCGGGAGTATTATCTGACATTAATTGACCAGTTGCGGGGGGAGTTTGATCACGTTCACAAGCAGGTGATGGACATTTTCAGCAGCGCCGGCGCACGAATTCTGCCGATGACCGACCTCGACCACTTCCGGCATTACAAAACCTTCCTTAACCCGTCGCTGGCCGACCGTTTTGATTTTGATGCGTCATCGGATTTTCTGCCCGAACTTTCGATACAGGAAAATTGCTGGCACTCGGAAGGGAACGGCCAAAGCGATTTTGGCTTTTACATGGACGGACATTATCACTCCGTTATCACGCTCACGCGCTGGCCGCGCACGACCTATCCGGGGATTATTCAACGGCTCACCAATCTCCGCCTCTTGGATTACACCATTACCGTCAACATTGATCCGCTACCCATCACCCAGGAAATCCACAAGGAGGAAAAGGAGCATGACCGCATCGCGGGTGATTATGCCAGCGAGAAAAAAATCTCGCTGCTTTCCGTGATGGAGAAGAAACAGAAAAAAATTCATGCGCTCATGCAAGGGCAGACCATTCCGTTCAACGCGCTCTTTGTCATTCGCGTTTGGGACAAATCCAAGGACGGCCTGAACGCCAAAGCCAGCGCGGTCAAAAACGCCATCAACTCCATGAACTCGGCGCAGTATTTTGAAAGCACCCTGCCGAGCACCTCCAAAAATCTGTTCTTCCAGACATGGCCGGGCTGGACGTGGGGGCGCTACGAGCATCGCAAGCTGTATTCCGAACACCGTTACCTGGCCGACATGCTTCCGGTCACCAGCACGTTCACCGGCCATTTGAAAACCGCCGAGGCGATCTATGACGGTCCGAATAATAATCTGGTGGGTGTTGAGACGTTTTCCGGCTCAAAAGAGAATCAATCGCCCCAGCATGCCGTGCTGCTGGGAATGTCCGGCGCGGGCAAATCTGTGACCGTCTGTGATTTGCTTTCCCAAACCGAAGGCTATTTCGCTTACACCGTGATTATCGAGGAGGGCTTGTCTTACGGCATTTATACGCAGACCGTGGAAGAGGGCGCGCGGCCCATCATCATCCATCCTGATGGAGATTTAACCATCAATTATCTCGACACCAAGGGACTTCCATTAACGCCAGACCATCTTTCCGCCGCGACGGCGCTGGTCGCGCGCATGATTGGAACATCCAGCCAGGAGGACAAACAAATGCTGCGGCAGGCGCAAATCGCCAAGTACCTGAACCTCCTCTACGAGGACTCGTTTCAGGACTGGCAGAAAAAGCGGCATGACCAGTTGCTCGACATCGCGCGGCACGCGCTGGCATTGCAGAAATTCCGCCATGAGCGGATGCCGCCCGGCGCGACGACACTGGAAACTTTTGCGGACTTCCGCGACCAAGCGAAGCTTGGAACCAATGGGGGAAAAGACGGACAGACATCGTCCGAAGCAGCGATGAACTTCAACGAATGGGGCAAAGATTACATCGCCCAATTCCCGGAAGCCGAAGTCCTGCGATTCTTGAAAGAACCCAAGACCTCGCGTGAAGTCCGCAATCTTGCCTTCGCCTATTTCACCCCGGAGGAATTTCCCACGCATCGGATGTTGCAGGAATTGATGATGCTCGACCCGGTGGGTTCGGAGCGCGACCAGATCATTGAAATCGCCACCCTTATCCTGCCCTGGTGCCGGGACGGCAATTACGGCTGTTTGTTTGACGGCACGAGCAATCTTTCGCTCACCGGCAAGATTGCCCACTTTGAACTCGGTTACATTCCCGAATCGGCCAAAGAGTTGAAGGCGGCGGCGGGCTTCCTCATCACCAACCATGCCCGCAAGCATATCATCACGCTGCCGCGAGCGTTGCGGAAACGGAACGTCTATGAAGAAGTCGCCCGTTTCCTCGACATTCCCGGCGGCCAGGAAATCGTCCAGGAGTCCTACGCGCAGCTTCGCAAGTTTAATTGCTGGAATATCAGCATTGTTCAGCAATACGCCCGGTTCAAACAATCGCGCATCCGCTCCGCCGTGTTCGGCAACTCGCGCCAGTTTTTCATCATGCGCCAGAACGACCGCGCGGATCTGGACGACATGGGCAAGGACATCGCGCTGCCCGAAGTGACGCAGCACGCCATCATGAATTATCCGTTGCCCGACCACCAAAGCGGGCAAAAGTATTCGCCGTTCACCTATTTCCACACCGACTCCGGCAGGAATCTCTGCGGCACGGTTCATAACATCTCCTCGCGCGAGATGCTCTATTGCAGCAGTTCGAGCGGCGAACACTTCGACAAACGCGCCCGCGAACTTCGCCAGAGTCCCAATATCGTCGAGGGCATCATCGCCCATGCCAATCAACCTGCTTGATACATTTATGAAAAAATCAATCCATCACCTTGTTCAACTCGTTCCACTTGCCTGCATCGTGTGTCTGTTCACCGGCTGCGCCGCTGTCACCCGGACTGTCACGGATGTCGGTTTGGGAGCAGGCGGCGCGGCCTTGGGCGGCGTCCTCTCCAAAGGTAATCCCTACGCCGTCGTCGGCGGCGCGGCGGGCGGGGTGTTGCTGGGNNAGCAGGCCAAAGCCGGCGACGACGGCCGTGTCCGGCTCTATCCAGTGCATTTGCCGGAACAAGTCGTTGACGGCGTGATTTTCCAGCCCATCACCCAATACCTCCGCATTGAGGAGTAGGAAGACGAAGCTTTTGCCAGTTAAACCGCAAACAAAGAAAGGAAAACAAACATGAAACGAATCATCATCATGACCGCCATCGCCCTGCCGCTGGCATTCACGGCCCGTGCGCAGTACATCGTGTATGACCCGAAAAGCGATCTTCAGCAGATTCTGGACACCGCCCAGCAAATCGCCAAGCAGGTCGAGGAGATTGGAGTCCTCACCAGCCAGTTGAATGAGTTCAAGAATTATGAATCCCTGTTCGGCAATCCGTCCCAAGTCGTGTTGTCCATGGTCACGCCCTTGGCCACCGACTTGCAGGGCGTAGAGCCGGGGCAAAACCTCGAAAACCTGGTCGGCAACGCCAATGGCAGTTCTGCGATGACCTACAATAACAACGGCATTTACACCACGGTTGGCACCAGCTTCCAGACGCCCAGAGGCCAGACTATCCAACGATCCACCAACCAATACCAACGCTTTTCGGCCGTAATCAACACGGCGAGCAACTATGTCACGGTGGCCGACAACGCGGCCCAACGGAGGGCAACCATCAAGACCAATATCGCGCAGACCATCCAGCAACTCCAGAAGGCGACCACGGATGCCGAGGTGCAAAAGTTGCATGGCGTTCTTACCAGCCTGAACGGCGACCTGGCCAGCACAGATGACGAAGTCAATCAAGCGGCGGCATCCGCCACGGTGCAAGACATCCAAAACCGGAACGACCAGCAGAAACAAATTCAGGCGCTGACCGAACAGCAGAACGCCGATTTCACGGAGGCGATCAGCAACTACGTCACGACATTCCAATTGCTCGACCAGCCGACCCTGTTCCCCACCCAATAATCACCAACGCGCATCGCTTATGGCCACGTTCGACAGCATCTTCCCCACCTTCCTCACCATGTGTGGAGAACTCCACGACTTGCTGTTGAGCGTGGCCTACGCGCTCTTCATCACCGGCATCATCATTACCGTGTATCATCGGTTTACCCGCAAGACCCTGTTGCAATTGATGATCCGCGTCATGGTGCTCACTTCCCTGCTGGTGTATCTGCCGGTGTGCGGCAATGCGCTCCAGCAATTGTTGCAGGATTCCATCATCTCCGGCCTGGGCGTTGATCCGGCCCAGATCTATCAGCAGTTCCTTGAACTCTTGGTCATCAACCGTGACCCGTCAACGCCTTCGTCCTGGTGGAATGTCCTCTCACAACTTCACAATATCAGCACCGACCTCATTATCACCGCCATTCTCTGGCTGGTGGGACACCTGGCCTCGCTGATGATGTTTTGGGGATACATTTTCCAGCAGGTGGTCTTGAACATGGGCTATGCGCTTTCGCCTCTACTCATTGGTTTCATGGCGATACCTGCATTGAAACAAATCGGCGGACGTTATCTCTTGAACATGACGGGCGTTCTGCTTTGGCCGCTGGGCTGGGCCGTTGCCGCCCTGGTCACACAGGGGATGCTGGATTTCATTTCCAATCCCTCGCTGGAATACATGGACCCCACCTCGCAGCTTCCTGATTTGCAAAAAACCTTCGGCGCGGCGGCCATTGGCTTCTGGATTCTTTTCAGCACCATCGCCGCGCCCGTCGTCATCCAAAAGGTGATTGCTTCCGGCGCGCTGGCGGCGACCGAATTATTTTCGGCGGGCGCAAGCGCCGCCCTGCAAACGGCGGCTTCCGCTGTCAGTGGCGCAGCCGCCGCAGCTCCGCTTGGCCCCATCGCGGCCGCGGCCATCGGTGGAGCGGCGGGCACGGCGACTATGCTTTCCACTTCCGCCAATATCGGCAACGCCGGTTCGCTTGTCACCGGACTTGCCCAACTCGGTTCCTCCAAAAGTGATCCAAGCGGCGACCGGGCCGTCCGGCAACTGCTGACGCAATTGCTCCAACACCTTGGCCAGTTGCCTCCCATCGCACCGGCCAATGGCCTGCCACCGAAGTTATGAATAAAGAAGATTATATCCCGCCTTCGCCGAAGCCGCACCCATCGCCCGCGCGGAAGCACTTTGACCTGGCCCGGTTGCTCGTGTTGCGCGACCGGCTGCCCTGGTTCTGGTTTGCGTTCACCGTGGCCGTGCTGGCGCTCTCGGCCATTGACCGTTACCACATCATTTCACAATTCAAGCAGCGCGAGCGCGTGGTCATCATTGACCCGGAGGGAACTTATTATGTCAGTCCCTTGTTGCAATTCCAGGAAGCCAAACAGTTGCATGTCCAGCAGGCGGAACTGGCGGCGATGGTGTTTCTCGAACGCAATCCCAAAGACTTCGACAATCCCGACCTGCTCAAGCTGCTGTTCCTGAAAAAAGCGTTCAACAAGGCGCGGGACGAACGCATCAGCGAGGCAGTCGAATTTCGCTCCAAGCAACTGCATCAAAAGGCCGAGATAGGGCAGATTGATATTCTGGCCACCCGCGACAATGAAGTGCTGGCCGCCGTCACCGGCCAAATTATTCGCAGCGGTATTTTCCAAGACAAAGCGTTCACCGAAGCATTTCCGTTCACGCTCCGGTTGCGCTTCATCCGCAATCCCAACATGGCATTGAACGGACGTTTTCCCACCGCCGTTGGAGACTTCAAATATGAAATCCATCACTAAGCTTGCATCCCTTGCGGTTACGGTGTTCACCGTTACTGTCGCCCTGGCGCACTCATCCAAAGAAATTTTGACGGTTTTTCTGGACGAGAACGTATTAGTGGCAGTCCCGGTGGGCACCAACCGTGTCACCACCATTAGTTTTCCGAGTCCGATTGACGCCATAGACGGCGCGGATTTTACCGTGGATGGGAAGACGCCGGGCCAATTTCAATTGGCCCATGCCAAAGGCTCGGCATTTCTTTCCGTGCGCGCGCTTTTGCCTCATGCGTCCGCCAATCTTAACATCCGTTGGAATGACCGGACTTACGTTTTCGAGTTGATTGAAAGCAATACGCCGGTGCTCTCGCTTAACATGAAGGCGATGCCGACACCGGAGGAAACGGGCGCAGGCCGGGCGCCCGCAGTCAGTCCGTTGAAATTGTTGTCGTTGCTCGACAAGGCCAAAGCGTTTCCGCTGCTTAAATCACAACAGCCGGAAAGTGTCGCTGATGTCGGCTTTACGGCCTACAACGGCAAACCGTTGGTCAGTGATTTCAACGATTATCAAATCCAGATCGAGCAGGCATTTCGATTCAACACCGAGGACACGGTGGTTTTTCGTGCCGCCATTACCAACGAAACAGACATGGCGCTGATTTATCAGCCGGACAGTTTCAGTATCCGCGCCGGCAACCGGCTCTATCCCCAATCCATCAGCGACGCCACCGGCGCGGTCCCGCCGAGGGGCAACAGTATCGTTTATTTTGCCGTCACCGGAACACCGGACGGCGGACGCAACAATCTTTCCTTAAAAAATCAATTCACCGTCCTGGTGAACCGGCTGCCACCGCCCGGCCACTCAGCGCCGGTTGAGAACGTCACTAATGGGCCTGCCCAATCCATCCATTCCTCCAAACAGCCATGAAACCACGCGACTTCCTCAATTTTTTCAAGACCAAGACCGGCAAGCTCGTTGTCTTCGGCGCGTTGTTCGCCGCCGTATTGGTCGTTTTCAGCGAGCTTCGCAAGCGGCATTCCTCCTCTGACGAGGGCATCGCCATCGAGCCGCTTTCGACCAACGCCGACAAACCCCAAGTGGTGCAGTCTGTTATACGGCCGATGCAAATCTTCAATCCGCCGCCCCCGCAATCACCGCCCAAGTCACAACCGGCATTCCAATCCCCTTCAGCTACCAATCCGGCCTCTGTCGGTCCTTCGCCTCAACCGCTGCCAAGTGTTGTGCCTCATCAAACTGAATTGCTGGCCCCCATCAGCCTCTTTGCCGATAGCACGGCGGGCGCGCCGCGCCCAAAAAAATTGAGCGCCACCTATGCTCCCTTCGGGCGGCTGATTCCCTGTGAAACCGTCATCACCGTGGATTCATCCTCCTTGCAGACGCCCGTTGTGGGCCTTGTCACCGAGAACATCTATTACGGCGGACGGTTGATTATTGCGGCGGGCACGGAGGTTCACGGCATGGCGCAAACGGACCGGCAGCGTGACCGCATTTCCACCAGCATCAGTTGGAAACTGGTCTGGCAGGATGGCGAAGAATTGAATCTTAAGGCCGTGGCGTTGGATCGTGAGTTTGACAACAACACCAATCAAAGCGGATGGGCGATCACGGATGGGAGCGCCGGCTTGCGTGGCGAAATCATCAAGTCGGATAACCTGGCTGACATCAAACTTTTCGCCGCCACCTTCCTATCGGGCGCGGCCAACGCCCTGACCGAAAAACAGGAAACGATCTTCGGCCCCATCAACAGCCCGACGCTGAACAATGCGCCCTTTCAAGGGGCGCAGGTTGTTCTGCAAACCTACGCGCAGCAGATCTACGACTCGATCCAAAAGAACGGATTCTATGTTCGCGTGCCCAGCGGCAAACAGTTTTATCTCTACGTCCTGCAAACCATTGACCGCGCCGATGCTTCGTTCGGCGGCGCTGGTCTGGTTGAAGAAACGGACGCGCAACCCACAACCTCTGCTAAACGATGAAAACACTCTGCTTCATTCCCTTGGTTTTTCTGACGGCGTGCTCGACTACGCCCAAACTCAAGCTGCGTCCGCAGCCGCCGCCGCCAGCGACGGACAATTCCGCCGCGCGGTCTCCCGAAATTGTGCGGGCTTACCATTTCGGGCGTTATGTTGATCCCAACGATAACCTGGTGATGCACGAGAAGCATGTCGTCTATCGAGTTGAGGAAAACACCCGATGGAATTTACATCCCAATCGAACGGACAACGCCGTTTTTCAATTCACGCCGCCGCGCGATGCCGCATTTGCCCCGGCTCCCACTAACGACGCGATCCTGGCCGAAGTAAACGCCCAAAAGCTGGCCACCGCCCAGATTATGGCGCAGGCCAAGGATTTGGCGTCAGCCTTGGCGCAGTTCCAGGCCGCTTTACAGCAAACCAGGACCAATTTTCAGGAGGTGGCGGTATTGCGCGCCTCGGTTGTTCTATTGAAAAAGCAACTGGACGCGCTTGAAACTACGCGGATACAGCCGTTGCCGCCGCCCAGCTTCCCAACCAATGAACCGTCAGATTCATTGGAGCCATGAAAATAGTTTGCCGGTGTAACAACGCCGGCCAATCACAAACCCATAAACAAACAAATAAATAAACTATTATGAGTACAACAAAAGTCAGAACCCCGACATCCAATGGCGCTGCTGATGCCGAGGCACCCAACGAAAATCGCTATCGGAGAACCAATCCCGAAGCCGAAGCCAAAATTAACGATTGGATTAAAAGCAATGCCAGGAATTGGGAATACATCCAGGCGATGCCACGTGACCGGCTGGAGCGCACCGTGGTCCTGAACGAAATCCGGCAGTTGGAGCGACGGCAATATGTTGATACCGGCGTGTTGCAAAACATCAAAAATAACCCTGACCTGAAGGCAGCTTATGACTTTCTCCTGAAGGACGTGCCGGAAGACAAACGCGATGAAGTGATCGTGAGCATGGAACGCGAAAAATGGCTGAACAAAAAAACACAGTCGCAGCCACAGGCGCAGTCTCAAACCAGAAGGGAAGGGGTCAGGGTTTGATGGTTTCCTTTCAAGGCCGGTCTGGCTGGTCTGGCTTCGGCCACGAAGTTTAGGCCGGCTTGATCGGGCAAATAAATGATTTTACCCGACATGAAGGAGGAAAAATCATGGGCATTAAACTTGCTCAAACAAATGTGTTCACCGCCCTACGGCATGTCTATGAACACTGCTGCTCACTTTGGTGTGCGCCGTGCCAAGTTTCTGGACAGTTTGATTCAGGAACAGATAGACCTTCGTTGCCTGCCACGCCTGGACTCCTCCAGATCAAAAAAAACTCGGAAACGCCGTCATTGTGCCTTTCACGGTCTCGGAAACACAGACGGAGCCGAGGGAGGGCGATGGTATGCAGCGGAAGAATAGCACGGGCCGCCAAGTGGCCTATTGGCGTTACCAGAACAAATGGACACAGCAGACGCTTGCGGCGCGTCTCCAATGCCTCGGATTCGACATCACCCGCGAAATGGTCGCTAACATCGAGGTTGGGTTGCGCGGAGTGGAAGATAACTGGCTGGTTGGCTTTCAAAGGGTCTTTCACATTCCCATCATCCGGCTTTTCCCGCAGGACGTTCAAGATTCAGATTTGGAATATAGCGGACGTATTCCCACCCCATTGCCTGATCCTGCTTCCCTCAAGAAGTCCCAGCGAAAATGCCAAGAATTGACAAAACAGCGAAAGCGGGCTTAGACAACCAGTTGGAACTTTTCAGTCTCAACGGACGTTATGAACACCTTGACTCAGTACGGATTGATGGCGGAGAAACACTGGCGCGAACACCGCCCCAAAATGGTGCGCGAACTGGAAGCCAATGGCCAGTTGCAGGCGATGCTGCTGGAGGCGGAGCGGAAAACGAAGGACGAAATGGCCGAGTTGCGGACCCGATTCATCCAGCAGGGCTTGACCCCGCAACAGGCGCACGACCGCGCCTGGGAAATGGTGCGGGAGGAATACATTCTTCTGCCGCCAGAGTTCTAGCGGACGGCCGCCAGCAGGAAGACTCTCCAAAAAACCTCAACAACTATCGCATCACCGACGACGACCGCCTGGGCGCAGGCGGTCCGAAGCAAAAGTTTCAGCAGAACCTTCGCGCTATTCAAATTGTCAGGAAGCTGGAAAACGAGGCGCGACCGGCAATACAGGATGAAAAAGCGGCGCTGGTCAAATATGTGGGTTGGGGCGCAATGCCGCAAATCTTCGACGACAAAAACCGGGAATGGGCCAGGGAGCGTGACGCGCTCCGCCATGAATTGACCGATTCAGAATACGAGCAGGCGCGAGCCACCATCTTAAACGCTCATTATACGTCCCCCACCGTTGTGCGTGCCATGTACCAGGCGGCGCAGAGGTTTGGTTTTCAGAGCGGACACATTTTGGAGCCCGCCTGCGGTATCGGACATTTCATCGGCCTCATGCCCGAAGAAATGCTCCACCGCTCGACCGTCACTGGCGTCGAAATTGATCCGGTGACGGCGCGCATCGCCAGGGCGTTGTATCCCGATGCCGACATCCGAGAGCAGCCCTTTGAAAAATCCAAACTCGCCGACGAATTTTTCGACCTCGCCATTTCCAATGTTCCGTTCGGCGATTATACCGTCCACGATCCGCGCTGGAACAAATACAAATTTTCCATCCACGATTATTTCTTTCCCGCTGCGTTGGACAAGGTGCGGCCGGGCGGACTGCTCATGTTCATCACGTCACACCACACGATGGACAAGCTTGATTCAACCCTGCGCGAGCTGGTCGCCGCCAAAGCGGAATTGCTCGGCGCAATCCGATTGCCCAACGATGCCTTCAAGAAAAATGCCGGCACGGAAGTCACCACCGACATCGTGATGCTCCGCCGGTTGCGCGCCGGTGAATCACCGTGCTGCGCGGCATGGAAAACATCGGTGGATTTTACCAACGAACAGAAGGAAAAATTGTCGCTCAACGAATACTTTGCCGCTCATCCCGAAATGATGTTGGGAAAGATGCGGCTGACCAGGGGGATGTATCGAGACGGTGAACCAACGCTTGCGCCGGACGGCCGTGACTTGGAAAAGAAATTGGCGCAGGCGATTGAGCAACTTCCGCAAAATATTTACCAGGCTGAAAATCAGAAGACCGCCGCGCGGGTCTTGGACGTGAACATTCCCGCGCCGGACTACATCAAACCCAATGCTTTTTGCCTCCACGAAGATGGCCGTGTTTGCATCCGTGAAGACGACAAGCTGCGTCCACTGGACGATATGCCTGTTGAAACGCGCTCGCGGATTCGGCGAATGATTGGGGTCCGCGACGCCGTGCGCGGTTGCTTGCGCTCACAGCTTGACGGCAGCCCCGAAATCGCAGTCGTTGAAGCGCGCTTCCAGCTTAACCTGGCTTATGACCGTTTCGTTTCCCGTTTCGGCCCCATCAATGCCCGGGTCAATCAGAATGCCTTCGACGGCGATCCTGATTTGCCGCTGTTGCTGTCGTTGGAACATTACGACGAGGAAAACAGCGTTGCCACCAAGGCCGCTGTCTTTCACGAGCGCACCATCCATCACAAACAAGCCGTCGAATCGGCGGGCACGCCCAAAGAAGCCTTGCTCATTACGCTGAATGAAAAAGGCCGTGTTGATCTCGACCACATGGCCCGTTTGCTTGATCGGTCCGTTGATGAATTCCTGCCGGACTTGAAGGGGATGATTTTTCTCAATCCGCAGAACAGTCAATGGGAGACCGAAGACCAATACCTTTCCGGTAATGTCCGCGAAAAGCTCGCCGTCGCCGATGCCGCCAGTGTCAGCGACCCGCGCTTCCGCGAAAATGTCGAGGCGTTGAAGTCCGTGCAGCCGCAGGACTTGCCCGCCGCCGAAATTGACGTGCGATTGGGCGCAACCTGGCTGCCGGAATCGGATGTCGAAAAATTCGTCCACGAGCTGCTCGGCGTTTCATCGGGCGTTCAAGTCAGCCACATTCACGCGCTCGGCTCGTGGCACATCACTGCCGATTGGGAGGCAAAACAATCAACCGCCAACACGACGGATTGGGGGACGAGCCGTTACAGCGGGCTTGAATTGGTTCATGACGCGCTCAATCTCAAGACACCCACGGTCTATGACATGACGGAGGACAAAAAGCCCGTAGTCAATCCGACGGCGACCGAAGCCGCCAGGGAGAAACAGGAGCGCATCAAGGAGAAGTTCAAGGAATGGGTTTGGGCGGACGATGACCGTCGCGAGCGGCTGGTCCGGCTTTACAATGACACGTTCAATCACAGCCGAGTCCGCACGTTCAACGGTGAACATTTGACGTTGCCGGGCGCAAGCTCCGCCGTTCGACTGCAATTGCATCAAAAGGCGGGCGTCTGGCGTATCCTGCAAACGGGCAACACGCTGCTCGGCCACGTCGTCGGCGCGGGCAAGACCTACACCATGGTTGCCTCGGCGATGGAACTGAAACGGCTTGGACTTGCCCGCAAGCCCCTGTTTGCCGTTCCCAATCACATGCTCGGTCAGTTTTCGACCGAGTTGCTCGCGCTGTATCCGGGCGCCAATATCCTTGTCGCCGGCAGGGAAGATTTTGAAGCCCAGAACCGGAAGAAACTTTTCAGCCGTATCGCCACCGGCAATTGGGATGCCATCATCGTGACCCATTCCGGCTTTGAACGGATACCGCTGTCCGAAGAAACCCAGGTTCGTTTTTTCAGGGAACAACTGGATGAACTGGAAAAAGTGAAACGCGAGCACGCGGGCACGGACAACCGGCGCTTGGTAAAGGAGATTGAAAAGGCCAAGAAACGGTTGGAAGCCAAACTCGAAGCCCTTCTGGCCAGCCACAAGAAGGACAATACGCTGACGTTTGAAGAACTCGGCGTGGACCGGCTTTTCGTGGACGAGGCCCATTATTTCAAAAATCTTTTTTATATTTCAAAGATGACGCGCATTGCCGGATTGCCGCAGACGGCCAGCGAACGCGCCTTCGATATGTTTCTGAAAGTGCGGCATATCCAATCCAAAAACGGCGGCGGCGGGGTCGTCTTTGCCACCGGCACACCCATCGCCAACAGCATGGCCGAGATGTTCACCATGCAGCGGTTTTTGCAGCCTGACGACTTGCAGAAACACAAGCTGCATCATTTTGACGGGTGGGCGGCGACGTTCGGGGAGCCGGTGACGGCGATGGAACTCGCGCCGGACGGCGCGGGCTACCGGCTCAATACGCGCTTTGCCCGCTTCATCAACGTGCCGGAATTGATGCAATTATTCCGGCAGATGGCCGATGTGCAGACGGCGCAGATGCTCAATCTGGCGCGGCCTAAACTGGAAGGCGAGAAGCCAGCCATTCGCAGCGCACCGGCCACGCCCCCGTTGAAAAAATTCGTTCAGTCGCTAGTCGAGCGCGCCCACAGATTAAAAACCGAGCGCGTTGATCCTTCGGAAGATAATATGCTCAAAATTACGAGCGAGGGACGCAAGGCGGCGCTCGATTTGCGGTTGATGCTGCCATCGGCCAAGGACGACCCGCAAAGCAAGGTCAACATGGCCGTCGAAAATATTTACCGCATTTGGGAGGCGAGCAAAGAGGGTCGCCTGGCGCAACTCGTCTTCTGCGACCTTTCCACGCCAAAGGACAAGGGCTTCTCCGTTTACGATGACATGGCCGAAAAACTGGTGCAACGCGGCCTGCCACAGGCGGAAATTGCCTTCATCCAGGATTACGATGCCGACCATGCAAAACTGGCTTTGTTTCGTTCGGTGAACGCGGGCAAAGTTCGCGTCCTTTTCGGCAGCACACAGAAAATGGGGTCGGGAACGAATGTGCAAGAGCGTCTGGTTGCGCTTCATCACCTCGATGCTCCCTGGCGCCCCGCCGACGTGGAGCAACGCGAAGGCCGTATTCTGCGGCAGGGCAATAAGAATTCCGTGGTGCAGATTTACCGCTACGTCACGGAAGGCTCGTTTGACGCCTATATGTGGCAGACGCTCGAAACCAAGGCCAAGTTCATCACCCAGGTGATGAGCGGCGACATGACCATTCGCCGCATCGAAGACCTCGATTCGACCGCGCTCACCTATGCCGAGGTCAAGGCCATCGCCTCCGGCAATCCGCTCGTCATCGAAAAGGCGCAGGTGGACGCCGAGCTGATGAAGCTCAACCGGCTGCGTTCCGCCTATGCCGAGGAGCAATACCGTATTCGCGCCAGTCTGCGCCATTCGCACGAGGAAGCCCAACGAGACACCGAGCGGCTGGCGAATCTGCAACAGGACCTAGCCGTGCGTCAGGACACTTCCAGCGGCAAATTCCGCATCGAACTGGACGGGCAGACGCTGGACAATCGCGGCGTTGCCGGTGAGTTGCTCTTGCGGCGCGCGGAAAAAATCAAAAGCAGCTTCGGAGCCAATGCGCGCGTCGGGAAATTTGCCGGTTTTGATTTGTCACTGCACGCTTCATACAACAACGAGGTTGAGTTGCTTTTGCACGGCAAAAACAGTTACAGCGCTCGGGTCACGGACACCGCGCTGGGCACCATCCGTTCCCTCGAATCCATCGTGCAGGGATTTGAGGATCGCACAGCAGGACTTGAACGCGACCTCCGCGACTCGCAGAAGCGGGCGAAAGAGTTTGAGGCCAAAGTCGGCGCGCCTTTCGAGCATGAAAAGCGTTACCACCAGCTTGCCGAACGACAATCCGAAATTGAAGAGAAACTTGATCTCACCAAGAATCAGGCGTCAAGCCAGGTCGAAGACAAAGCCGAAGACGAGACTGACGAAAAGATTTCACAGCGACAGGACCAGACTAAAACAAAGGAACAAAGTCGGAGGGCGGCGCTTCGCGTATGAACGAGAAGTCCATACTTTTCGTGCCCCGGCTACCAGCCCGTCTTGATGTAACTCAGGCGGCGGACGTCCTGGGATTTCTGCCACATGAAATTGTCGTTCTGCTGAAAGCGGGATTGCTCAAACCGCTCGGAAAACCAGCCGCGAACGGACACAAGTTCTCTTGTACCGCTGAAATATCCACACTCGCACAAAACCGGGAATGGCTCGATAAAGCCACGCGTGCTGTCGCAAGACACTGGAGAGATAGGAATCTCACTTGTAGCCAACCTCAAAAGTTCATCCGCTCCACAGCAATCGCAGTGCCGACATGAAGACCGGCCAAGCCATTCCCGGTGGATTTGCCGTCATTATTGAGAACGCCCAAGGCGCTGAATGCGCGATTACAATGATGGCAACGCCGGTTTCGTTTTCGTCACAAGCCCACATCCCGAAGATCATCTCCAAGTTCTCCAATTTAGACTGCGAGAATCGCTGGAAAAACTTGAAGCAATTAAAAAGTAACCCTGGGAAACCTCCCATGTCCCATGTCTGATATTGCACCAATTCCTTCTCGCGCGTTGCTTGGCGATCTCCGCCAGATGATTCTTGCGGCGCGGCAGGAAGTTGCCCGCACCGTGGACGCTGGTTTGGTCACGCTATACTGGCATATCGGACAGCGTGTTCGTCGTGACATTCTGCAAATCAAACGCGCTGAGTACGGGAAGGGAATTGTCTCCGCATTGGGGAGACAATTGTCCGCCGAGTTCGGGCGCGGGTTTGACGAGAAATCCCTTCGCCACATGCTGCGATTTGCCGAGGCATTCAGCGACGAACGAATTGTCTCTGCGCTGCGGAGACAATTGACCTGGACACATTTTAAAACACTGGCTTACGTCGAAGACGACTTAAAGCGAGAATTCTACGCCGAAATGTGCCGCATCGAACGGTGGAATACCCGGACTCTCTCGGACAAAATCGGCTCCATGCTTTTCGAGCGAACTGCGCTATCAAAACGGCCAGATAAACTCGCGCGTCTGGAAATTCAGAAGCTGCGCGAGCAAGACGAATTATCAGCCGACTTGGTTTTCCGCGACCCATACGTCCTCGATTTCCTGGGACTCAAGGACACTTACGCTGAAAAAGACCTCGAATCGGCCATCATTCGGGAGATTGAATCCTTCATCCTTGAGCTTGGCGTCGGCTTCACGTTTGTGGCCCGGCAAAAGCGGATCGTAATCGACGGCGAGGATTATTATCTCGACCTCCTTTTTTATCACCGAAAACTCCGCCGCCTCATTGCGTTGGATTTGAAAATCGGCAAGTTCACGGCGGCTGATAAAGGTCAGATGGAACTTTACCTGAAATGGTTGGCAAAACACGAGCGGGAGCCCCACGAAGCTGAACCCCTTGGCATCATCCTCTGCGCTGGAACGCGAAAAGAACACATTGAGTTGCTGGAACCGGCTGAAAGCGCCATCCATGTGGCCAGCTATCTCACGGAATTGCTTTCCAAGAAGCAATTAAAGCGCAAATTACGCGAATCAGTTCGCCTCGCGCGCGCGCGGCTGAATACGTTGACATTGCGCGACACGGATCAGGCAAGGTCGTAAAACCCTCTAACAGCCGTGACCAACACGCGGTTTGC
>PLIU01000061.1 GCA_003140095.1 Verrucomicrobiales bacterium | reverse complement strand
TCTGATCCACCGTCGGTCGTCGTCATGCCCGATTCGCGCCTCACTCCCGCGATGCGGCTGGTGGATGATTCAGACTGCGCGACACCAAAAATTGTTGAAGTGAAAGTGCCCGTTCCCAGCCCCCAGCTTCGCCCAATCGGAGCGGGCAGTGCTACGAACACACCGCTGCCGGGCGCCGCCGCCATCGCATCTGCAAAAGCGGGGGCAACAACCGAGCCAAGCTCGGATGATTTCCTGAATGCAATTCAGTATTACGACTATGCGCCGGGCGTCGTCTACNNGTCACCACGATCGCCTTGCGCGCCGGTGAAAAGCTCATCACGGCGGCCGCGGGCGATACGACTCGGTGGCTCGTGCAAAGCGTCGAATCCGGCTCGGGTCAATCAGAGCAAACGCTCCTCCTGGTTAAGCCGCGTAAGGGCGGACTGCAAACGAACCTGCTTATCACAACCGACCAGCGCGTTTACACACTGGACCTGACCAGTACGGACTCCACCACGTATCACACGATGATCGCCTGGAACTATCCATATGGCGACCTCGTGATGATCCGCGACCAAGTTGCCGAGCGACAGATGGTGGCGCAGGCCACGATCGCCTCGGGGCTGGATCTGTCCAAGGCCAACTTCAACTATCTCATCCTGCGTCAGAAGCATTTTTCGACGCCGGCTTGGTGCCCGCTTCGGGCATTTGATGATGGCCAGAAAACTTACATTCAGTTCCCACCCAAAGTGACCGTCACGGAAGCGCCGCCCCTGTTTGTGCTTGGACGCAACGGCGATGCGCAGCTCGTGAATTACCGGGTCAAAGGCGATTGGTACATTGTCGATCGACTGTTCGACAAAGCGGAACTGCGTATCGGCCAGGCTCCACAGACAGTCGTGGGAATCGTTCGCGCCGATGCGCAGGATTGATTGAGGAATGGCCATGAATCCGACCCTCAATAGCGGACCCGGACAGACCGGCGTACAGAATACGAATGGCGGCGAACCGGTTTTGTCGATCCGTGGCATTCGGCCCGGTGTGACGCGAGTCAGCCGCCGAGCGGTGATGATCGCGGGCATCTTCGGCGCGGCATTGGGCTTGGTCATTCTGATGCTTGGCTTTGGTGGGCGCAGTAGTACGCCGCGAGATGCAGTTTCGGATGAAAATGCGATCCGCCCCTCCGGGCCAATCGAATCGGTGAAAGATTTGCCGAAGGATTATACGTTCGACGTAAACCAAGCGGCCCAAGGGATCGACTATGAAGGATTGATGGGGCAGACCGGCTCGGGTGCCACGACGGGCCCGACAGGACTTTCACCTCAAGAGCGGGCCATTGCCGAACAAATCCGGCAATTCGCTGAAATGCGACGGAAGATGTTGGAACTTCAGCAGAAGGAACAGCAGCAAGCATTGGATTCGCCGCTCGTCTTTGCGGCTGCGAAATCTATCAGTACGTCGGACGCGCCGAATCCGACCACAATGCCATCAATGGCCGCGCTCGGCGGCGTGGATTCTCGCCTGCGCGGTGCGGTTCTGCCGGGAACGGANNTCATTCCCGGCGCGCTGGTGACGGCGATCAATACGGACTTGCCGGGCGAAGTGATCGGCCAGGTCACGGAAAACGTCTTTGACTCTGTTTCCGGCAAGTACCTGTTGATTCCCCAAGGATCGAAGCTGCTTGGCAAATACCAAAGCCTCATCAGCAATGGGCAAAACAGGGCGCTGGTCGTCTGGCAACGGCTGATTTACCCCAATGGACAATCGATTGTCCTCGATGGGATGCCGGGCACGGATGAAGCCGGGCAATCAGGTTTGCAGGATCAAGTGGATTATCACCTGGACAAACTCGCGGCGGGGGCGGCGTTCTCTACAGCCCTTGCTTACGCAGGGAACCTGGCTCGCAATCCCAATAGCAGCAGCGGCAACAACGGCCAAGACGTGGTTGGCGATACGGTGGCTCAAGAGGCCAACCGGATCGGTGAAAAGATCATCGACCGCGAACTCGACGTGCAGCCAACGATCACGATCCGCCAAGGTTGGCCGCTGCGCGTATTGGTAAACAAGGACATGGTATTGGCGCCATATCAGCCGTAATGGGAGAAATTGTTATGCCGGAGATTTCACTGCCGCCGTTCCATGTGACAACCCGCACCAAGCTGGTCTTGGAAATCAGCCACGATTTGGCGGCGGACATTGCGCGTTACTGCGCTTTCTACAAACAGGCCTACAGCGCTGAAGTTTCCGAAGCCGAAGTTGTCCGGGAAATGGCGCGGCGCTTCATGGAAGCCGACCGTGAATTCCAGGCGTTGAAACATGGCTTTAAGGCTCGATCCAACGGCTCGCGGCGATCCAAACTGTCCGCGCCGACACCGATGGAGGCGAGCTGNNCTCGATCCAATGGCGCGCGGCGATCCAAACTGTCGGCACCGATACCTATGGAGGCTGGTTCAACATGATCGCAGTCACGGCAACATTCGCGGTGCTCAAACGGCAAATATCGCCCGCCTCAATCCAGGTGTTGACGATTCTAACCAACTTGGCAGATATCGAGCCGCATGATGCTATCGCGCCGGCGTTGCCGACATATTCCGAAGCCGTGCGGATTGCCACCGAGCGCGGATTGACTCGGCAGCCGCGTATCGGATTCCTGAAACAACTTGGTGTTGCGGAGTATGTGCCGGTGTGCGAACGCATTGTGTTCGGTTCGCCGGAAGAACTTGACACCCTGGCGGCCGCAATGGTCTGAAATCTATCTCAAACAGACTGGAGGTGTATCGTGGCCCAAGCGACAGCGACTCAGAATAAATCGGAAAAGACAGGGAATCGTCCGGTCCATACGATCCGGTACGGCGCGGTTCGAGCGGTGATCTGGCGCAATGTCGCGGATAACGACAAAGCCAGCCGGCCGATGTACAATGTGACTTTCAGCCGGTCGTACAAGGACGGTAATGAATGGAAAAATAACACCA
>PLIU01000120.1 GCA_003140095.1 Verrucomicrobiales bacterium | reverse complement strand
CGTTACACCTACGAGGGACGCGAAGCCTGTTTCCGAGGCGAAGTGTTTAAACTTGGGCCGAAAGTTGTGTTCATTGCCACCGACGCCAGCGTAGAGGAGTGGCGGCAAATGTTTCGCGTTATGTATGCCGACGGCGGATGGTTCGCCCGACATTCCAACTATAGATTGTTCCTGAATGAGGACAGCCGCTTGCCATTGACCGAAAACGCGCTCTCGGCCTTGCGCCTGGAATTGACAGGTGACTTGCTCGCGCATTCCAAGCAGGAAATGCAGCGTTTCCTCGATCACACCGGAGTTTCCGAACCTTCCGAAAAACTCCAACTCGCCCTTGCATTATGAATTCAGAACAATTGCCAGCAAAGTTGCTCAAGATCACGGAGCGTTTCGATGGAGGGACGTTTTTCACGAGCCAGCAGGACATTGACCGGGCCAATCAACTCGGTTTGACTCAGATCCGCTGCCGTTGCCGAAACGGCAGGCTCGTTGCCCATTACCACGGCGAAATGGGATGGAGCGGACGTGAGGGTTGTGTTTTCCACCGCCAGTATCTCGAAGGCGCGACCATCAAGGAAGTGAACGCGCTTCCGGGAAAGGAGTTACCATGACACCGCTCACAAAGACCGTGCGCCGAGTATCACAGGAAACGTATGGATACGGCCACAACGCCCGTAAGCTTGTTGTAGCTTTGGAACGAGGCGACCTCGTCACCATCCGGGAACAAGGCCGACGCACCAAGCACACCGCCAGGCTGATTGATGTTCGCTGGTGGATGTTGCGCTGCGCAGCCGATAAGGCCCTGATGGAAAAGTTGCGCGAACGAAAGGCCAGCAAAGCGGCACGCCTTAGCGCCCGCCGTCAACGTGCCGCCGAGCGGCGGCTTTTTTCAAAGGAATGAGGGGTTCTAGACTAATCCCAACCTTCATACTGCTCGTTCGCTAAGATGACGCCGATGCATGGGGATTCTTCTGCATTCTGCGAGGGGCTTTCTGAGAATTTTATGCGTGAAAAATTGATTTCGCGTGTGAAATTCCCGCGCTTACAAGAGCCACTAACGTCACCAATAGTCTGCAAAATAATGGAAATCCCGTAAACGGCTTACCGATTTTCACCATTCCAATGCTGAGGTGTGCAAATCTTGCACGGTTTGGCCTGCAATAAGCTACAATTGCTTTTCCAAGAGGCTACCTCATAAAGTTGCGTCAGACCGGATAAAGGCATCCAAGGCAGAGGGCGGAAGGGACTCGTGAGACAGCAAAGTTTGAGCCTGCTTTCTTGTTAATTCCAAGCAAAAGGAGGCAGCGTGAATTATCTAAACGTAGTGGGGCCGCAAATTCGGAAACTGCGCTCTCAGCAGGGCTGTTCTCAGGCGCAACTCGTCGTAAAAATTCAACTCAAAGGATGGAACCTCAGCAGGGAAAGTCTCGCCAAGATCGAGGCAAAACTACATAAAGTCACCGATACCGAGCTTTTGTACTTTGCTGATGTCTTGAGGACTTCTGTGCCGGCCCTGTATCCGCCCGTAAACGGCAACGGCCACTTGCGGGAATCCCTTGAGAAATTGTTGGAGCGGAGGCAAAAACCAAAACCGCCATGTTGTTCAGGTAGCTGAACAACCTTTTGCAAGCTTTCGCTTATTCTTGCTCTCATGGAAACTACGACAGCAATTCCGACGCCCACGCCCGCCGAGACGCCAGAACGCCTTGCGTATTCACTGGAGGAAGCGGCCCAGATGTTGGGCGTCCATTATTTCAGCATCTATCGGTTGATTCAGCGCGGCAAATTAAAACCATGTCGCGCCTTGCGAGGAAAATTTCTGATCCCACGGACTGAATTGGTAAAACTCTTAAAATCGGAGTGACATTATGATAAAAAGAAATGGTCAACCGGCACGGCACAACGTCCCGCATTACAGCGGGCGTCTCACGGACGCCGAAAACGAAGCGTATCAAACAGCCGTTGCCGCGGTGCAAACGGAACTGACTGACCTGACTACCGTCGCCCAGGCTCTGCGAGGGGTCGAGAATCCGGGCATGGGAAGGGCGGGCACTTCCGGCGATCCAACGGAAATCGTCGTCGGCTCGTCTGACCCGTGGCAAGTGCGGAAGTGCCTGGTGGAATTGAATCAGAGCGAAGTTTTCCTTTGCCAGAAGGGGACGGAATATGCCGTCATCGAACGATTCTCCGAGAACAGCCGATACGCAATGGCCAACGGCCCCGCTGAGATCATGCTGACCGGCAACAACGAGCGGCAGGTGTTGCAGGACTATGCTCAGAACGAACGCCAGACACTCCAGTTGCTGGCGACGGACCTTACGGCCAAAGTCCGCGAAACTCTCGTAGCGCAGCATCCAGACCTTAATTGCAGACGTGTCGTGGAGGCCATCACACGACGATGCGACCACGAGATCAACCCGACACAATCTCAGGTTGAAACGATTGCCCCTGCGCTTCAACAGACTCATGGAATACGGGTTTGATGCAGCCTCATGAAAGGCGAGTATGACGGATTTTAATTCCCTGTTTCCGAAATTTCTTAGCCAATGCAGTCAATTGAAAACGACCCTGATGCCGGTGGCTTATCTATTGCTCGTGGCGGGAATGATCTCGTCCACTATCACCGGGCAGCGAAGCGCGGGCGCTTACATGCGCACCTTTGGGCGCACCATCGTTTACGTCATGCTCTTGACCTTTTTGGTGACGTGGGGAAACCAACTCACCCAAATCGTAAACACGACGGTCACGGAGACCATCCAGGCCGACTCGGCGAATGTGTTCGACGAATACAACGCGGCGCTGGTCGCCAAGAAATCCACCAGTGAACAAACCGGATGGTGGGACAAACTGTTTCATGCCGGCACAACAATCTTTGAGGCAATCGTGTCCGGTTTTCTTTGGCTGTTTGGACTTTTGGCCAGCGCCATAATGTTCTATGCCTACATCGTTCAGAAAATGCTGCTTTACCTTGGTTATTCCCTCTCGCCGATTTTCATTGGCTTCATGGCAATCCGCAGTCTGAACCACATCGGAAACAAGTATATTTTAGGGTTGGTGGGTATCATCGCGTGGCCTCTGGGTTGGGCAGTCGCGGCCATCGTGACACAAGGATTGTTGACATTCATGACCGACCAAAGTTTTTTGCAGGGCAGTTCAGTTTCTGGTGCGGCCAACTACGGGTTGCAGAATTTCATTGGAGTGGCGCTGTTGGGCGTATGGATCATTTTCAGCACCATCGCCGCGCCCGTTATCATCCAGAAAGCCCTTACCGAAGGTTATCAAGCGGGTGGCGCTCTCCTCACCGGAGCCACCGCTGCCGGTCTGAGCGGGATGAGTATGGGAGCCAGCACGACGGCAACCCTAAGTTCCCGCGACGGTAATAAATTGGTAACGGCAGGGTTGGCCGCAGCCGCAGGAGCCGCCGCCGCCACGAACTCAGTTGTGGGTTCGGCATTGAATGCCGGCCACGGCGGTTCCCTTATCAATACTATGGCGTATCAAAATGACCGGTCTTCTGCGCGACGAGGTTCAAATGGAAAATCGTCGCCGCAGTTTGAAAACGATGATCTGACCGGCACGAAGGCAGTGAAAAGTTTACTTGACGGAACGCGCAACCCAGGCCCGTCGAATTCGGGTTCCTGACAAAACTGCTTTTCTGTGCTATTTTAGTTCGAGGGGAAGATATGATTTTCACCGGCATTTGCATATTCGGTTTTGTGTTCGTCTGCGTTGCTCTGCCGTTTGCATTGCGATACGAATCACGCAGGAGAAATGCACCGCGTCGCTCAGATTTGGCCGATGGGCCGTGGCCGGACGACCCGCAGTTGCATGTGAAGTACCCCAACCACCTTCCAGGGCTTTATCCTCCTTCGTCAAAGACCGATCACGAATAATCGGTTTCACCGTTCAGTTCCCTCGGCCTTTTTGGCCGCGATCAGCCGGTGGCCACCGCTGTTTCTGCGTTAGCTCTGATCGTCTTGTGGCATCAGCGCGCCGCTTTCGGGGGATTGGTGAAACGTAGAGCTTGACCATGCGAGATGGCTTATCGAAGAAATAATCTGAGATATTGCACGGTCCAACTTGCGCCGCCTCCGTCTTGTTCAGGTTTAACCTCGGGGCGCCTAACGTATCTGCTCTAATCTGCCGATAGTAGAAATGTCATCGAAACATTTCATGTAGGGGACGTTGAATCGTCGCTTCGCCAGCTTTTGCGCCGGGTTTTGGGGTTCTTCGCGCTCGAATCCTCCACCCATCAGGATGCAATTCTTGCAGCCACAGCCAAAAACGCGAACTTGATCGTTTGCGGAGAAAAGTCAGACGGAACCAGCTGCGACCAAATCGAGCTCCTGAAGGGAAAGTCCGTTAAGTTCGCTATCCCTTTCATCTTGATGACGAGGAAAGATGAGTCGAACGAGTTTCGCCGCTGGATTGATATTCTGAGCCGCTTGGTCAATCTTCGCGTACAACCTGAACAAGGATTTTTGTGAAGGCGGCAGAATATTCAGGGTGGCCGCGGTCAGTTGCCAAAATTGCCAGCGGTTGTGTGTTGATTGGAGGGGTGGTGGTGTTGACGGGTTGGTGGCTTAATGTTCCCTTTCTTAAAAGTATTCTGCCTTCCTGGCCGAAAATGGCCCCCATCGTGGCCGTCGGTTTCGTATTGAGTGGGTTTGCTCTATGGCGCGCCGCTTCGGAAACGGGAAGGAATCCGGGATTAAACCGCGCATCGCAAATCTGCGCAGCCATCACAGTTCTCATCGGGTTTTTGGGATTGTGCAATTGCCTTTTCGGCTGGAATCTGAGTTTCGACAGCTTGAGCGCCAACGACCCAATGCGTCTCGCCCCGCCCTCAAAAATGTCATCACCGGGCGCGTTGTGTTTTATATTCCTTGGCAGCGCGTTGCTGCTTTCCGGCACCTCCAGATTTATCAGGACGTTCCAGTTTCTCACGCTGGCGGCGATGTTAATCGGCTGGTTGGGGGTCTCCCGCTTTCTTTTCGGGGCCGCGCCGTTGTTGCCTTACGCGCCCATGGCGATGCACACGGCTGCGTGCCTTGTTTTGTTGGGCGCGGGGATTTTTTGCACGCGGACGGACGGCGGACTAATGGGCTTGCTGGTCAGCGAAAGCGCTGGGGGGTTGATTGTCCGCCGATTGCTGCTGCCCATAGTTTTGGTTCCGCTCGCGCTTAACTGGACTGAATCGCAGGTGGATCGCGCCGGTTGGTTTAGTTCAGAGACCGAGTCGTCGGTGTTCTATATTGAGGATATCGTTGTGTTCGGAGCGCTCATCTGGTTCAACGCGGCCTTGCTGCATCGCATCGACCTTAAGCGTGGACGCGCTGAAGAAACGCGCGCGCAACTGGCGGGTATTGTTGAATCCTCTGATGACGCCATCATCGGCAAAACACTGGATGGTATCATCACCAGTTGGAATCGCGGCGCGGAGAAGATTTTTGGCTATTCGGCGGGGGAAATAGTTGGCCATCCGGCGTTCATGCTGTTCCCGCCGGAGCGTGCGAGCGAGGAGCGCGACATATTGGCGCGAATTGCGCTCGGTGAAAGTTTTGAGAATTTTGAAACCGTGCGGGTTAGGAAAGACAAAGAACAAATTCATGTCTCGGTGACGATATCACCGCTCAGAAACAGTACCGGCAAAATTCTCGGCGCTTCCAAAATTGCGCGCGACATCACCAAACAGCGCAAATTGGAGGAACAATACCGGCAGGCCCAAAAAATGGAGGGCATCGGCCAGTTGGCGG
Source organism: Verrucomicrobiales bacterium (assembly GCA_003140095.1). GTDB lineage: Bacteria > Verrucomicrobiota > Verrucomicrobiia > Limisphaerales > Palsa-1400 > Palsa-1400. The sequence continues at coordinate 14,385 of PLIU01000120.1, read as the reverse complement.
GCGGCGTAGCGCATGATTTCAATAACATTCTCGCGGTCATCCAAATGTATTCTGACTTGCTGAAAAGCAGTGGCCAACTTTCCGCCGATCAGTCGGAATGTGCTGAAGAGATGGGCATCACCGTGCAACGCGCCGTCGCCCTGACCCGCCAATTGCTCTTATTCAGTCGCCGCGAAGTGTTCCAGCCGCGCGATTTGGACTTGAGTGAATCCATCACCAACACGGCCAAAATGTTGAAACGCATCCTCGGCGAAACCGTCAAGATACAGCTCAAAATGGCGTCGCAACCGATGTTCACCCATGCCGATTCGGGCATGATGGATCAAGTCTTGTTGAATCTCGCGGTCAATGCTCGCGACGCCATGCCCAATGGCGGTCTGCTTGTCATCGAGACTTCCGGCGTGGAATTTGATCAATTCGCCGCCACCCAATCGGCCCAAACCCGTCCCGGTTCGTTTGTGTGTTTAAGCGTGAGCGACAGCGGCAGCGGTATTCCACCGGAAGTCCTGCCGAAGATTTTCGAACCGTTCTTCACCACCAAGGACGTTGGCCAAGGCACGGGACTTGGACTGGCGACCGTCTTCGGCATCGTGCAACAACACCAAGGCTGGATCAACGTCTATACCGAACTCGGCCACGGCACGACTTTCCGCATTTACCTTCCCCGCCTGGCGAAAAACGCGGAACTAAAAGGCGTGCTGCCAGCTCTGGCGGACTTGCCCGGCGGCAACGAAACGATTTTATTGGCGGAAGATGATCCGTCGGTGCGCGTCGTTGTGCGAAAAGCGCTCTCGCAACGCGGCTATCGCATTCTTGAGGCATCCACTGGGGTACAAGCCCTGGAGGTCTGGAAACAAAACCGCGACGAAATTCGTTTATTGCTGACTGATTTGGTGATGCCGGACGGAATGAACGGAAAAGTTTTGGCGCAACGCCTTCTTCAGGAAGATTCTAAACTGAAAGTGATTTACATGAGCGGCTATAGTGCCGAGGTTGTCGGCAAGGATTTTCCAATGAATGAGGGTGTCAATTTCCTCACTAAGCCGTTTCAGGCCCTCAAGCTCGCCCAAAGCATCCGCAATAGTTTGGATGCGCATACCTAGCCGCAATGTGGACTAAAAGGGCGACTCCTAAAACTTGTCAACTTCTTGGGTCGTTTGATTCTGGAAAATATGAGACTGCCCAGCGCTGTACGGATTATGGGAGCCGCCGCCCTCTTGGTGACCTTGGCGAGATGTGCGCTGGCCGGACCGCCCTTGTTGACTGATGATCCCGATACACCCGGCCCAGGCCATTGGGAGATCAACGTGGCCATGACCACAACCAAGGAATCTGAACGCTGGGAAAGTGAAACCCCATTGCTCGACGTCAACTATGGGATCGGCGAGCGCATCCAGTTGAAATACGAATTGCCGTGGGTCGTGGTTCACGAGAATGGGCAGACAGCCAACGGCTTGGGTAATTCCTTGATTGGTGTCAAATGGCGCTTTCTTGACCAGGAAAAAGCGTGGCTGGAGGTCTCGACCTATCCGCAATTTGAATTCAATCATCCTGACTCTTCCGTTGCTCGCGGTTTGGCGGATTTCGGTTATTCGGCCATCCTGCCCCTCGAGTTCCAGCATAGATTCGGCCCGTTGGTCGCATTTGCGGAAACTGGCTTCATTTGGAACCAGCGCCGCTCCAATACGTGGTTGTGCGGCATCGCTGCCGAATATGAAATCAACAGCAGGTTTTCGCTCTTTGGAGAGCTTCATGGAGGGGACGAAACCCATTTGGCACAAGATCAACCAGTCTTTAATCTCGGCTTCTCTTGGAAATTCAACAGCACGGTAAGCCTGCTCGGATCGGCCGGACGCGCCCTGCATAATTCCGCTGGGGACAGTCCAAACTTTTTGAGCTACCTAGCCCTCCAATTCCACTTTTAAAGTCTTTGCATCCCCGCCGCTCTTTGTCGTTCGACATCTCCCACAAAAGTTGAAAATAGGGCCATCCACAGACCGAGAAATAAAAATTGATGGCCATAGCAAGAAACGGGTTTACACAGGCGTGCGCTTTGCCCACCGTTCTGCCTGTGATTGCTCCCTTTCCCAATCGTCGTTTTCGCAATTCGACTCATTGTGTCAGCGAGCAGTGAAAACCGGCCAGGGATGGGCACTTCATAGTAGGCCACTTTGAGGGACGCATTGCGCAGTGGGCAGCCAAGGCTGCACATGGGCGCGATGAATGAACTCAACGTGAGCTTGCAACACTCGATATTGACATTGTCGGCGCAGGGTTGGTCGAATCGGCGGATTGCGCGTGAACTGGGCCTCCACCGGGAGACGGTGGGCCGGCATCTGCGACTGGCCGTTTCAAAACCGGCCAAAGTGCCCCCCGGCTCGAATGGAGAAGCGGAGCCAAAACCTGCCAAAGTGCCCGCCGGCATTTTACCACATTCCCGTAGCCAGTGTGAACCTTGGCGAGAGTTCATTGAGCAGGGATGCCAGGCGGGTTTGTCAGCCCAACGTCTTTACCAGGATCTAGTCGCCGAACATCAATTTGTCGGCAGTTACGATGCGGTGAAGCGCTTCGTGCGGCGGTGGACTCAGACCCAGCCGGTGCCCTTTGTGCGGATGGAAGTCAAGCCGGGAGCCGAAGCGCAGATCGATTTTGGACAGGGCGCCTGGGTCGTGGTGAACGGCAAGCGCAAACGACCGCATCTGTTCCGGGTGGTGTTGAGCCATTCACGGAAAGGCTATAGCGAAGTGGTGTGGCGGCATCAAGTTTGTTTCCGGTGTTTGAGGAGGCGCCACGCACGGTGCATCGCGACGGTTACATCGAGTTGATGCGGTCGCATTACTCTGTGCCGCCCGAATACGTTGGGCGGCAAGTCTGGGTGCGCTGGGAGTCCCGACTGGTGCGGGTGTTCAATCAACGTCGGAAAGTCATTGCGGTCCATGCACGGGCTGAACCGGGCAAGTTCACCACGGACCCGAACCATCTGCATTCCCCATACCGCCGCGTCATCCAACAAAGTCTGGATTACCTGCTAGATCGAGCCCGACTAATCGGGATGCACACCGGCAGTTGGGCCGAGGCGATGGTGCAACAACGTGGCCCCATCGGCACGCGAGTCTTGCACGGCCTGTTGGCCCTGGCCCTAAAACATCCGGTCAAGGCGCTGGAAAGTGCGACCCAGAAAGCCCTGCATCACGGTGCCTGGCGTTTAAAAGATTTGCGCACGTTGTTGGAACAGGCCGGACCTGTTGCCCAACTGGATTTTCTGGAAACGCACCCACTCATCCGAGACTTGGCAGTGTATGAAAAGTTGGTGCCCGTCTGCTTTGACTCAAACACCGCAAACATAAACTCCGAAACGTTATGAACTCATCAAACCTGAAAACGACCCTCAAACAACTCCGCCTCTCCGGCCTCTGCCAGACCTTGAGTGTGCGCCTGCAAGAAGCCGCCGCCAATCGTCTGGCTCACGCCGAGTTCCTGGAACTCATCCTTCGGGACGAAGTGAATGTCCGGCAACAACGCCACATGGAACGCCGCACCCAAGCCGCCGACTTCCACACCCTCAAACCACTGGAGGATTTCGATTGGAGCTTCAATCCGTCCATCCATAAAAAGGAGATTTACGATTTGGCCGCTTGCAAGTTCATCCGCGAAGCCAAGGATGTCTTGTTCCTGGGGCCTCCGGGGGTCGGTAAAACACACTTAGCTCAAGCCATCGGTTACGAGGCCATTCGCCAAAACTTCCTGGTGTTTTACCGTTCAATTTTTGATTTGGTCCGGGATTTCATGAAGGACGAGGCGTTCAACCAGCAGGACAAAACGCTGCGCAGATATTTGAAACCCGACCTAGTCATTATTGATGACATGGGCTTGAAAGCGCTGCCCAAACATTCCGGCGAGTATTTGCTGGAGGTCATCATGCGCCGATACGAAAACCGTTCCATGATTATGACCAGCAACCGCCCCTTGGAGGAATGGGGCAAACTCTTGAGCGACGTTCCCACAGCCGGTGCGATCCTCGACCGATTCCTGCACCACGCCCAGGTCATCGCCATTAGCGGTAAAAGTTTTCGCGTCAAAGAGGCGCCTGTGGTGCATCAGGAAAACAAGAAGCAACGGAAGTCCAACGAACCTTCGACCGCCGGGGCCGCGAGCTAAGGCTCGCAGCTCGGCCCCAGCTCGTTTTAACTCGCTGCGGATGATTATGGAAAACGCTCGATTTTCACTGCCAATCGGCCATATTGACGCACGGCAAGGCATCATTGATTATGAACAACTTGCGACTTTCATGCCTCAGTGAGCGGAGTTCAAGATACAAGAGCGTTTTATGTCAAAGCTGCTGATCCATTCGATCTGCCTGTTGCTTTGCTCCGTGAACATATGGGCGGAGGCGAACACGAATCAGTTTTCACTCAAAGTAGGTGCCGGACAACCATTCGACTTCATTTGGATTAAGCCTGGGCGATTTGTGATGGGAGCGCCTGAGTCGGATAAGCTGGCCGAAGCGGACGAAAAACCGCAGCGGTTGGTCCAGATTGAACACGGGTTCTATTTGGGGAAAACTACAGTCACGTTGGGTCAGTTTCGGCAATTCGTGCAGGAGACCGGCTACAAAACGGATGCTGAGACCGATCAGCGGCCTCATTACCAGGGAGGCCACGGCTGGAACGCGACGCGTCACCGTTTTGAAGGTTATTACCCACAATATACGTGGCGCAATCCCGGCTGGCCGATGACGGACTCTTTCCCGGTATGCGACGTTAGTTGGAACGATGCGATGGCGTATTGCAAATGGCTTGGGACAAAGACAACGATGAAGGTGCGCCTGCCGACCGAGGCGGAATGGGAGTATGCGTGTCGCGCCGGCACAACGAACACTTTTTTCACCGGAAACGAGCCCGCCAGCCTGCAGGGGTACGCCAATGTTCCAGACGTATCGCTGCGCCGGGAAACTAGGGAACCTGTCGATGCGTCCACATTTTCGTTCGACGACGGGTATGCGTTCACCGCGCCGGTGGGCAGTTTCAAGCCGAACCCCTGGGGCTTGTATGACATGATCGGCAATGTGTTTCAATGGTGCGCCGATGAGATTCCCGAGTCGCCTCCGCAGCGAGTTCTTCGCGGTGGTTGTTACAATCAGAATATAGAGCTTTGCCGCTGCGCTGCGCGCGGATTTGGGAAGACGTGGAGCCGCTATAGTTACACCGGAATTCGTGTGGCGCTGACGCCGTAGCGTGTAAAAACTAGTTTGTAATTGTAATGCGCAATTATCGTTCCGCTCTCGCGGATCGCGGCGCTTGCAATAAATTTAGCCCCCCTTGCCTTCATCAAAAAACATGATATGAATACTACCACCTTGGAGTGGCCGGATTTGAAGTGCCCGCAAGTGGCCGGTTTTCAACCGCCCGGTGACACATTGCTCCATTGTATCCCTCTTTGTATCCCTGAACGACTTTTCAGAGCATAAAAACGTTAATCAAAGCAAGGTATGAAAGTGTGCAAACCCCTGTGATTACCGAGGAAAATACCGATTGCAGATGAAAGCAAAAGATGGCGAAAATGGCGTTTTTGGATTTTCAGTCCTCTGCTCTACCCACTGAGCTGTCCTCAAAAGATTTGGCCCATCCGCCGAGGCTCGATTGCAGCATCGAATCAATATTGGCTATTGGGCTTTCCTCGATCTTACCTTGTGGCATCCTCACAGGTGTCAATGCATTGGATTGAGCGCTTCATCCATTGATCTTCCCTTAATCCTCCGGACGTTCGCCGCTGGGGGCCATCTTAACCAGTTTGGGATCGAATTGGCCAAGGACGGCGACAAGATCGTTTTGCGCCGCCATTACTTCACGAATGTTCTTGTACGCCATCGGCACTTCATCAAGTCCGGCGCTGATGAGCGTCACGCCCCGATCTCTCAGCAAACGATTCACGTCTTTCCAATTGAATTTCTCGTTGGCGGCTTTGCGGCTCATGGCGCGACCGGCTCCGTGCGATGCGGAATTAAGCGATTCTGCGTTGCCTTTGCCGCTGACGACATATCCCGGTGACGCCATCGAGCCGGGAATGATGCCGAGCACGCCGTCGCCAGCGGGGGTTGCGCCCTTGCGATGCACGATGACCTCGCGCTCCACGCCACCGATGACGTGCTTCTCCTTCCACGCAAAATTGTGATGATTCTCCAGGTCGAGCAACACTTGCGCTCCCAGATTCTCCGCGAGGTGTTGGTGAATGAGCGCGTGATTTGCCGCCGCGTATTGCCCCATCAATTCCATCGCGTTCCAATATTCCTGTCCTTCCTGGGAGTCGAGCGATAACCACGCCAATCGTTTCAATTCGCTGGGCAAATCAGGAAATTGCCCGAACGCGATTTTGCTGTAATAATCGCACACCGCCGCGCCCGTCCCACGGCTGCCGCTGTGCGACAGCAGCGCCACATAAGTTCCCGGCTCAAGATCGTTGATTTTTGAGTGAGCCGTAAGGAGTCCAAACTCTACGAAGTGATTGCCGCTTCCGCTCGTGCCGAGTTGCGACCACGCGCGGTCCTTGTTCTGTTTCGTAATCGGGCTGACCGACCAGTCCGCATCAAGCACGTTATGTTCGCGGCGCTGCCTGAAGGCCGCGCCGACGCCGAAGCGCGTTTCCGCCTCGATAGCCCGTGTGAGGCGGTCTTGCTTTTGCTCCAAGTCACGCGCCGGAATGTCGAGCACGGTCATTTTCATGCGGCACGCGATGTCCACGCCAACAGCGTAGGGAATGACGGCGTTTTCTGTGGCCAACACGCCGCCAATCGGCAAGCCGTAGCCGACGTGCGCGTCCGACATCAATGCGCCTGCCACCGAAACCGGAAGCAAACACGCCTTCTCCATTTGCATCACCGCCTCATGCTCCAAGCCTTCGCCCCACTGCCGATATTTCACGGGTTCTGAGCGCGGCGGAGGAGGTGCCGCGAGCAATGCTTTGGCGAACTCGCCACGCAACGGATCGTCCACAAATCCCGAAGGGTTGGCGACGATGGTTGCGACCTCTTCGCGCAAGCGCGATTTGTCGCCGCCCGTGAGAATGAATTTGGTGACAAAATCCGTCGCCCGCCGAGTGGCTTCACCCAGCGGGACACCGAGACGGAGGAAATCCTTGTTGTTCATATCAGCTCATTGTTCGTCAGCGCGTGGATGATCGGGGTCCAAATACCCGACAGCCTTTCCATTCACAAATTCGATGACCATTGCCAAGGTTGAACTGGCTCGAATGTCGCCAAGTCTACCCATTTCAGAGAGGTGGGTTAGTTTCGCTCCCGATACTACATCCAATAGAGGGCGCACTTCCTCGCGAAGTTCCATCCACCAATCATACGGCGGAATCGGGTCAGTGTCCCGCAGCCACTGAATTCCGAGTCCAATCCAACAAAACTTTTCGCCTTCAAGAAGTCCAATATTTTGGAAATACTCGCATCTGCCCGTAAAATGGCGTCTGTTAATCGCATCTTTGAAAACGTTGAAAATATGTCCGGCGTTGGTCTTGCAACCGCGATCGACTTCGAGCGTGAAGACATAACCACCGGCATCGGCATCAATCGGTGTGGAGGTGATCGGTCGAATCGGTTCCTCCATAAATCGCATTTTTACATTTGCGTTCCCTGATTTTTCGATTGCCTCATATCTTTTTCTCAAATGCAGGCTAATCTCATCAAGTGTTTTCCCAAACGCCACATGCTGCTGCAATTCTCCGAATTCGAGGATATGGAATTCGGCTTGGGCCTTTTTGCTTGCAGCGATCAGTTCTTGGCTGACCTCTGACCAAGGAAGCGGTAGATTTGTCGAAGAAAGGAGGACAATTCCGTGAATCAGCTTCTTCGTATTTTTATCAAGCAGAATTTCTGCGCTTCCTTTTTTGAGAATGTCTCGGCCTTGCCGCAGTGTGCGGGCACTGCCGCAAAGTTGACTCACCGCCTTCCGAAAGTTCGAATGCACATTCTTGACTCGTCGCTCTGTCAGCTGCTCAGGGTTTCGCTCCAATATAGCCATCACTTTTGACTGGATGATAAACACTTCGTTGTCGCCCACAACCAACACATCGCAGAATTCTCGCCTCTCTTGCCCATATTTGAATTCCGGATTTAGGTATACTTTTCTCGGAAAATTTGCCTCCAGAAGCAAGTAAGCAGATTTCTCCAGACCACCACCCTCGTCAGGGTCATCGAGTGTAAACGTCCCCGCTTCGGGCGAGCTTACGTTAACTGGATGAAGGTTCTCAAGACGAAGCGGCATCCCCTGCCATACATTTGCTTCGGGTGAACCATCTCTGATATGCCACTTGCTTATAGACTTTTCTGCCGTGTCCATGGCTTTGATAAGCAAGGCGCGATCATCACCTTCATAGTAAGGCTCATTATCCCGCAAGCGTTGAAGGATGTTCCTTGCGCACCTCGTGTCCCAATGGACGCTGCCTGCCATAACGGGTCGAACAAGTTCATCGAAGAATGTCACGAAAGTGGATTGTTGTTGTAGAAGGTTGTCGAAGTTGATCTGCTCCCGACTTACCTCTTGAGGGCCGTGGATCAATGCGGGATCATTCTTGTCATCTTCCACGCGAATGCCAACGACCCGGACATTCCTGTCTTGTGCGGGAATAACAGCAACGACAAGCGTAACCCGTGCTCCCTTTAAAACCGCTTTTGCCAAATCGGCACTCAGTTTTATGGCAAGCTCAACCGATCCATTGTTGACGCGCTCAGGCCACACTCCGCAGTGGGCGCCCACCATCCGTTTATACGTTTCGTAGCAAGGAAGCATCATGTTTGATAACCTACGTTGCTGATTTACGGAGAGCGAGCCTTGAGGCTCGCTCTCNNGCGGGCGTTTACGTCCTTGCCGGACCAAACCAGATTTTCCCAAGCGTTTTTGCCGCCGCGTGAACGAGGCACGACGTGGTCCAAGCTTCCCTCGCCGGGTCGCAATTCCCGGCCTGTGTATTGGCAGCGGTTGCCGTCGCGCTCGCGAATCGACTTTGCGCACAGCTTCGGACGCTTCTTCGGCACCTTGGCGAAGTTTACCGCGACAATCACGGTCGGCACGCGGATCGGGCCGCGCACCGTTTGCACAGCATTGTCCTGCGGACGAATCGCGAGTGTGATCCACTCCGCCCAATTCACGGCGCGAACATGGTTCTCGTTTTCGATCTCCAGCGCCGTGGCGGCGTTGGTCGCCATCATGCAAAACGCCTCTTGAGGCGTGCGCACGTTGACGGCCTGCCAGTTGCGGTTGAGCACCAGCACGATTGCCTTGTTCAGTATGTCATTCATAGTTTTTCACACCGCCTCTTCACGGCGAGGTGTTTGTTCTTTGCTGAAATAAATCTGGCTGCCTCGCTTGGATTCGCACCAAGACCGCTGGTGTCAGAGACCAGCACGCTGCTGATTACGCCACGAGGCAATGGTCGCTCGGGAAGGTTCTGCCCCCTCGATTTCCGGGTGTAGGCCGGACGTGATCCTATTTCACCACCAAGCGTGAATTGGCTGCCGGGGCTGGATTTGCACCAACATAAGCGCCTTCAAAGGGCGCTGTCCTACGAATTAGACGACCCGGCATTTTGAGATTGAAACTGCAATATCGTTTAAGGACATATGGGCAGGCCACTAATTGTGGCAAAATCAACGAGAATTATCGCTTCGCACCACGACCTCTGGTTTACAATTGGAACCGCTTCGAGCCGCTGAGAATGCCCGAACGAAAATGAAAAACAAACCTGTCAAAGCAAAGGTGGACCGAGACCATCCTGCATTTAATAAAAACGCCGAGGCTTTTTATCGCATTGTCATGAAAGGCTTGAAAGGCGAAGTAGACGGAGAGCATTTTTGGGACGCCGTGGCAAAAGACGCCGTCTTTGAGTTCATGTACAATATTCCGGGGTTTACCACTCGGATCGAAGGGCGCAAAGCGTATATGGACTGGTTTGGGGGCTACACAAATGTCCTTCACTCCGCTGATAATTTGCGGGTTCATAAATCCATCAATCCGAACATCACGATTTTGGAATACGAGGTTCATGGCACAGTTCCGAGCACCAGAAAGTCTTACGACAACCGCTTTTGTTCCATTATTACCGTCAAAGACCGCCAGATAATTCATTGGCGTGATTATATGGACTCGTTTGCCGTCATGCTTTCGGTTTCGTCCGAGTGATTTTGCGCCCATGCGCTCTGCTAATCCCAAACAAATGGTGGCCCGCCTCGGTAACGCTCCGAGTTCAGCGGCTTAAAAGACCGCTGCTTCACTTTAAAGCTTGCAGGCCAAAATGGTGCTCGCGGCAGGATTCGCACCTGCACCGCCGACGTTCTCAACGTCGTGTCTCTGCTGGTTGGACTACGCGAGCGAAATTGGAGCCTCCAGACGGTGATGCTCCGTCAGGATTTCTTTACAAAAGAAATCCGCAGGCTTCTGCATGGAGGCGATTGGCGTCCCTGACCGGCTTCGCTCCGGTGATCTCCTGCTTGAGAGGCAGGCGTGTTGGCTGGACTACACCACAGGGACAGAAAAATGGTACGCGCGTCCGGTAACGCTCCGGAACCAGGCACTCATCTAGCGCGACACGGATTATAAGTCCGTCTGCTCTCTTTGAGCTACGCGCGCAGAAATTGGCGGAATGCCGTGGACTTGCGCCACTTGCCCGAAGGCACGCACTCGTTAGCACCGAGGCCCGGCTCGCTTGTCCGGTTGACATTCCAAATTGGTCGGCGTGGGGAGACTTGCACTCCCAAGGCTATTCGATCTTGAGTCGAATCGGTCTGCTATTCCCGGTAAACCACACGCCGGTCGGCGACCCGGGACTTGCACCCGGAAGGCGCGGCGATTTTAAGTCGCCGGGGTCTGCTATTCCCGCTGAGGCCAGTCGCCGCGAAATGGTGGGCATGAAGGGAATTGCACCCCCAAGGCTGCCAGATTCTGAGTCTGGACCCTCTGCTATTCGGGTTGAACCACATGCCCTTGAAATTGGCGCTCCCGGCAGGACTCTCACCTGCAACCGCGACGTTCGAAGCGTCGCACTCTAATAATTTGAGCTACGGGAGCGTTGAAAATGGTGGGTCGCCACGGTGCTGCCCCGTGCTCTGCGGCTTAAGAGACCGCTGCATCGCTGCAATGCTTGCAACCCAGAAAAAGAACCGCAACGCGAAGGCGGAGTTGAACCGCCGCAGCCAAGCCTGTGATGTCCTGGCCGACACCGGCATTCGCGTCGCGGAAAATGGTCGGGCATGAGGGTATCGCGCCCTCTACTTCGGTTTGGAAGACCGTCGTGTATCTCTCAACACTTATGCCCGAAAAAATGGCTCGCCGAGGCGGAGCTCGGAGAGCGAAGACTGGAATCCCGTACCGGAATCGCACCGGTGTCTGCGGTTTTGCAAACCGCCGCCTGAGCTGCTCGGCCAACGGGAAGAAGTCTACTGTAATGTTCGGCTATTAAGGCGGCGAATTGAACACAATCCGTCCGTGATTCAAGCGGCTGCTGCGCTTCGACAAATTAGTCCTCCAACAAAAAGCGAACACCCGTCATATTGAGCGAAATCCATTCGACGATCCTGTCATTTCGAATTTGGAAACCTTGAGCACGCAATGCATCAGCATCCGCTTGATGCAGTTTAAATATTGATCCGTGACTGCCGGTACCATCCACATTGACAACCCCAATTTCGTTCCCCTTACGCCCAGAACATGCGCGTGTTTCATTCCTGCGCCATAATTGGCTGCGTCGATTCTGATATTCTGATCAAATCGTCCTGGCACCAATTTTCCTTCCTGCAAGACCCATGACCCATCACTCTTGGTGAGGAACACCTGGTCGATACAAGGTGTCTCTGACTTCCAGTAACTTCTCGCGAGATCGATCAGTCTTCTCCAACTTCCCGCCGACTCTTTATCCTTGTCGCTCATTTTGTTGTAATTTGTGGACTGTTACCGAATAATTATAATTACTCGTTTGCGCATCAATTAATATTTTGGTTTCCTGTATACAGCAAATCAACATTGCAGGCGGATGCTTTCGCCTCCGCCCGCGTTGTTTTTCACCTCTGAGGCGTGCTTGATCCCTTCGATCACTCCGATCGAACGAAGTGTGCGATGACAGCCGGCACGCTCGTGTCGAAGCCGACCACGTCCATCATGCCGCGATCATTCGGGTCAGCGAGGGTGAAGCCATTGGAGGTCATGCCTACAACGACTGCCTTCGCATCGCTGACGAATCCGTCGCGATACTGACGCAGGGCTTGCGCCGGGTGGATGTAGCCCGCCCACGTTTCGCTGTCCGTGTAAGTGACGAACGCCGAAACGTTCAGCTTGTTGCGAGTTGCCCACACCATTGGCATCGCGCAGTCCGTGCCGCCCATTGGAATGGCTTCGATCATCTTGATGACCTCGGCCAAACGCATACGTGGCGAGATGTTCACGCGCGTGATGCCCGGTTCACCGCCTCCGTGCATACCGCCGTAACGACCGGTGCCTGGCGCCGAGAACGCGATGATCTCGCATTCCGGTTCCGTCGCAGCCGTGATCAGCGCCATCGCGGCGCTCGCTTCGCGGGCCGAGATGCACGAACCAGCGATCATCGACTGCGCCATCGAACCGCTCACGTCGAGCGCGAGCAGCAACGGCTTGCGGCACGGCTCCACGTTCTGGAAGGTCGCGTAGAATGCTTCGTCCAGCGCGTCCACAATCGCCGTCACTGGCGACCACTTCAGCGCGCCCTTGTCGCCGTGGCCCTGGGCGTAGATTTTCTGCGCCACGAGAACCGCCAGCGGATGAATGCGCGCGCGCTTGAGCGCCGTTGCGCCCCGCAGCTTGCGCACGATCAGCTTCTTGGCCTCGCTGAACGGACCGAGCAAGCCAATGCTCGTCATCTTACCGAGGTTGCGGATCATTGCCATCATCGGCATGCGTTCGAGCAACGCTTCCCAGACAACGGCTTCATTGAGCCACTGCGTGGGGATCGCTTCGCGCGGCAAGTCGAACTCGCCAATCAAGTTGACGATTTCGCCCGCCATTGTTGCACGCTTTGCCTGCTCGAAGGCTTCAATCGCTTTCGGCAGAGCGCCGACTGCGCCGTACTTCGCGACACGATTTTCACCGCGAACGTTACGCTTCACTTCGCGTTCACCCAGTGAATCCGCGCCAGCCAGCATCCAGCGGAAAACCGCATCGTGTTGAGCTGACGGAGCCTTTGGGTGAGCGAGGCGGAGCAGGTCTGCGTGCGACCAACCATCGCGCTGTTGATACTTCACCGCCTGTCGCGCCAGTTCATCTGCCTCGCGACGGACATACCAGCGACCGACGGCATTGCGCAGACCACGCCCCCAGCCACGAAGAGCATTCACATACTCGGCGAAGTGGAACAAGTGTGTGCCGATGCGGCAGACCTTGCCCAGGTTCTCGAAGGCCAACGCCTTGGCCTCGGCGTCGCCGTGAGCCGCCACTAGCGCAAGCGCAAAGATGGCTGGATCGTTCTTCGGCGCGCGACCGGCACCGCTGATTTCAACTGTACGATTCACGGCGCGAACACCGTCCGCTTTGATGCAGCAGACAATTGCGTCGTGGTTCTGCTTCACCAAGTCGCGCTCGGTGATGTAATACGTGCCGCCCTCAGCGCCGAGAATGAGGAAGCGGTCGAACCGCGTCCAGTCATCCACTTCCCACGAGAAGCCGCCGCCCGAGTTGCGGACTTGGTTTGAGCCGGGGATCGGCTGCGACTGTGGCGTGACACGGCGATTGAACATTTTTGCGTAATTGACAGCCATACTGGCCTCCTTTTGATTTTGCGCCGCCAACTCTCGGCTCGTTTGCTTGGTTACAGAACTGCGGACAAGTTGGTGAACGTGGGGTTGGTCCATTAACAGTAGATAACCCATATTCTTCGGCCCACAGATATTGATTTTACTCGCGGAAAAAAGTGGTTCCGCTGCCTGCCGTCATAGCGGCCAGACTGGAGACAGCATTTCTTAAAAGCTGCGTCCAGAACCGCACGGGCAAAGGTCGTTGCGGCCCAGCTTTTCGCTGAGTTCCTTATTTCCGTGAACGATGCGTAGGCCACGTTTCACATTCGTTTCGGACGGGAACCCCTTGCGGCGTTTGCTGGTGATTTCGAAATTGGAATCTTCGTGTTCGTGCGTTTTGTGTGCCATACGGCCTCCTGGTTTGAGTGTTGGATTTGAAACATCACGGCGCGCATCGTGATGAAGCTGCAGATGGGCAAGGGACGCCGTGGAATTACTCCTCGCGGAGGTTGTTCTACCATTGAACTACTGCCCCATGTGGTGGAGCAGGTCGGACTCGAACCGACAACCGACGATAACCAACAACTTCGGCCCATCTAATGATCGACGGATAAGAGACGAACTGGGAGGTT
>PLIU01000110.1 GCA_003140095.1 Verrucomicrobiales bacterium | reverse complement strand
CGAATCCGTCAAGTCGGGCTAAGAGCTTGTTCTAAAAATGCGCTCTTATCGTGGTTTGAGAGAGCGGGCGGGGTGAGGCGAATTCCCGGCCTGGCGCGAAAGGTTCGCACGCCGTACTGTGAACACAGTCAAACCCAATTTTGACATGTTAGGGAGCGACCCACGCACGAGCCTGACGATCAGGCGGAGGGTTACTCGTCAATTAGCCTGGCGGCCCGGAGAGCCTCGCGATAGAGCTTCCGGCGCATGGTCTCAGTTTCACGCTTCCAACGCGCCTGAATCTGCTTCACAGGTATCTTGTGCTGGACAGCCTGAATCTGCATCACCAGCAATTGAGTCTTAATTAGGTCAGTGCGCAGACAAGCCAGATGCCATAAAACGGCTTTGGCGAATTCTTTTGCATCGGGATTTGCCATGCCTGAAATTACGATGACAATCGGTCATTGTCAATCAACCGTATGGGCATGGACAATGCCGTTAACTTGCCTGAAGCGGTTGTGATTATTCTTTAGAACGAGCCATTGATTGAGCTTAGGGCCTGGGCAGCTTGGCGGTGGATTTTAGGATCGGCGTCGTTGAGGTGTTCTTTCAGCGCGAGGACGGCAGTCGTGGGATCAACATCTAATTTCCTTGCGCGTTGGGCGAAGCTGATGCCACCCGGTGTGTCGGCACTCGCCCATTCGAGGAAGACGCGGGTTCCCAAGGAGGCACAAAGAGCGTTGGCAGGCCACAGGCGCCAAAGCGTTACGGCGCAATGACGTCTCACATCCAAGTCGCTATCCTTGGTTCCCCGCAAGAGAGCGGCCTGGTTGGTTCGGATTGAACGTGAAGGTTACGAAGCTCTACCGCGGCGTCGAGACGGACCTTGGAGTGAGCCGGGTCCTCAAGACGTTTAACCAGAATGGAGGCAATAGCTTCGCGGGAGGCTGGGTCCATCTTCGCGGCGAGGAAGCTGGCCATCGTGGGGCCGGCTATGTCGTTGGTTTGAGTCAGCGCCGCTATGACAGTCCTCAGGACGGTATTGGTTTCGCCGATTGGTTGGACTGGGAGTGTTGCACGCCTCGTAAACGCAACGACGAACGTCATCGCGGTTGTCCAGCATGCTAAACAAAAGCCAAACCGCCATAACGACAGCAGCACCCAGTAGAAGGATGGTGGTGGGCGTCTTCATACGCTGGCGGCCAATCATCGCTTGATTTAAGCACGAATTCCCCGCATGACAAGGGCGCTGTTGCCTCCCGAATTCTCGCCTAACGGGGGCCAATAATTGGTTTGGGCGTAAAAGGGTGTGTCACGATTCCATTCTCGGACCACGCATCGAATTCGTGCATGGCGCAATAGGCTTGATAAAGGGCTTGTCGGGCGCCGAACTGGTGAAAGCCTCGCGTCGCGTGGGCTACGAAGCGAACCGTCAGACTGGCAGTCGTATCCGACTGGTCAAGACTGGTGCCGGTATCAAATGTTAAATTAAATATTAAAATTTGCCCTCGATGAAGCTGTAATCATCAGAATTGCCTTAGACGAGTCTTCGGCTTTTAGCCCACTCGACTACCGTATCAGCGCATTCCTCAGTTGAGTTAGCATTGTTTGCAATAAAATCAGCAGCCCGCTTAAGTCGCTGTTCCACCTCAATTTCCGTGGAATGTCTTTCCAAAGCCGCGAGCTGCTCGGCGGAAAGCCCGTCTCGCTCCTTTACGCGTTCCAGACGGGCCGCGCGTGAAGCATCCACATACACACATATCAATTCATGAGGACTCACAACGAAGCGAAGCTCCTCTAAAAATGTCCAAGAATGTCGGAAGTGATTGAATTTGAATTAGATATGAATATGTTTGCTATTGCGAAAGGGTTGATTTGATGGGATACCCGTCCGCGACAAATTAAAGCAGCCTTCAGGGCAACTCGAAGAAGACGCGTGTGGGATGGGCGCTCTTCGCACGGGCTTTGCGACGGCACCAGAGGATGTCTCTCCGGGTGAAGCGGCCGGGGGCGGGCAGGCCCTGGCGGATTTGGACCTCGCTGAACGGGATTGCTGGCGCCATGTCCGGCGGCAAGGGCTCGCAGGGCGGGCTGGCTTCGGCCAGGCCTTCGGTCAGAATACGCACTTGCGCGATGGAAACGAGCGGCGTCACCATCACTTTTTCCAGCAACCAGCCCAGGGTGTAGTGGAACCAAACGGGCAGCGGAAACATCAGCGGGTGCCGGCCCACGACGCGCGCCACGCGGCGGACGGCCTGGCGCAGGGTCAATGTTTCCGGGCCCATCACGGCAACCGTCCGCCGGGACAGTGCGCCGGCGGTCAGCGATGCCTTCACCAAGCGCGCGATGTCCGCCACGGCGGTGGGACGGATCGGTTGGTCGGTGAAGCCTACGAAGGCGAACATGGGGAAGGTGTGGAAGGCGTGGCTGAGGTGGTTGAGCATGTGGTCGCCGCGACCGTAGATGACTCCGCACTTGAACACGGTGTAATCCAGGCCGGAGCCGCGCACGATTTCTTCGGCGGCCCATTTGGATTCGTGGTAGCCGGAGCCGCAATAGGGCCGGGCGCGCAGGAAGCTGATGAGCGCGATCTTGCCTACGCCGGCGCGCCGGGCGGCTTCCACCGCGCGGCGGGTGCCGTCGATGTGGACGTTTTGATACGTTTGCGCGCCGATTTCCCGATTGATGCCCGCGCAGTGCGCCACGGCCTGGCAGCCGGCGAAGGCCGCCGCCAATTGATCGGTGTCGTCCAAGCCCGCGGCGACGAAGCGCGCGTTGGGCAATTGCTGGATCGACGGGCAGGTTTGATCGTGTCCGCGCGCAATGAGGACGACTGCGTGGCCTTCGCTGACCAGCGCCCGCGCGACGGAGCGGCCGACAAATCCTGTGCCGCCGGTGATGGCGATTTTCATGGCGTTCCTCCCTTCCACGCCGCCAGGGCATAGACGATGGGCAGATAGATGAAGGCCGCGTTGGTCGCGTGGTAGCCCAGGCGCAACCAAGGGTTGGCCAAGTACGGCCGCACATCGAAAATGAATGTGGCCGCCACCAGCCGCAAGGTCCAAAAGAGGGTCAGAAACACGCAGATCGCGCGGGCCGGCGCGGCGCCGGAGGCCAGGGCCGGAGCGAAGGCCACCGTCAGAGAGCCGAAACCTGCCAGGCACAAGCCGATGAAGACGTAGTAAACCCAGAACAGGCGCCGGATGAATGCCGGCAGCGGCGACAGATGTTCGCGCAGATGAACCGCCTGCGGCATCAGCGCTCCCGCGCAGATCAATCCGAGGTGGAGCAGGCCGGCGATTTGGAGGAGAAGGGCCAGAGATAATGATTTCATAGTTTTTCCTTTCAGGTTGCGCCGATGGCTCGAAGCATCGGCAAAATGACATGGCGGATGAAGACGGGATGGAACAGCCAGGGCAACGGTCCGGCGGCTATGAGCAATGTGAAAAGCCAGCCGCGAAATCCGCGCCCCAAACCGAGGCGCTTGGCCAAAGGCCCTCGTTCCAGACAGAAACCCGCGGCTTGAATTGCAAAATAGGCGGTCGGCCATCCGTATCCGCCACGCGCGGGCAGGGAAATCACCAGTTCGTGCAACAAGCCCGAAACCAGAAAAACTCCCAGCATGGCGTCTCGCGCGCCGAATCGCCTAGCCCAAGGCAGAAAAAAGTGCGGTTGCATCAAATCGCTGAAGGCCCGGTTCCAACGTCCGCCCCAGAACCGGCCCAGCGAGGTGGCGGTGATGGGCGAGCGCATGATCGGCGCGGCGTTTACTCCCGCCGCCCGCCAGCAGAGCGAGACCAAATGGAACGCGCCGAAATGAAACAGAAAGACCAAACCGGCCATCGCAATCCAGGCGGCGGACGCTAAATGGGCGGACCAGGCCAAACGCGCTCCCAACCAGATCAAGCCTGCGCCGAAGGCCGTTTTGGCCGTGGCCGAAATCCATTCCCTGGCCCGCGGCCGCGGGGCGCGCGCGGGCCTGAAGAAGGCCGCCGCATCCAAACCGGGCCAGAGAAAGACGTAACCCGCCAGGCGGCCAAACGGGGGCTTGGCGGCGGTCGAGCAGGGCGGACGAAGGGTCAACCATTTGGCGCACAGAAAAAGGAGGCCGGCCAGCGCCCACATTTGGAGCCAAGCGGCCATTTTCATGTTGTCTGTTATTTCTGTAATCACAGAATTAAATCCTCAAAAATTTTTGATCATTTAATTAATTAATCGTTTCATTATTCGATCAGCCGATGCCCAGGGCTTTGAGCAGCTTGTCCCCGGCGCCGATGAACCTGGATAAGGCGCCGGACGGCAGTTTGCTGATCTGGGTGTACCAAGCGGTGGTCTTGCGGAAAAAATCCTGCAAGGCGCGCAGGCGTTCGACGGTGTATTTGTCGGCGCCCTTGTCTTTGTCGGCCTCCTGGATGCAATCCTCCAGCAGGGCCAGAGTTGGATCGATCTCGCGGCGTTTGCGTTCGTCCAGCACGACGCGGAACATTTCCCAGACATCCTTCATCGATTCAAAGTGATCGCGCTTGTCGCCCATGACGTGGACCATTTTGACGATGCGCCAGCCCTGCAACTCCTTGAGGCTGGTGCTGACGTTGGAACGGGCGACACTGAGGGTGTCGGCGATGGCCTCGGCGTGAAGCGGGGCGGGGGCGAGGTAAAGAAGGGCATGAATCTGGGCGACGGTGCGATTGATGCCCCAACGGGCGCCCATTTCGCCCCAATGGAGGATGAACTTTTGCTGGACTGGAGTGAGCGGGCACATATTTCAATCATTTCTGTCACTTCTGAAATTACATTATGAACGAGGATTAGTCAAGGGCTTTGTCGGGTTTGGTTTATTCGCGTATTTTCGACATTTCGGCATTAGCGTTTGGCGCCAGAAGGGCAAGGTTTGAGTGCGACGCTGAACTCAGTCTTTGTAGATGATCGTCTGTGCCAAGGTCCACGGTCACGACGCAATTACGTTCGATATAAAACACGACACGCAAATCGTCCTCAAGTCAACGGCATAAATCGTTCGGCCACGGCGTACGGAAAGGCGGTTAATCTTGTGCGGCCGGAGGCGCGGGTCAAATGGGTTTTGCTTAAAAATTTTCCAAGCGCGGCGTGTAGATTCCTTTTGGCTGGGAGTAAGGTCGTAAAAGTTTTCCCAAAAGTTCTCCGTGGCTTGAAGCGATAGTTCATTCATTTCCCCCCATTTCATTTTCCGCCATTCCCGTCAAGCCCATTTTGAAAACAAATGCAATTATTTCTTCACAACCCCGTGACTCGGCCGGCGTGAGGGTGGCGGGGCATCGGCCAGAACGGGGTTCATGTCGGCAAAGCGACCGGCTTGCGCGTCCGCCATCCCGCGCTTGAAGGATTCAGGAATCCAAGAATCGTCCGACTCCATGACGAATTTGGCGAACCGGGCGCGCTCTTTAGCAGGCAAGGCCTTGAATTGCTTAATGACGGCTTGTGCGGTCATGGCTGGAATTAACCATGCCCGTGCGAGCTTGGCAAGCAAGGCTTACGAATGGAAGAATGGAAGATGATTTTGGGAGGCGTCACAGAGGCAGCGTCCAGTTCAGCCTGCACTAAACCCCATTTGGGTCACCAACACCGATGCCATATTATTTGGCGAAGAAAGTTTCCAGGGGCAGCGCGAATTCCGGCAACGCGGAACTGATGAGCGTGCCGCCCGGGCCGTGGAGGGAGTGTTCGGTGAATTGGCCGTTCATTGGCTGGCGATATACTTCGATCTTCTTCTCCGGTCCGAGGACGAGCCAGCATTCCTTCACGCCTGCGGTGGCGTAGGCCCGCAATTTCCAGCGGTCGTATTCATGGCTGCTCACGCAGACCTCGATGACCAATTCGGCCGTGTGGGGATGGTCGGTGATAAAATCGGTCTCCGCGCCATGCACGACGGAAATATCCGGCTCTGGTTCAGATTCCTGGCAACTGATGGGTTGTTTGGAGCGGACCAAGTGGGTTGGCGGCGTCACGGAACGGAGCAGTCGCAGCAATCGCACGACCGGAAAGCTAATGAAATGGTGACTTGGACATTTTTGTGTAAACGAGGCCGTAGAGAAGCTCGGTGTTTTTGGGAATCAGATCCGCCCCACCCAAAGCGTGTTACGCGGCCACGGGCAGGGGCCGGAGTTGCGCCCCGCCGAAGGGGACCGGAGGAGACTCAACCGCGTTCATCATGGAGCACATTATAGTCGCGCGAGAGCTGTCCGCAAGGGCGGAAAAGCCGGCGGCAAAGCTATTATTTTGAAAAAAAGCCCGCGATTGGCGCTTGCAATTTCAAGCCTGAATCCTTTAGTTTCCATGCGCGCTGCGGGCGCGTGAGAACGGAACGAATTGGAATCTTATGATCGCCACACAAATTCGCCAAAAAGATGCTTTGTTTTATTTCGCCTCTTATCCCTCGGAAAAACTGCTCCAAAGCGTGCGCTTTATCAGCCGCTTCTATGACGAGCAGGGGGAGCAAATTCAGCCCGATCCGGTCGAGGAACAGGATGACGTTGCACTCTTCATCGCCAAAATCGAAAAGAACGACAAGGCCTTCCAGCGGGAATTGTCACGCACGAAAGTCCGCTCCATTCGCAATTTCTACGAAACGGCCATTTCCCAGCCGCCGATCCCGGGCACGGTGCTGCTCTTCACGGCGCAGACGCTGCATTTCGAGGCCTGGGCGGATGGATCGGGCGTCGGAAAACTGCAGGAGCCGGGCGAGAAGTTTCTGATCATTGACGGCCAGCATCGGCTGGCGGCGCTGCAGTTTTTCATGAACACGCATCCCGAGGATGCAAGCCATATCTCGGTGCCGTGCGTCATTTTTGACGGCCGGAGCGAGGACTTCGCCACGGAGATGTTCGTCATCATCAACTCCACGCCCACCCGGATCAACAAGAGCCACCTCATCGATCTGTACGAGCGGGTTTCCTGGGCCGAGCCGGACCGGCGCTTCGCCGCGAACATCGCCGAGATGCTGTATAGCGAATCCGACAGCCCGTTGCGCTACCGCATCAACCGCCTGGGCGGCCGGAGCAAAAAGGAGAAGTGGATTCTGCAAGCGGAGCTTTTCAATGAAATCCACCGCTGGACCCGGCTGGCCTGGAACCAAATCGAAAAGGAAAGCCCGGACAAACGGCTGGCGGCCCAGTACTACGCCGTGGCGCGGGATTTCCTCAAAGCTGCGTCGGATGTTTGGGGCGGCGCCTGGGGCGATCCAGCTTTCATGGTCACAAAACCGGTCGCGCTCAAGGCCATGTTCCGGGTCTGCGCGGACCTGGCCGCGGCGGATACGGAGCCGGAGGAAGGCCGCGTGGAGCGCTGGCGGCAACGGCTTACTCCCTGGACCGAACAGGCGCGTCAATTCCGCAATGAAGGGTTTTACGAAAGGTTTCCAGCTAAAGGCCAAGTGGAACGCGTTTCGCGGATTCATCGGGAATTGTCCCGTCTGGCTGGCATCCCGGCACGCTCTTCAAAAAAGGCTTGAGTTTGCTTGAAAACCGCGATTTATTGAAGCTATGAAAAGCCCTGTGCGTCCAAATTTCGAATCAATTATGAATGACTCAACAAATGTCTCCTCCCGCCGCGAGTTTATCAAAACGACTGGCCGTGTGGCCGCTGCCTCCGCCTTGGCGGGGATAGCCATTCCTTACGTCCACGCCGCGGGCGACGATACACTTCAGGTGGCCTTGATCGGCTGCGGCGGGCGTGGCACCGGCGCGGCCAAAGACGCCATGATGGTCAAGCGCGGCCCGGTTAAGCTGGTGGCCATGGCGGATGTTTTCGACAATCGGCTCGACGGCAGCTACGAAGCTTTGAGTGGCGACCACGAATGCGGCTCCCGCATGGATGTGACGCCGGAACGCAAATTCATCGGCTTCGATGCTTACCAGCATGCGATGGATTGCTTGAAACCGGGTGACGTCGCGATTTTTACCACACCGCTGGCCTTTCGATGGGTTCATTTTACTTATGCGATTCAGAAAGGGCTGAACGTATTCATGGAAAAGCCGTTGGCGGCGGATGGATCCAGTGCCCGCAAGTTGCTCAAGCTCGCTGATGAGGCCACGGCCAAGAACCTCAAAGTAGGCGTGGGCTTGATGTCCCGCCACAGCCGGGCGCTTCAGCAACTGAGCCAACGCATCCAGGACGGGGAAATCGGCGACATCATTCTGATGCGGGGTTATCGCATGGCGGGACCGCTGGCGTCGGCCTTTTCGCAAAAATGGCCCGGCAACCCCAGTGAGCTTCTCTGGCAGATTTCGCGCTTTCACAGTTTCATTTGGGCCAGCGGCGGCTGCTTCAGTGACTTTTACATCCACCACATCGATCATCTTTGCATGATGAAAAATGCGTGGCCTGTCAAGGCCCAAGCCCTGGGCGGACGCCATTACCGGCAAAGCCAGGAAGGCGCGGTCTGGGTGGATCAGAATTTTGATTCCTACGCCGTGGAATATACGTTTGAGGACGGAACTAAAATGTACATGGACGGACGCTGCATGGTCGGTGCCGCGGAAATGTACTACAGTCACGCCCAAGGCTCCAAGGGCATGGCCGTTGTCTCCAATGGCGGCGACTGCGGGATGCCCTCCAGCACTCACAAGGGCCAGAACCCGCGGCGGGATAACGTGATCTGGACCTCCCAAGTCAACGAGGACGAGCAGAATCCGTATCAGAACGAATGGAATGACTTGGTGGCCGCCATCCGCGACGACAAAGCTTATAATGAAGTTCCCCGCGGAGTGAAGGCCAGCGTGGTAACATCCATGGGGCGCATGGCCGCCCATACGGCACAAGAAATCACTTACGACCAGATGCTCAACCACGAGGACGTGTACGCCCCTGGCGTGGAAAACTTCACCATGGATTCGCCGCCGCCGGTGCGTTCGGGACCGGACGGCAAATATCCCGTGCCCATGCCCGGCATCCTCGCCCACCACGAATACAAGATGGGCAAGATGAGTTGAGGCTGGGCCGGTCACTTCCGCAGTAAATTATATTTGAGTATGCAGCGCAGGGCGCTGAAACCGTCGCGCCAGCCGATTTTTTTGCCTTCGGCGTAGGTGCGCCCGTAGTAGGAGATGGGCACTTCGTAAATGCGCACGTTGAGTTGGCTGACCTTGGCCACGATCTCCGGTTCAAAGCCAAAGCGATTTTCCTCGATCCGAATTTTTTGGATGATCTCGCGCCGGAAGACTTTATAGCCGGTTTCCATGTCGCTCAGGTTGATGTTTGTGGCCATGTTGGAAAGGGTGGTCAGCAGCCGGTTGCCCACCGAATGCCAATAGTAAAGGACGCGGTGCGCGCCCGCGCCCAGGAAGCGCGAGCCGATGACCACATCCGCTTTGCCGGACAGAATCGGCTTGCACAGCGCAGTGTAATCCGCCGGGTCGTATTCCAGGTCCGCGTCCTGCACGATGGCCAGCGGAGCGGTGACCTGCGCGAAGCCGGTGCGCAACGCGGCGCCTTTGCCCTGGTTGACCGCGTGCTGGAAGAGCCGCGCCGCCGGCGTTACTTTGGCCACCCGTTGCAACACCTCCCAGGTGCCGTCACGGGAGGCGTCATCAACGATGATGACCTCCTGCACCAACGGTTGGCTGGCGACGGCCTTGATGACCTCGGTGATGGTGGCCGCCTCATTGAAAACCGGGATGACCACGGCTAGGCAAGGCCCGGCCCGTGTGACGAGGTTGGTGTCGGACTCGCTCATTCAGGCGGTGGGCTGGATGCCAACGTCACCGCCGCCAGCGCGGCTTCATAGACGGTCTTCAACGGCACGTTCTTCTTTTCGGCCAGCAATTTGCACGACTCATATTCCGGCGCGCTCTGAACGACCCGGCCGTCAAGCGTGCCGATTTTGACCGACACGTCGCCGTAAGGCGTCCGCACAGAGCGGAAATCCCGGCGCAACTTGCGGCGTTCGGCCACGGTGCGCCGCACGCCAAACGCGCTGGTGTGCCGCAAGATCCATTCGCTGAATTTGTCCGCCTCCGCCGTCGCGCACAGCACCGTGAGCAGAACGCCGGGTCGGTTCTTTTTCATCAGCACCGGCGTCTGGCAGACATCCAGGGCGCCCGCAGCCATGGCTTGCTCCATGAAATGCCCCAACCATTCGGGGTTGGCGTCATCCAGATTGGTTTCCAACACCGCCACCGTGTCGGTTTCCCAGTCGTGCGCCGTGGCGGCGGCGCTCCGGCCCAGGATGGCGCGCACCACGTTAGGCCGGGTTTTGTGCTCGCGCCCGCCGACGCCGAAGCCGATGCGCTCCGGGGCCAAACCTTCCATCGGACCGAACACCTCTACAAACTCGGCCAATAAGGCCGCGCCGGTGGGGGTGATCAATTCGTGAGGTTCCTCGCACTGGGAAATCGGCACTCCGCGCGCGGCCAGAATTTCCAGTGTCGCCGGCGCAGGAATCGGAAACCGCCCGTGGGCGCAATCGATCCATCCAGTGCCATCGACCACGGCGGACGCCAACACGCGTGGCTGGCCGAAAAACTCCAAGGCCACGCACGCGCCCACAATATCGACAATGGAATCGACCGCGCCCACCTCGTGAAAATGAACCTGCCCGGCGGGCTGCCCGTGGATTTTGCCCTCCGCCACCGCGAGGCGGTGAAACACCGCCGTTGCTTTGGTCTTGACCCATTCCGAAAGGCCGCTGCCAGCGATCAACCGCCGGATATCCGCGTAAGCACGACCATGCTCAGCTTCGTGCCCATGTTCATGACCTTCTTCGTGGCCGTGTTCATGTTCATGTTCATGTCCATGTTCGTGGTTGTGTTCGTGTTCGTGGCCATGTTCGTGGTTGTGCGTGTGGTGGTCTTCCAAGTGTACATCAAACTTCGTCCCCTCGATCTGCAAGCGTTTGGCGCGCGAGGCATGCAAGTTGTATCCCTCCACGGGCAACTTGGCCAACTCCCGCTCCAGATGATCCAAACCCAAGCCAAGGTCCAGCATAGCGCCGATAAACATATCGCCGCTCAGCCCGCTGAAAATATCCAGATAAAGTGTTTTCACTTTCAAAGAGCGCGTTCAGGGTTTGCCCGTGCCAAGCTCATTGATTTGGCTAGCGGCGTAACCGGCGCCAAAGCCGTTGTCAATATTTACGACCGTCACTCCGCTGCTGCAAGAGTTGAGCATGCTCAACAGCGGCGTCAATCCGGCAAAGTTCGCGCCGTAGCCCACGCTGGTCGGCACGGCAATGACCGGACGGCTGACCAAGCCGGCCACGACGCTCGGCAGAGCTCCTTCCATTCCCGCCACCACAATGACCACCCGCGCCCTTTGGATCAACTCCAGTTTGTTGAGCAGCCGGTGCAGACCCGCCACGCCTACGTCATAAATGCGCTCGACCCGGTTGCCCATGATGTCCGCGGTGATGGCGGCTTCCTCCGCCACCGGCAAATCACTCGTGCCGGCGCATACCACCGCGATGGCGCCCGGACGCTTGGGCAGCGGTTTGGGGTCGATGGTCACGCAACGGGCGGCCTGGTGGTGGCGCGCGTCTTTGAACTTCTTCTTTACGGCCCGCGCTTGCACCTGGTCCAGCCGCGTAATCAAAAGGCGTTCTTCGCGCTGGCGGATGCGGCGCGCGATCGCCACCACTTGCGCCGCCGTTTTGCCGCCGCCGTAAATGACCTCCGCGAATCCCTTGCGCAAGGCCCGGTGCATGTCCACCTGCGCGAAGCCCAGATCCGCCACCGGCGGAATCTGAAAGGCCCGGAGAGCGTCGGCCAGATTTATGTTGCCGGCGCGAAACTTTTCCAAGAGCTTGATGGCATCAGTGGTCGTCACAGCACCCGCAAAATACACCAAAGGGCGGCCCGGTCACGCTGGAAAATGCTCCAGGCACTGCCTCTGTAGGGCGTGACCTCACAAAAAAAGAGGTGATTCGCCTTACAGACAACTACGCAGAATTCCAGTAGGCTTTTCCTTGCAGTAGAGTTAGTTTTCATGGGGCGCCCCGGGTGGGGCGCCTGTTTCTTTTCCGGCGGGCCGCCTGCATTTCCCTCATGATCTCCCCGCTCCAACCAGCGCACACATTGGGTCAACATAAAAATTGGGAATGCCAACAGGATAGGTTGGCCAAAGAGACTCGCTGGCGCCGGCAGCTTCGTTTTTGCGGATTTTTACCTTTTGCGCCGGGCCGTTCTGCCCCAATCTTCCATTGATGACGCCGACGTTGGCATTGGTGGTCCTGGTTCTCTTTGCCGGCGCCAGCTTCTTCTTCGCGCTGGCCGAAACGTCGCTCTTCTCCCTGGGCAAATGGCAGTTGCGGCAGTTGGAAGCGCGCTCGCCTGCTCTGGGCAAAATCATCAGCCGGCTCTTGTCCGAGCCGCAGGATTTGCTGGCCACGCTGGTGCTGGGCAATAGCTTCGCCAACGCCGGCATCGTGGCCATTGCCCTGCTGCTGGCGCTGCGGCGCGCGTGGCCATTGCCAGCCGTGCTGGCGGCGTTGCTGGTATTGATTCTCTTTGGCGGCGAGGTGGCGCCAAAGACTCTCGCCGTCCGCGCGCCCGAACTCTGGGCGTTGCGCGTCGCCCGCCTGATGCTCTTTTTGCAAAAGTTCAGCCGCCCCCTGCGGCGCGTGGCGCAACGTCTGACCAACTTGGCTCTGCGCGCTTTCCCCAATCTCCCCGCCCCCGCCGCCGGGCTTTCCGACGCGGAGTATCAGGAGTTGCTCGAAATGGCTTATCAGCAAGGCGCGCTGGCGGCGGGCGAAAAGGAAATCATCCTGCAAATCATCAATCTGGACCGCCGCCACGCGGGCGAGGTCATGAAGGCCCGGGCGCAAATGGCCTGCATCTCAGACGATCTCTCCGTGCCGGAAATGATCGAGGCCGCCCGCCGTTTCAAACATCGCCGGCTGCCGATCTACGACGAATCGCTCGATACGATTGTGGGCGTTCTCAACACGCGCGCCCTGCTGCTGGACTCGGCGGCGGACCTGGCCTTGGCCATCGAGTTTCCCTCTTTCGTCCCGGAGAGCATGAACCTGTTGCCGTTGTTGAAGAGCCTGCAACGCCAGCAACGCGGCTTGGCCATCGTCCTGGACGAATTTGGCGGCACTGCCGGCATCGTGACCATCGAGGACATCCTGGCCGAAGTGTTGGGCGAGATTCGCAGCGAGCACGCCACCGAACGCGCCATCCTGGAAAAGCTGGCCGAAAACCGCTGGCACGTCAGCGGCGGATTGCGCCTGGACAATTTCCGCCGCGAGTATCCCCAACTGCCCGAATTCCCCGGCTGCGAAACCATGGCCGGTCTGGCGCTCCAACAATTCGAGGTCGTGCCCGCGGCCGGGGAATCGGTCACGGTGGCGGGCTTGCGCTTGACAGTACAGGCGGCCGACGAACGCCGCATTCGCGACCTCCTGGTCGAAGTGGTCAAAAAGCGATGACAGACAGCGACATTCTGGTTTTGCTGGTGGCGCTGTTGTGCGTCGCGCTCTCCTTTCTTTTTTCAGGCATGGAAACGGGCGTGCTGGCCTTGAACCGCTTTCGCATCCGCCAACGCATGCGCAGCGGCGACCGGCGCGCGGCCCTCTTGCACGGCTTCCTGCAAAACCCGGAAGATTTCCTGTGGACCATCCTGGTTGGCAACACGGTCGTCAACTTCGTCCTTTTCAGCCTGGGCGTGATGCAATTGCGCCATTGGCTCGGAAACCGGCGGCTGGCGGAAGCGTCCGTGTTGATCGCGGGCGTCTTTATCTTTTACGTCGTTTGCGAATTGGCGCCCAAGACGCTCTTCCAGCGTTATCCCAACGTGCTGTCGCTGGCCTGGGCCGCGCCCTTCCGGCTCATTCACCGGTTGCTGGCGCCGTTGGTGGCCGTGGTGGCATGGTTTTCGCGCGGCCTGTTGCATTGGACCGGCGGCCAGGCCCACACGGGCCGCCTCTTCGGCAGCCGCGACGAATTGCGCTTCGTCATGCAGGAGGCCGCCCGCAACTTGACCACCGAAGAAAGATCCATGATCAATCGCGTCCTGGACCTGCCCAATTTGCGCGTCCGCCACGTCATGGTGCCACTGGCCAACGTCGTCACCTTCGCCGCCGATAAACCCATCTCCGAGGCCATCGCTCTCTGCCGCCATTTGAACCTGACGCGCGTGCCGGCTGTGGACCGTTCCACCCGGCGCATCACAGGCATCGTCAATCTGGAACACGTGCTCTTCTCCAAGGATGTCGATCCCGCCCGCCCGGCGCGGGACTATTTGCAACCCGCCTTCTATTTGCCGGAGGACTTGCATTTGGAGGAAGCCCTGCGCCGCATGCAACACACCGGCTGGCGTCTGGCGGTGGTGTTGGGCCGTGACAACCGTGAGGCCGGCATCATTACCTTGCAGGACGTGCTCAAACTGATCTTCGGCGAACTCAACTTATGAACAGCGACACCCTGGCCGCAGACGCGCTTCATCTGTTGGGCATGCTGGCCATTGTCCTGGCCAACGGCTTCTTTGTCGCGGCCGAGTTCGCCTTGGTCAAACTGCGCGACACGCAACTGGACGCGTTGATCGTGGCGGGGAACCGCCGCGCGCGGCTGGCCCGGCACATTCTGCGCCGGCTCAACTCCTACCTCAGCGCCACGCAACTGGGCATTACCATGGCCAGCCTCGGCCTGGGCTGGCTGGCGGAGCCTGTTTTCCTTTCCTTGCTCGCGCCGCCCTTGCAATGGCTGGGCGTCGCCTCGCCCCACGTCCAGAAATCCGCCGCTTTCGCCATCGGCTTCACCACTGCCACCTTTCTGCAAATCGTGCTGGGCGAATTGGGTCCGAAATGGTTTGCCATTCAACGGGCGCTGCCGGTGGCTTTGTCCATCGCTACGCCGCTGCACTGGTTTTACCGTGCCTCCTATCCCTTCAATTGGATCCTCAATCATGCCGCGCAATGGCTCTTGCGCCGCGTGGGCATCGAGCCGTCCGGCTCGCCGCTCTCGATTCATTCCGAGGAGGAGTTGCGTCTGATGCTCAACCAAAGCCGCGCCGGCGCCACGCGCCTGGGCCACGAAATCATTCTGAACGCGCTGGACCTGAGCCACCGCATCGTGCGCAACGTCATGCGTCCGCGCATGGAAATCGCCGCCTTCAACACCGAGGCCGCCTTGCGCGAATGCCTGGAGTTGGCCGAGAAAACCCGCTATTCGCGTTTCCCGCTCTGCGAAGACGGCGACCTGGACAAGATGCTCGGCGTCGTTCACATCAAGGACCTCTTCGCCTTGCGCAGCCAGGCCGCGCGCGGCAAGGACCTGGCGCCGGTGGCGCGCAAGTTGATCTACGTGCCGGAAACCACCCGGCTGGAAAAACTGCTCCAGCTCTTCCTGGAGCGCAAACTTCATTTCGCCATCGTGGTTGATGAATTCGGCGGCACCGTTGGCATGGTCACTTTGGAAAATGTCCTGGAGGAACTGGTCGGACAAATCCAGGATGAATTCGACCAGGAGAAGCCGCTGCTGCTGCGGCGCGGCCCGGACCAGTGGGAACTTGACGGCGCGCTGCCCTTGCACGAGTTGGCCGATCTGGTGGGCCAAAATCTTTCCGGCGACAACGTCGCCACCACCAGCGGCTGGGTCACCCAACGGCGCGGCGGCTTCCCCAAAACGGGCGACACCCTGACCCTGGGCGCGTACCTTTTGCGCGTCGATCGCACCGAAGGCATGAAAGTTGCGCGGCTCACGTTGACGCGCCAACCCGAACCCCCCAAGCCTGCGGACTAGGCCGCCGCACTTTTTGCAAAGTGCTTGCATCAACGGCAGGGCAACTCCGTCGAGCCGAAACTCGATTCCGCGGGATAAAGTCTTCCGCAGATCAGAGCTTGCGCAATAGCCGCTCATATTCATCATGCGTCGCGATCCAAAACCACAGGAAACGGCCGTCACCAAACGGTTGCCAGGGGGCGGAAACCCGACGCCGCCCGCACTGACCAAAGATCGTGCTTGATTTTCTTGAAGGCGAGAGATTTCAAGCTGGGCTGTTTTTTCCAAAGGGCGAAATTCTTGCGCGCGGTCTTATGAACATTGGGCGGCAGGCGATTGAAACATGTCCAAAAATCCGGCCGAACGAGGGTCTTTCAGATTCAAATTGGGAGATTGTATCTGGTGGTGACCTGAACGGTTTTGCCCATCCGGGTTAGACCATTTTGCTCCGGGAAAAGGAAGCAACGCGATCTCCCCGTGGCAAATTCGTCAAAGCTTATGTTTTTGTTGATGGGCATGCGGATATTCTAACGTCTCCGGATAACGATTTCGGGGCTTGGAGAATAAGCGCGGGTTTTCGCTCCAGTCGCCAGGGATTGAGAATTTCAAGAGTTGGAATTAACGACCACCCGCATCGGCTTGGTGTAGGAGGATCGGACACATTTGAAGGTGTCAAACCACAGTTTTGTCCATTTGCAGCAAGCTTCGCCGATGTAGAAAGACAATTGACCCCCGCTTTCACTGCGCAATGCGGAAAGAAAATGATCATGGAAACAAAACGTGATCCTGCAGGCCTGACCGGTTTGCCACCGGCACGGACTCCCGGTGTGAGCAAATTTATCGAGCAGCGTCAGGTGATCCTCCAAAAAATGGCCCGGATCGACCAAATGGAATACGGCTCCCTCAAAGCCGAGTTTCGACCGGGGGCCGACCCCAGCCATTCGCTGGGCCCCTACTACAAGTATCAGGTTTGGCAGGAAGGCCAGAACCACTCCCAACGGTTGGCCGGCCCTCGCGCCGAGCAGTTGCGCCAGGCGGTGGAAGGCCGCCAGCAGTTTGAGCAACTGGCCCAGCAATGCATCGAGTTGACCGTGCAGCACACCCGCGCCACGCGGCCCGCCGCCGATGCAAAAAAAACTCCAAACGTCGGTCCGCCGAGAAACCGCCTCGGAAGTCGAGGCCTTCATCGCCCTAGCCAAAGCGCGTCTGGCGACCGAAGGAAGCTTGGGCCCACAGTTTGGCTGGAGTTGGGGCTGCGCGAAGCTCTGCGGCAGGATGGTCGGCACGCCTTGGAAGAGTTGTTCAACGATGCCAATTGTCGGTTGGAGCGCGACCACGCAGAGCCGGGGAAAAGTGCTATGCGGCCCGACCTACGACGGTGGACACCCTGCTCGGCCCGCTCTGTGTGCGGCGCAACTATTACACCGACGGCCAAGGCGGGGGCCGCGCTCCTCTGGACGAGGCGCTTGGGATGGTAGAGGGTTGCACGCCCGCTTTAGCGCGACTGATGTGTCGGGCCGGGGCGGTCGAGCATTACGAGGCGGCGGCCGCCAGCCTCAATGAGTACAGAGGCTTGACGATCAATGGCCGGCGGATCCAGCGCATGGTCAATCGCCTGGGGCCGCAGATGGCCCAATGGCCTCGGCCCAGTCCTCCACTGTGCCTGCCGCCGCCGGACCAAGTGTTCTATGTCGAGGGTGACGGCACAGGCCTTCCCGTTCGTCCAGAGGAAACGGAGGGGCGCAAAGGCAAGCAAGACGATCAATCCGCCAAAACTCGAGAGGTGAAGCTGGGCTGTGTCTTCACCCAGACCAGGAAGATGAGGAGGGTAAACCGGTACGGGATCCTGAGAGCACCTCTTATGTGGCCACACTGGAACCGGCCGCTGAGTTTGGCCCCTTGCTGCGCGCCCAAGCGTTCCGGCGGGGACTGGCGCTGGCCAAGTTGGTTGTTTTTCTGGGCGACGGGGCCGCCTGGGTGTGGGAATTGGCGCGGGTGAACTTCCCCATGGCCGTCTTCATCCTGGATTTCTTTCACGCCGCCGAGCACCTGGAGTTGCTGGCCGAAGCGCTTTTCGGAGAAAAAACCGACGCCTCCAAAACTCAGTGGGAGCAATGGGCCAAGGTGCTTAAGGAGCAACCCGACGGGTTGGAGATCGTCCTGCGGGAGGCACGCCAGGCATTGCCTCGTCGGGGCCTGCGGCGAGAAGCTGCCCTCAAACAGATCGCTTACTTCGAAAACAACACCAACAGGATGCGTTACGCCGAGTATCTGGCACGAGGCCTGTTCATTGGCTCTGGAGTGATCGAAGCCGGCTGCAAAACCGTCATCGGCCTGCGACTTAAGCAGTCGGGCATGTTCTAGGGAGTCAAAGGCGCAAAGAACGTCCTAGACATTCGCTCACTGCTGGAAAACCGCCAATTTGCCCTGTTCTGGGAACAATATCGTAAACCTTTGCCAATAGTTGCCTAAGAACAGCCAAGGATGGTAACGATTTTGTCCTGCACCCCTCCGTTCGTGCAGCGCTGGAAAAATTTTGACCTTTTAGCTGCCTAATGTGTAAATATTTTAGTGAAACTTTGTACTTGTAATATAGATAAAGTGCATGAAATCTGAACAACACCGCCGGGAAATTCTCCAAGAGATCAACGCCATCACCCGCATGGAGCGAGGCAAGCTCTGTGTCCAATCCCGCAGACCGGCCACCCCGCCGTTCCACAAGCTGCAATGCTGGCCGCTGGCCAACCATGAGCGTTTTTTTCAGCAATTGGCCGAGGAATTTGTCGATTTGACGATCGCGCAGACCCGCGCTTCCGACGCGGAGCGTAAAAAAACTCCAAGAGGTCCAAGCCAATCGTCAGCAGGAAACCGAAGCCTTCTTGAGACTCTTGGCCCAGCGGCTGGAGCAGGAGCACGCCGTTTCCACCCAATGGATCGAAGCGGCCTTGCGCAGCGCCCTGTTGGAGGATGGGCGGGGTCTGCCCTTTTGGTCGAGCCTCGACAGGCTGCTGGCATCGCCCTTTCGGTCCACTTCCGAATTAATGAACCAACCGTTGGCTCGATAGCGACGCTAGGCCCTGCGCGCGCGATTTTTTTCTAAATACTCGATTTCGCGTTGCGCTGGTGGAGGCTGGATGCAAACACGTCATCGGCCAACGCCTCAAACAATCCGGCATTGTTCTGGACCCCAGACGGCGCTTCTGCCATCCTTGCCCTGCGTTGCGCTCTGCTTTCAGCAGGCGGCTGGAATCACCTTTGGAGTCAATCTTGGGCCCAAGCGGCCTGAGCCTTGAACTTTTTTGCAACGCACCTGTCAAAAGAGCCGACGAAAAAATCGTTTGCAATTTTGCCAAACGACATTATTACTGTTGGCTAAAGAGCTTTTTGGAAGATTGATTTCGTTTTGTAACGATTATGCAAAACCTTGAGCCGCTTGATTTGCCTCCTTCGCCGAAACCTTCCGCCTCCGGCGCCATTGTGGATTTGCCCGGCGTCATCCGGCTGCTGCAGGATAAAAGCTGGCTGATAGTTTCCTGCGTTCTGCTGGCGGTGATGGCCGCCGCCTTTTACGTGGGACGGGCTTTGCGCGTTTATGAAGCGGTCAGCACGGTCCAGGTGGAACAAGAGGACGCAAAAGTCGTCAAGGCCCAGCCGGTGGTATCCGAAGATATGCGCGGGTTTGATATTCTGTACACCGTCGTTGAGAAATTGTGCAACGCCGCTTTGTTGGAACAAGTGCTGGAGACAAATCATTTGCTGCCGCAAGAGGGGATGGTTGTGACCAAGGGTTCCAAGGTGTTGACGCGCGAGGCAACCATTACACGATTTGCGCATGACGTCAAAACTTCGTTGCGCGGCAACACGCGTCTGATTGACATTACCGTCCGCAATACCGACCCCCGCTTGGCCGCTCAACTGGCCAATTCGCTGGTTGAAAACTATTTGGAACAGGATGCGCTCATGCAAAGGACCACTACCGCCAACGCAAAAGTATTTCTGCAATTGGAAGCCAATCGGCAGAAGGACAAACTGGAGGCGTCCGAGCGAGCTTTGCAGGATTATCGCCAGACAAGCCACTTGGTTTCTCTGCAAGAGAGCCAGGACATTGTTACACCGCAACTTCAGGACTTGAACAAGCGCCTGACGCAAAGCAAAGCCAACCTCGTGCAGGCCGACGGAGCCTATCAGGACTCCTTGAAAATGAGCACCAATATCGAAGACTTGCTGGCGTACCCGCAAATCGCCACCGACCCGGACGTGGTGCAAATCTCCAGCGAAGTGGAGCGGCAGGCCGATGCGTTCGTGTTGATTCGCCTATGGTGCCGCCAAAGGCATCCCAAATATGTCTTGGCCGCCGCCTCACTGGACGGCCTCAAGCAACAACTGGCCGCAGTGGTGCTGAAGGCCCGCGCGCGCATGCAGGAAAGCCTGCGCATCATCCATCAAAATGCCTTGACCTCCCAGCGCGGTTTGGAGGCGGAGTTTCACGACACCGAAACCAACGCCATGCATCTCAGCGACTCCGCCGTCCATTTCAATGTGCTCGCCCGCCAAGCGGAGTCCGACCAAGCACAGTTTGATGCCCTCATCAGCCGACTCCACGAGACAACGGTCGCAGAACAAATAAAGCCGGAAAGAATTCGAGTCATTCAGAAAGCCTTGGCTCCCGAGCTGCCTGCTTCGCCAAGAATTAGACTCATTTTCGGGCTGGCTCTTTTCGGCGGACTGGCCGTCGGTTTGGGAATCAGCTTTGTGCTTTCTTTCATTAACACTTCCTTCCGCACGGTGGATGAAGTCGAGCGCCATTTCTTGCTGCCTGTTTTGGGCGCTATACCCAAGCTGCCGAAGGACGCAGGAGCAAGCAACAAATTGGTGGCAGTCGGGGATGGCAATTCCGCCGGAGCGGAAGTCTTTCGCACCTTGCGCGCCACCATCTCGATGCTGGGGCGAGAAGAAAACTGGAGAACGTATCTTTTTACCAGCTCCCTACCGAATGAAGGCAAAGTTTTTGCCTCCGTTAATTATGCGGCCAGCCTGGCGCAACTGGGTTTGCGCACACTGCTGGTTGATATGGATTTGCACCGCCCGAGGGTTGAGGAGTTTCTCACCGGGAAACGCCATCGTTTGCCCGGCGTCACCGATTACCTCTTGGGACGCACGAAATTTGACCAGCTTTGCCAGCAACACAAAGACATTTCAACATTATTTTGGATGCCCAGCGGCCGTTCCGTGCCCAACCCGTCGGAGTTGCTCATGCAGACTGATTTCCAACAATTTCTCAACGAAGGACTGACTCAGTTCGACCGCATCGTTATTGACGCAGCGCCGCTTTTGCCGGTGAGCGACACGCTTCTGCTGGCCAGCAAAGTGCAGATGGTGGTGCTGGTGGTTCATGGCTGCAAGACGTCGCGCAAATTAGTGGAGCGCAGTGTGCTATTTCTGAGAAGGGCTAACGCCCCTCTTGGAGGGATTGTCTTGAACCTTTTGCCGAACCGTCGCCTCTGCGGCGGCTATTATTACTCTCATTATCACGGTTACGGGTATGGATCTTATGGCAAAGAAGAAGAGGATAAAACTCCGGTTGAAACCCGAAGGTAATCGGCGAAACCCTTCGCCAGAATTGACAAACTGGCACTGCCGGGCGCCTCAAAACACCACCGGTGTAACCGCCACCAGCCCCACGCAAACCAGGGCGGCCACCTCTTTGTCTTTGCCGGCGGAACTCACTGCGCCGGCGGAAAAAGCCGAGAAGAGCGGAGATTCATTTTGGCCAGCCGAAACGACAGCGCCGTGGCCACGCAGCCAAAACCATAGTGAACACTGCGCCGAAAGTTGATCGAGGAAGCCTCGTCAAAATACCGCGTCGGACAACTGACCTCGGCAATGGTGTAGTTGTACCACAGAATCTGGGCCAGCATCTGGTTGTCGAAAACAAAATTGTCGGAATTGGCGCCCAGTGGAATGTGCTCCAGCAGCGCGCGCGAAAAGGCCCGGTAGCCGGTGTGATATTCCGACAGCTTGGCCCCCAGCAGCAGGTTCTCCACCGCCGTGAGCAGGCGGTTGGCCACGTATTTCCAGGACGGCATCCCCCCGCGCAACGCGTAACCCCCCAAAATGCGGCTGCCCAGCACGCACGGATAGAGGCCGGAGGCGATCATCGAGACCATGGCCGGAATCAATTTCGGGGTGTACTGCGAATCTGGATGCACCATGATGATGATGTCGGCCCCTTCCTGCATGGCCAGGCGGTAGCAGCTTTTTTGGTTGCCCCCGTAACCGAGGTTCTTTACATGCGTAAAGACGGTCACATCGGGGAGCGTTTCGGCGATGGCCGCGGTGTTGTCCCGGCTGGCGTCATCGACCACGATGACACGGTCCACCACGCCTTGTTCCATGACCTCGTCAAAGGTTTGCACCAGGGTTTTGGCCGCGTTGTAAGCCGGCATGACCACCACCACTTTTTTGCCTTGATACATAATTTGCCCAGCGTCTTGCGCGGGAGAGAATAAGTGCAATGCCGCGCCCTTGGCAAGGGCGGGCACTGGACGAACTAAAGCAAAAAACTTGCGAACAGTCAGGCGCAGAGCTTCAGATTGGAAGGTTGCAGGTTCAAGTCCTGCAGGATGCGCCAAATCGAAAAATCATGCAGCCGATATTGCAGAACTACCCATCCGCGATTAGGCTTGGTTCCATGGACAGTCAAAGACGGAAAAACTATGAGTGGGAAGAAGTACAAGAAATGCTGTCTGCCCCGAAACGAGGCGGCGCGGCCTCGGGTCGTTGCCGAAGATCCTGAGGAACCATTTATCACTGAATTGCGACCTGACCTGGATGAGGCGGTGGATCGCTTACTGGAGCGGTTGGAATTGGGCGCGGGCCGCGCGGTGGAACCGGAAATCAAAGCGCTGCTCGAAAAACATCCCCGCCATCACATGCCCCATTATGCGATGGGAGTTTACATCGCAATAGTAATGAAAGATCCGGTCGGCGCAATCCCGTTTTTTGAGACGGCCGTGCAAATATTTCCTCCTTTTCCAGAGGCTCACTACAATCTGGGAACTTCCGCCCGGATGGCTTGCGAGGTCCCCAAAGCGGTTGAGTCGCTTCGGGCTGCGCTTCGTTACTCTCAAGATGACGACGCAATTGCGGAGAGGGCGCGCAAAGAACTCCATTTCCTTGAAACAACCGTGCTCAAGACATCGCCTTTTCCAAATTTGGACGCATATCTGGCGAACGCAAAGCTCTTTGACGAAGCGTTCAAACTTCTGAACAATCGGGACTTCGAAAAAGCGGTCCAGCTATTCCGTCGCGTTTTGCGCGAGAACCCCACCCACGTCCAATCCTTTGGCAACCTGGCCCTGGCCTATGCTGGACTTGGCCAGCGGGCCGTTGCGATGGAGTGTTTTGAGCGCGCCTTGGCGCTTGATCCAGGATACGAACCCGCGCTTGCCAACCGGCAGGTTGTTGCGCGGATGCGCGAAGGGGAACCCTTTTTCCCAGACGCGATCCGTGAGACGCGGAACGTCTCAACCGAGCGCGGTGAAGCACCGCATCCCCGCGCAACCCGGAAAGTCGAAGAACCACGGCTTCCACAAGGGAATCAGACTGCATCATGTGCCGATGAGCGCAACCACTTGCCCGCCCAACTCAGGCTGGCTGAAGATTTTGGCCGAATTCGGAAGGAAGGAAGATGCTTTGGCTGCGGCTTGTCGTTCAATAGCTGTATGGCATTATTTGGAGCATGGCCTTTCGCATTCATGACAGCGTGGCGCGCGGTGATATTGACAATCGCGAGAAAGGAGTTGTGCGCGGCAAAATCTGGCTCGAGGCTCGTGCCGAGCCGGTGGCCCTCGAACTAAAGGACAATGCCTGGCCTGATCTTGCTGGCTGCTTGCTGACTTTCACAAATCCGCCGCAGCGTATCGCTGATCCGGATCTGGATTCGCTGCATCCCATCCAGCGCGGCCGCATCGGCGACATCACAGCCTCGCGCAAGGTGCGCAGCTTTGACGTGCAGTAGGAACAGGCAAACTGCTTGACAAATACGGAGATTCTGAAGCCAGGAGGCGGATCGCGCTGGAGATGGGATGGGGCGTCCGCGAGCATGAGAGCAATGCCGAACAAATGTCGATCGAGAAAATCAATGCCGTTTGCAACGCTGCCGCGAACGAACTGCCACCCGCGCCCGATTCGCATCGCGAAGGCATTGACTGGATTCGCACCGAAAACGGCGATCTTAGGCACCCGCTGTAACATCGATGCTTCGAGAGTACAGTGAGATTTTCGAAGCAGGCCAGGGAATTAGGCCTGGAAGCGCTACGGGATAAGGACATGGATCAGTTCCTGTTTGAATTCCAAACCACCGGCATCAAGCTCGCCGGCGCGTTGGCTGGAATTGCTCGCGGGCAGGATTTTGCCGATGCTGCATTCACCGTCGCCTATCTGAAGCGCGCACTGGATCATTTGCACAAGTCGCAGGCCGGACTCGAAGCCGTGACCCCGAAAACTCTTCTGCCAGAGAGCATGATGGCGGATGCGCGGAAAGAGTTGTTCTGGATTCGCGAAGGAATTCTGCGTTTGATGGACGAGTTTCGAAGA
Source organism: Verrucomicrobiales bacterium (assembly GCA_003140095.1). Taxonomy (GTDB): domain Bacteria; phylum Verrucomicrobiota; class Verrucomicrobiia; order Limisphaerales; family Palsa-1400; genus Palsa-1400. The sequence continues at coordinate 20,017 of PLIU01000110.1, read as the reverse complement.
CGTGGCATTTAGGATGACTCCAATCGGAGTAAAATGTCCTGCTGGAACCGGAGGCCGGAATTGTGTCGGTGGCGGCGCGAACGGATTGCAATCCGGGCGACCCAGAAACCGCCTTCCGTATGCTTCATGCAGATCGGCCAATGTCGACGCGCGATGAACTCGGCGGCAAAGCAGAACAGGTCACTCTTGCTTTCGTCGGGAGGGCGAACCTCGACAGCCACCCTTCCGTTGATTCGTTCCCGCACGAACAGTTTCCACTCCGGGATGCCGTGGGCGTTTCAAATCAACGCCGATGCCGGCAGTTCCTTCGGCGCACGCGGCGCAGTAAGCAACTTCAGGCCGGCCTCGTGTGGCAGGCGGTTGCCCTTGCGAGCGTTCACGTCTTTGCCCGCCCAAACCAGGTTCTCCCAGGCGTTCTTGCCGCCACGCGAGCGAGGCAGGACGTGGTCGAGGCTGCCCTCGTCCGGGCGAAGCACGCGACCGATGTATTGGCAGCGGTTGCGGTCGCGCTCGCAGATGGCGCGGGCGCACAGCTTCGGGCGCTTTTTGGGCACCTTGACGTAATTCACCGCCGCGATCACCGTCGGCACGCGAATCGGACCGCGCACGGTCTGCACCGCGTTGTCCTGCGGACGAATAGGCAGCGTGATCCCCTCGCCCCAGGAGACGGGACGGATGTGGTGTTCGACTTCGAATTCCAGACCGGTCGCCACGTCCGTCGCCATTATGCAGAAGGCCTCTTGCGGCGTGCGGACATTGACGGCCTGCCAGTTGCGGTTGAGCACCAGCACCATCGACTTGTTCAATATGTCATTCATAAAATGCTCGCAAACACTCACCGTGCTTGTCGGGGCCGGTGTTTGTTCTTTGTTTAGGCAGCCCCGTTAAACTTAATGTCTTATGCTCCGCCCAAGCGAGCGATTGTAAAATGATTCGGCTAGGGTAGCGAGCCAGAGGATCGCGGCGCCAAACGAACAAACGCCCCACCATCCGCCATGATGCCAGCAAACGGCGCCAAGGTAGGAGCCGAGGGCGCCGCCGACGAAATAGCAGAACATGTAAACCATGTTGAGCCGGCCCCGCGCCAATGGGTCGAGGCTGTAAATACGGGTCTGGTTGGAGACATGGGCGATCTGGATTCCCAGATCCATGAGAATCACGGAGATAATGAGACCGGCAAAATATCTGCCAATGAATCCCATCAAAATGAAGGAAAACATGCTGAGCCACAGCGCCACGCGGATGGTGGCACGAGGCCCGTGTTTGCCAGGCAAGGTGGCCAAATGTTGGCGCGCCCGCTGCTCCCACCGCTCCCACGAGGCCGAAGAAGCCCGCCACCGCGCTGCCGTAACGATAGGCTGGCGATTCCAAAAAGAAAATCAGCGTTGTCCAGAATGCGCTGAAGGCCGAAAAGCACATCGCGCCAAGCAATGCCGACTCCCGCAGCAGGGCGTGGCGGCGCACGAGATGCAGCTTGGAGCGCATCAAGTCCGGCCAGGCGATGACAAGTGCCGGGAGGCTGGCTGGCAGTTGCGCTCGCATGATCGCCGCGAGAATCAGAATGCCTACAGATGCAATACCATAGACCGCGCGCCAGCCAAACAACGCCCCGATCCATCCACTAAAAGTGCGCGCGAGCAGCACACCGAAAAGTATTCCACCCACCATCGTGCCGACGACGCGCCCCCGCTGTTCGTCCGACGCAAGATGGGCGGCGAAGGGGACCACGACATGCACATTTGCCGCAAAAGCGCCCACAGCGAAACTGGCGGCGGCGAGACATACGACATTCGGAGCGACAGCGAAAAGCAGGAGCGATGCAACTCCGCCAAGCATCAAGATAGTGATCAGCGAGCGGCGCTCGAATTTATCGCCCAACGGCACGAAAAGAAACATCCCCACAGCGGTGCCCACCTGGCTGAGCATGGCGATTGCCCCGGCCTGGGTGACAGTGAGACCGAAGCTGTGCGCGATGTCGGCGAGGAGCGGTTGCGCATAATATATATTGGCCACGACCACGCTCACGGAGGTCGCAATGAGCCAGACCATCGATCTGCGCATGGGTTCCTGTTCACCCGCTGCGATCGCAAGCGGTGAAGCGTCATTTGAGTCCGCCCTCATTCGTCTTTTTCGAACCAGAAACAGGCAAAGGAGTCTAAGGAGTCGACCGATCTGCTTCGGAAGCGGTTTCAAAAATATTTTCACTTTTTTCATTTTTTTCTTGCATCCACTATACCTAATCGATTATATCCATTAGTCAATGATCGGTCGCACCAACCGCCAAGCTTCGCTGTTCTATTTGGCTTTCGCCAAAGAAGTCGCGGCCATCACCGACGATATTCTGGATCCTTTGGAGGAGGTCTTGCAGGATGCCCGTCTGCTGGATCTGGCCTCCCAGGCGTTGGCCAAGCGCCGAGGGCGCTCCGCTGATTTTGGCCGCCCTTCCATTGCTCCCGACCGGCTGCTGCGTTGCGTCGTCTTGAAACACCTCAAGGGTTGGTCCTTCCGCCAGTTGGAAAGAGAATTGCGGGCCAGCCTTCTCTACCGGCGTTTCACCCGCTTTTACGAGGACGCCATCCCTGATTTTTTCCAGTTTTTCCCGAACGTTTGGCCTCTTTGGCAAGGATGGAACCGCGCGCTTTCACGATCGAGTCGTGCAGATAGCCAAGGAGCACCAGGTGGCCAAAGGCCGCAAGCTGCGAACCGACACCACGGCGGTGGAAACCAACATTCATCATCCCACCGACAGTTCGCTCCTTGCCGATGGCATCCGTGTCCTGACCCGCGCCCTCAAGCGCGTCAGCGCCGCCTGCCAGGCGGGCGAGCTCCAGGTCGTCGATCATCAGCGGGCGGCCAAGTACCGGGTGTTGGAAATCTGCCGGGCCGCCAAAACGCTCACCGAGGCCGGCCGCCAAAACCTCAAGGACAGCTACGGCAAGCTTATCAGGTTGACACGCGGCCTGGCCCGCAAAACCGGCCAGGTTCTCCAAGATCTCAAGACGGGGAAACTGGCGGCCAAAGGCAATATGCTGGTAACGGTGCTCCAAGCCGAAGCGCAGTTGCGTCATTTTTTGCCCCTGACTCAGAAAGTCATGGCCCAGGCAAAGGCCCGCATCTTTGAGGGCCAGACGCGTCATCCGGATAAGATTTTGAGTTTGTTTGAAGAGCACACGGTGGTTATTCGCAAAGGCAAGGCGCACAAGCCTAATGAATTCGGCCGGTTGGTGCGCCTTGACGAAGTGGAAAACGGGATTGTCAGCGGCTATCATGTCTCTGTCAATAATGCGGCTGATCAGCAGCATTGGAAGCCGGCTTTGGAAGGCCACAAGGAAATATTTGGGCGGGCACCGCGCCTGGCCGCGGCGGATCGAGGCTTTTGGAGCGCGGCCAACGAAGCTCTGGCGCAGGAACTGGGAGTCCAACGAACGGTTCTGCCGGGGCGCGGCCGCTTGTCCAAGCAAAGAGCCGCGCGCCAGAAGGAGCGCTGGTTTCGCCGAGGGCAGGGGTGGCGGGCGGGCATTGAAGGGCGCATCAGCACCCTCAAACACCGCTTTGGAATGGAACGCGCCTATTATAAAGGAGAAGCCGGTTTTGAGCGTTACATCGGCGCGTGTGTGATCGCGCAGAACTTGACGGCCCTAGCGCGCAGCAAAAACGCCAAAAGAAAGGAACCTTGTTTAAGCGGATGAAAGAACCGAACCCAAAACTGGAGCCGCAACGAGAACTGTTGCTGCACGAGATCCAACAACTGGCCCGGCGAGCGCTCTTTGGATCGATCTCTCAAACCTATCGCACCTGCGGCAATCCGGGCTGCCGCTGCCACCGCGATGGTCCCAAGCACGGTCCCCATCTCTATGTCAGTTACCGCGGATCCAAAGGCAAGACGACCGGCTACTATGTGCCCAGGGCGATCCAGGAAGAGGTGCGCCAGAGCGTCGCGGCATGGCACCAACTGCAGGATTATCTCCAGCAGATATCAGATCTCAACAAGCAGCGCCTCATGGAAATTAGCCATCGCAAAAAACGCACTTTTGCAACAGGCTCTAGCTAGCCCCGGCACTCTCTCCTTGCAAAAGAAATCCGCAGGCTGCTGCATGGAGGAATATGGTCGCAGTCCCCAGCGCTGCCCTGGGCAGAGCGGGCACACGAAACCTGCCTGAGCGCTGGCTCGACTGCGGTCGTTATGAAATTGGAGCCCCCACCCGGACTTGCACTGAGCTGACTGGCTTACTGATCGGAGGCATCGCTGGAAATGCTTTGCGGTTGTGGAATTTACCTTCCCGTCCGGCAATTCCTGCCACGTGCGGTCCCGGAGGGAGTCAAAATTGCCCAATGAATCGGTTATATCTCGCAAAAACCTGGCAAAAACGGGGGGGGGATTGGCGGTGGCACGTCGTCTGCTTGTCCACTCAGGAATACGACGCGATAATGCATGGATACCGCTGAACTGACCGAGAACCAGGTACTTGTCCAGAAACCGGAAGAAACCATCGCCTTGAAGGTGCTGGCCCGGAGTTGTCTCGTCGCACACCAACCGGACCAAGCCGCACAGATTTGCCTTCGCTTAATCCGGCGCAACGGACACGACGCCGAGGTGTCCGCCATGCTGAACGAGGTGCGCGGGCTGAAAGCGAAACTGCAGGGACCGTTCGCGACCGGTAATCCTCCTCCGTCCGAGGTGACGCCGCCGACCCATCCGCAAACAGATTCCTTCAATACCCAGGGCATTTCGCTGGACTCTGGGTTGACCCTGAATATTGGCGAACACACCTACATCCACGATCGAAAAATCCGGAACCCCAGCGGCGCTTTAACCCACCTCCGCATCGGAAAATTCTGCTCGATTGCCACCGACCTCGTCATCATCGGCTATGACCATCATTCCGAATGGATAACCACCTATCCCTTCCTGGACGAGTGCATCCGATCGACGTGGCCAGGCACCCAAGACATTCCCTATCCGCAGGCGCCCGAGTTCGGCAGCAATAAGAACCGCGGTGACATTTCCGTCGGCAACGATGTGTGGATTGGTTACAACGTAAAATTGTTCAAGGGCATAACCATCGGAAATGGCGCGGTGATCGGTGCCTGCTCATTGGTTAACAAATCGGTCCAGCCCTATAGCATGGTAGCCGGAACCCCGGCGCGCCCGATTCGCAAGCGATTCTCCGACGCGGAAATTGAAGCGTTGGAACAGATCCGGTGGTGGGATTGGCCGGCGGCATTGATCAATCGCTACATGCCACTCCTCTGCAGTGCAAACATCGCCGAATTGGAAAAGCGATTGGCGCAGGACCCCGACGTTCCGGCTCGCGTGGCCGGTTGACATTCCACTCGGAAATTTGCGATTTGCCATTGACGCTTCACGCAATCAGGGCACGAATACCCCCAGATTCAGAATTCGACAACTGCTCGTAAATCGAAAGCTACGAGACGGTGGTCAGTTGTGGTTTCACGCCGAACCGTTTCGCAGAGCGGAATACGAAATTCAGCTTTCCAGTGGGCCGGATTCGAATGACGCGACGTGGTTTGTAGCTCTTACGAAAGAGCAATTGGCTTTGATAACGGAGAACGGGCTTCATGGGGTTTCCTTTCGTTGACTGATTAGATTTGGCGGAAGTGTCTTTGCAGACGGCCACCGGGTAACGCTCCGACCTCGGGTTTGAGCCGATCCTGTTTTCGGGACAGGCAGCAGCCAGCTCGGTGCCAGTGCGCAAGCACCTGCCTGCCTTCCGTGAAATTGGCTGCCAGGGTTGGACTCGCACCAACACCGCGCGGCTTAACAAACCGTCGTGCTACTTTGACACCACCTGGCAATGGCGCTGCCGGCAGGATTCTCACCTGCATGAATCCGCTTAGAAGACGGATGCCTGATATGTTCGGCCACGCCAGCGTAGAAATGGTCGGAATGGCATGATTTTCACCTGCGGCCTCCCGGTCCCAAGTCGGGTGCTCTAAAGATTGCTCTAAAGACTGAGCTACATTCCGTAAAAAGTGGCGGACCCGAAGGAGTTGCACCCTCAACCCTCCCGCAGACAACGGGGCGCTCTGCTGATTGAGCTACGAGTCCGAAATGGCTTGCCGAGGTTTTCCCGAAGATCGAAAGAGGTTGGGATGTGCTGGGAATGTCGCGGTTCCTCGCTGTCCCAATCTAACTAACGCGCCGGATCGACGCGTAACAATGCAGAACTAACTGCTCTGTGCGCAGACATCGAGAAGGTGCGGACTCGGCACAGCGAAGGAACCGCTTCCTTGGCCTCCGGGCCCATTTCTTCGATTGCTTCGATGGCCATGAGCAGAGTGTCGTCCTGCTCGGACTGTGGCGGAGGCTGGGAATTCAGGATGTCGAGCAGCACTGGCAAAGCCGGGCTTGTGGAGCGGCTGATCCTCCACATGGCCTGGGCGCTGAACAGCCGCGTAGCTGGGTTAGGGTCATGAAGCATCTTTTCGAGGTCAGGAAGCGCAGCCCTGGCTGCCGGCCCGCATTCACCCAGGAGTATCGCTGCAGCTTGAGACCCGGACGTCACACTGGGGCTGATGGGTTGCTGAGATTGGATGTACATAAAAGCATTGGCGGTTCCGCGACGCGGATTTTCCAATGTCTGAAGGAGAATCGGGACTGCCAGCTCCGGCTTCGCTTGAATGTGTGCTGAGGCAGATGCGGCAAGCATCCGGATTGTCGAATCGTCGTTTGTAAGCAATGGCTGAATTTGAGGCAATGCTGCACGAGCCTCCGGGCCAATCGAGCTCAGCACTTGTAACGAGGCGGCCACGACCGCCGGGTTACTGTCGTTCAAAAGCGCACCCACTTCCGGAACCACGCCGGAGGCAACCGGCCCCAGCCTCAGGAAAACCTCCAGCATGTCCCCCCGGTTGCCGGTATTCTTTAAAAGCTGAAGCATATATGGCATGGCTGGCCGCGCCGCCTCGCCAAAGTACTCAAACGCCTCCATTATTGTCGGATCTTGGGTTCGCTTGGCTTCTTCAAGTAGCAGCGGAACTGCTGATACGTAGGGCTGATACGCAATGCGCAAATAAGTGGCAAGATCACGCCGCGCATAGTTTGTGGTATTCCATTGCTCGCGCCAAAACGAGAAAGTATCCGGGGACTCCGGCGCAACGGACAATGCGGCGACGAGCGCCGAAGCCTGCACGAATTTATTTGTTTCGGAACGGCCCAGCTTCAGAATGTCGGGCAGCGCGGCTTTCGCTTCCGGGCCAAAAGCCCGCAATCCAAAAAGGGCAGTCCGTTTCAACGTCCATTCAGGCACCGGGGGCGAGCGGAAAAAAAAAGATCGAAAACGTTGCGGCATGCGCTTCCAAATCCATGATTCCAGTTGATAGGCCATGGTGGAGTCCGCAGGCTCACGAATAATGCGAACGAGATGCGGTATGGCGTTCGTGCCAACTCCCGCGAGCGCGTTCTGGATTTGGAAATCCGGGTGTTGGGCGACCCAAATCTGAAACGGGATTTCGTTAATCTTGTAATCGTCGCCTCCTGGCCGGCACAACGCGATTGCCACAGCGCCAACGACGACAATAGCAACGACGATAAACATCCTTTTGCTGAGACCGCGCGACCGGACGCCCGTTGACTCGGATTGACCGCTCATTACAGGAGTGAATTACCAAACGCCTGTGCTTTGTTCAAGTTTGAAGGTGAACGCGGAGAACGGTGGGAAGTGCAGGTAACGCTCCAGTCGTCGCTTCCGGCTTGTTTGAAGACACCGGTTTTACAGACCGGCAGCCGGATCACTTCCCGGAAATTGGCCTGCCAGCCGTAGCCGCACAGGATGAGACTCAGCCTTCGCCTGCTGACATGCAGCAGGCGAAGGCTGGATTAGAATGATTTTTGCTCCATACTGAACGACGTATGAAATGCGACAAGTGTGGACTGGAGTCGGAGAACCAAGCGTTTTTCAAAACCGAGCGAGAACCATTTTCAAAAAGGAAAACGCTTTGCCTCTCATGCCAGAGCGCCAAGGAAGCCTCAGTCTTCAAGGTGATTTTCTGGATTCCGTTTTCGCTCGGTCTGCTCGGTCTTTTTCTAATGATACTGCATCCGGGTTCGCGTGGGAATGCCTTGATGATCAACTTCGGTTTCATCGCGGTAGCAGGCATCTGCATCTCGCTCATGCACGAGTTGGGACACGCGTTTGTCGGCAGGGTTGCTGGCTTCAAAATCTTCGCTGTGGAAATCGGCATCGGACCATACGTGCTGGAGTTCAAACGATTTGGAATCCGCTGGCGTCTGAAAAAAACTCCTGTTGGTGGGAGAGCGTACGGCCTGCCTCTGGACATACGTGGCTTTCGACTGAAGCAGACGCTTTTTGTTCTAGGCGGTCCTGCTGTTAACGCGATTCTCTTTTTGCTCGCGTGGAAATGCCGGTGGCTGGACGTCATGCTGGGCCAGACCCGTCTTTCGGGTTTCCTGCCCATGCAATTCCTGTTGGTCATGAATGCAGCCGCGTTGATCGGTAATTTGACGCCGCAGCGAACGAGTAGCGCGGAAGGTCGGTTGCCCAACGACGGGTTGAATATATGGCTGACTTGGAAACAGACTCCGCAGACCATTGCCGCCATCAAGGCTGCCTACTATTCTTTTGAGGCCGAAAAATGCCGGCGAGACCACAAACTTGGTGAGGCGAGACGGTGGCTCGACGAAGGCCTGCGCGAATTTCCCGCCAGTCACACGCTAACCTTAGCATGCGCCACTTATCTTGTATTCGAAAACAAGCTTGACGAGGCAAGGCAAGCATTGGTCGGTCTGCGGACAATGCTCGCCGATGACAAGGCCTTGTTCCCTCTGCTTCTCAACAACATCGCTTATGTTGACGCGCTAATTGGCTCGTCTGAATTGCTGGCCGAAGCGGACGACTATTCGCAACAAGCGCTAAGAACAATCCCCTGGCTCGTCCATTTTAAGGGCTGAGTTTTGGAGACTCTGCTGCACAGGCTGGTGCGCGACCTTTTAAAGTGGATAATTAGAGAGCAGACTGCAAAGTTCGCAGTTAATGAAACACGAGAATCTTCTGTTGCGAACCAAGCAGTTCGCGCTAAGAGTGATCCAATTCTGCGAAGGACGCCCGAAGGATGAAACCGGCAAGACCCTCGGAGACAATTGCTTCGATCTGGGTGCTCCGTTGGGGCAAACTACCGTGCCGCCTGTCGTGCCAAGTCCAAAGCCGACTTCATTTCCAAAATGGGAACGGTGCTCGAGGAGGCTGATGAATCCGCGTATAGGATCGAATCGTTACAGGACGCAGGTAAGACAAACTCCAGCGCCGCCGACCTGCAGGGTAAGGCTACTGAGCTCGTTGCCATTGCCATTTCATTGATTAATACAGCCCGGCGGAACTCCGAAATTGGCAAATAATCCTCAATTTCTGTTGTTCCGCGCTGGGCTTAAAAATGAGGGCCGGGAAGCAATGCCGCTCAATGCATTGTGCATTCTGCATTCTGCATTTAGACTGCTCCCGGCCCATGCCATTTCAACAAAGAACAAACACCTCTTGGCGATCTATTCGATCCCAACCCGCGGTTTCACGGCGGCTGTTTCGGTGTTTAGGGGCACACCTCCTGCGAAGCCCTTAATATGTAAATCTAAAATTCGTTTCGTGCGTCTTCGTGACTCTGTCTTTTGGTAGTGGGCACACCCCACCGGTGAGGCTTCTCTGCTCGTCCTCGCCAAATTCAATTTGTCGCCACAAGACATCATCAAGATGTCGCTTTGTTCTTGTTCACAGATTGTCTATCATTGGTCGTTACTCGTTTCTTTTCATGCTGTTCAGGGAAAACAAAAAACCCTGCTTACACGCGGTAAGCAGGGTGAAGAAATTTTATTTCGATTCGTTACCTGCCTACACCATGTCTATCCAAATTACCTTCGGGCTGTTTCCCGATAGATGCCAAGGATAGTCCAAGGCTAAACACATAGCCTTGGGTGACCTGGCTATGACGTGTCGCTTTCGCGACCGGCATCGTCGGCCAACTCGTGGCTGATATGTTTAAGCAAGTTTTCATCGAACGTATAGACGTATAGCACATGCTGGCGGTTACGTGCAAGTAATATTTTAAAATATTTTGCGGCCGAGTGGATTTGGCTGGAATTCTAATATTCGGATTGGTTGATGTTAAGCAAAAATAGTTCCTTTGAGGCGGCCGCTGTTGTTGCCAGGGCTGTCCAACAGCCAGCGGCAATTGCTGACCACCTATTGAGCCAGCATTTGGCCGACGGCGCGGAGCGCCGGGAGGGTCTGCTCCAACTTGCGGTCATCTATGACGGACTAGCCGGCCCATAATCCGGTTTCTTGCCCGCAAGGAATTCTCTGATGACTTCGACTCCTTCATGGTAACGATGTTTGCGGTCCGCCCGAATGATGAGGCGGTGGCCCAGGACATTTTCTGCCAACGTTTTGACTTGGGCGATCGATACAAAATCGTTGCCTTGAATGGCGGCCATCGCCTGCGCCGCGCGAAATAAGCCCAGCGAACCGCGCGGGCTGGCGCCGAGCAGCGCGGCGGGATGCTCGCGAGTCGCACGAACCAGCGCCAGAATGTAATCGCACACATCCGAATCCAGCCGCATTTCGCGCACCGCATTTTGGCATATCACAATCCGGTCGGGCGTTGTCACGGGCTTAAGCGTTTCAATCGGGTGGCGCAATTGAAATCGCTCGCACATCTGTTTTTCCTCGTTTAAGGATGGGTAGCCGACGCTCATGCGGACGAGGAAGCGGTCCTTTTGCGCTTCGGGTAGCAAAAAGATGCCCTCCTGGTCGATAGGATTTTGCGTTGCAATGACCATGAATGGCCGCTCCATTCGATACGTTATTTTCCCCTCAGTAATGCTGGCTTCGCCCATCGCCTCTAGCAAAGCCGCCTGGGTGCGCGGGCTGGCGCGGTTGATTTCGTCCACCAGAACGACCTGCGCAAAGAGCGGCCCAAAGCGGAAGGCCGTCTCCCCGCTGTCGCGGTCGAGAGAAGGCTGGCCAAGAATATCCGACGGCTGAAGGTCGGGCGTGCATTGAATGCGTTTGAAGGAGCAACCGACGCTTTGCGCAAGGGCTCGCGCCAGCATAGTCTTGGCGACGCCCGGAACATCTTCGACCAAAAGATGACCTTCCGCCAGCAGGACAGCCACCGCCATGGTCACCTGTTCGCGCTTCCCGACAATGACTGTTTCGATGTTGGCAATGATTTGTTGGGCGATGACACACACCTGCGCCGGGGAAGGTCCCTTCGATGGGATGGCCGGGGGCAATGTCAATTTTGGAGCGTTAGCATCCTGCGGCCGGGCAGGCGGAACCAAGGCGGCTTTTCCACAATTTGGGCAAGCGGTCTCCCTTCCCGACATGGAATTCGAAGCCCCAATGTGTTGGCCGCAATGTTGGCAGACGCATTTTATCATAGCTTATCTTCCGGCCCACGACCATGTTGGGCGATGATGGAACGCCTATTTTTTCTCAAAAACATTCTTTCATGACTCATAACCTCCCTGAGAAAACAGCCCTTTTGATCGTTGTGCCTCAATGATTCAAACTGAATTCTGAAATTAGAGTCAAGAGAGAAGCGAGGTATCAACCGATAATATTGGCCGACTGCTTGTCAAACCTCTATTTGTGGTTTGACTGGATTTGACTTTGTTTGGCAACCGGGCGAAACGCTTCAGCTCTCCAACGCCTCGTCGTTTCTGTCGAATCCTTAGTGGAGAGTACCAGCCAGCGCTGAAGTTGCGCCGCTTCCTTTTTCCGAGGCACGAAAGGAAAGCTCATACGATCCGCATTTGCACCGCCTCGATGGTGTTGTCCACGGCAATAATGGAGCCAACAACCACAACAATGCTGGCTGGATGCAGATGTCCTTGTACCACCAAGGTCTTGATGGCTGTTTCAATGGTGTTTTGTGGCTGAGTTGAATCGAAAGGGACTACAAAAGCTGTCGTACCCCAATTGAGGGATAAAGTTGCGGCCACGTGCTCGCGTTCGCACAGAGCAAACACCTGTGAATACCGGGGGCGCATCCAGGCCGTGTGCCGAGCCGAGTTCCCGCTTCGCGCCAAAACCAGGATTGCTTCGGCTCGCAGCTCATTGGCTAGGACGACGGCGCTCTTCACCAATTTCTGACGATGGCTGGAAAGCTGCGCTTGCTCGGAATAATTGGCCCCGCCGCTGCGCTCAATTCGACGCGCGATCCGATCAAATACCTCGACGCACTTGATTGGGTATTTGCCAACCGTGGTTTCGCCGCTAAGCATAATAGCATCCGCCTGCTCAAAAACGGCGTTCGCCACATCCGTTACTTCCGCCCGCGTCGGGGACGGCAATTCAATCATGCTCTCGAGCATGTGCGTAGCCACAATCACCGGACGTCCGACGCGCAAGCAGATCTTGATAATCCGTCGCTGAATGATTGGCAGTTCCTCATACGGCAATTCGATGCCCAAATCGCCGCGCGCCACCATGATGGCGTCCGACTCCTGAATGATTTGATCGAGATTGCGGACCGCTTCCTGGTCCTCGATTTTCGCCACGACCAGAGGATGGGGTTTGTCCGACGGAAAAAGTTCGCGCAACTGCCGGATGTCGGCAGCTTCCCGCACAAAGGAGAGGGCGATAAAATCGACACCGACCTCCAGCCCAAGCTGCACATCCGCAATGTCCTTGCTGGTCAAAGCAGGAAGGCTGACTCTGACTCCCGGCAAGTTGATATGCCGCCGGCTGCCGAGTTTGCCTTCGGTCAATATCTGGCATTGGACTTTATTGCCGCTCTTGGCCAGAACTTTCATTTCAATCGCGCCGTTGTCGATCAACACCACGTCTCCGACATGGATGTCATTGACAAAATTTTCGTAATTGACATCCACCGAACGTTCTTCCTCGCTGCGCTCGCCGCGAACGGTCAGGGTAAACTTCTGACCTGGCAGCAAATCCAGCGGCACAGACAGATCTCCCGTGCGGATCGCCGGCCCTTGTGTATCGAGCATGACTCCGACAAATCGCTGCCGCGCGGCGGCGGCGGAGCGAATGTCCCGGACAACTCGTCGAACCCAGTCGTGCGGCGCGTGCGACATATTCAAACGAAAAACATTGACCCCGGCCTCAACCAGCCGGGCGATCATTTCTTCGGAAGCTGTAGCGGGCCCAAGCGTGGCGATAATTTTAGTTTTGCGCACAACGGATCCTTTTAATTAAGGTGACCGCTTCCAACCGTCGCGGTCGTTCTCGCCCATGTTTAAATTCCTTTCGTTCGTCGCCAGCTCATGGCTGCGAAATAGCCGAGCCAAGCCGCCAGCAGACAAAGCGTCAGCGAAAGCACGGCATTGGCCCCGGCGTATAACCACTCGCCATCAAGAGCGAGGTTAAGTGTTTGCAGACTGAATGAGGAAAAAGTGGTGTAACCGCCGCAGATGCCGGTCATAAAAAACAGACGCTCCCGAGCCGGCACCATCCAGCGTCCTTCTGCCGCCGTCATCGTCGCGAAGAAAGCGACGACAAATGAGCCGGTGACATTGATGACCAGCGTGCCCAAAGGGAATGATTCACCAAAGCGCCGCGAAATGACGCCGCCTAACCAAAATCGACCCATGGTTCCAAGAGCCCCGCCCAAACCGACAAACAAATAATTGAGCATAAAAAAACTCCTGCCGATGCAACCTGTCTCGGTAGGGGTCATCAGCTCTGAAATATCTCAGGCAGTTTCCTCACCTCACGGCGAGCGGGCAAACCCCATTGCCGAGATTATTCTTGCATAAAGAAATTGGCATTGCAAGTCCTTTGTTCGATGGAAGGCTGACAAAAGCCGTTTCGAGATTGGTTTGTTCTGGCAGGCAAATAGTGAAATCGATAGGGTGGCTTTTGTTCCGATGAACTTCGTCACACATCTTGAATGTGCCAACTGCGGCCAGCGTTTTGAAGCTGACCGGCCCTATAACCTCTGCACCTCCTGCCAACGGCCACTCTGGGTCCGTTACGACTTGAACGCGCTGAAGCAGCAATTCGCCAGGAAAGATCTCTTCGGACGCCCGCCCACCCTCTGGCGCTACTTGGAACTACTGCCGATTCGTGAACCGGAGAAAATCGTTTCGCTGGCGGAAACGATTACGCCGATTTTGCAGACCAAGCGCCTGGCGGCTTGGTTCGGATTGAACCAGCTTTATGTCAAGGACGAGAGCAGGCTGCCGACGGGCAGTTTTAAAGCGCGCGGGATGGCCATGGCCATATCGATGGCCAACCAGTTCGGCACAAAGAAGGTAGCCGTGCCGACAGCCGGAAATGCCGGCGGGGCGATGGCTGCTTACGCTGCCGCAGCCGGGATGGAAGCGTATGTCTTCATGCCGGACGACGCACCCGTAATTAACATGAAGGAATGCTACCTCGCCGGCGCGAAAACGTTCCTGGTGAACGGCCTGATTGCCGATTGCGGGCGCCTGGTTGGCGAGGGGACGAAAGTCAAAGGCTGGTTCAACCTTTCAACCCTCAAAGAGCCGTATCGGATCGAAGGCAAAAAGACCATGGGGCTTGAGCTGGCCGAGCAGTTCGACTGGGAGTTGCCCGACGTGATTTTGTACCCGACAGGCGGGGGCACCGGTCTGATTGGAATGTGGAAGGCCTTTCAGGAACTGGAACGCCTCGGCTGGCTCAAGTCGCCGAAGAGGCCAAAAATGTTCGCCTGCCAAAGCGACGGATGCGCGCCGATTGTGGAGGCGTTCAACCGGGGGGCGCGCTTTGCGCAACCATTCGAGAACCCCGCGACGATGGCCAGTGGCCTTCGCGTCCCGTCCACCGTCGGCGATTTCATGGTTCTGGATGCTGTGCGCGAGAGTGGCGGCGCGGCCTTGGCTGCGTCCGAAGCGGACATCCCGAAATGGATGCGCCTTGCCGCCTCCCGTGAGGGTATTTCGCTTTGCCCCGAAAGCGCCATCTGTTTGGGCGTGCTCGAACTCCTGTTGCAACGCGGCACGCTCAAACCCAACGATCGCATTGTGATCTTCAACACCGGCGCGGCGCAAAAATACCCCGGAGCCGTGAAAGAAAACCTGCGGCGCATCGACCTCACAGAACGAACGGATTGGGAATCGATTTAAGCCAAGCCAGGCCCTCCGCCGGCGCATACATGACGTGCAAGTGGTGCTTGGAGAAAGATTCGCCGAAAGCGAAAGTTGACCGCCGGTGTTTAATGAGATTGAATGGTCACGCTCTGAAAACGTCGCGACATCCTCTATGCTGGTTTTGCGCCACCGCTCTGGCTGCCGCGTTGCCTCTGTTGGCCGAGCCTGCTTCTCCTCCCTTGGAGGGCCAGGACGCCCCGCCATTTTCGGGCCGGGACCAGGATGGCAATCATTGGAAACTCTCCGACCACATCGGCAAAGGTGTTGTGTTTCTGTATTTCTATCCCAAAGACGACACTGCCGGTTGCACGGCCGAGGCTTGCAGCCTGCGCGACAATATGGTCGAGCTTAAACAGGCGGGCGTGGATGTGGTGGGCGTTAGTTTCGACGACAAAGACACCCATAAGGAATTTATTTTCAAGTACAACCTGAACTTTCCGCTGTTGGCCGATACCGATGGCGCAATTGCCGATGCCTACGGCGCCCGGATGGGTGAATTTAAGAAAACGGGTTCCGCGACCTCTTCCGTGAGCAAGTTCAAGGATTTGCCAGGACTTATAAATCGATTGAAGGGACAATCCGATCCAGTATCCGTTTTTCTGTGGAAGAGATTGTCAAAGTCAGGACAATCATTGCTCATGAGCTATCAGGCATCGGCCCCAACCTCGAAGGAAGCTCGAGAAGTTATTGTCCAAGCTTTTGACAAAATAATTAAAGGCCCGTGCGTTTACAATGCCGGGCGATTCAAAGGCGTCTCATTGCGGCCAGAAACGACCGAACTTTTAAAGCAAAGTCCGAAAGGCCCCACGCTGGCCCACCTTAACCGCTTGCTACTCGAAGACGCCTATCCTTCGGAATTGTCGAGGTCCCAAAGAATGGACCGCCGCGTCAGCTTTCTTATCGGATTGGACGGGAAGATCATGCACATCACCGACTCGCCGGATCCCGCTGTGCATGTGAAGGAATTGGCGGCGGCTTTGGCGAACCTGAGCGGCAAGGTTTCGCCTTAGTTGGCACGCATGGCTCACTTGGGCCGAATCATTTCGAAACGGTCGCGAGTGCGGCAATACCAGTGCGGCGAGGCCATGCGGCCGATGAGAAAGAGCTTGTCGGTCCGGACCCGCTGCTTGTCCACATCGAACAATTCCTCGCGCAGGTGAAGCCGCTTGACCATGCCGATGACGACGCGGTTGTCCCCAATCTGCAACGTCCCCCATTCCTTGCATTCCAGGCTGGCTGGCGACTCGAGAATGCGGGGTGGTTTTACCATGGACGAGGGCGCTGCATGCAAACCTGCGGGCAGGAGTTCGTTTTCCCCGTAGGGCAGCGAAGCGGCGCATTTGTTCATCGCTTCCGCAATGGCTTCATCCACCAGGTTCACCACGAATTCGTGGGTAAGGCGGATGTTCCGGGCCGTGTCCTTGGGTGTGCCATCGTCGCGGTCGCCCGGGGCGAAGCCCAGAATCGGAGGCGACGCCCCCAGCATGTTGAAGAAACTGAACGGAGCGGCGTTGACCTTGCCGTCCGGGTTGACGGTGGTCACGAGCGCAATCGGGCGCGGCGTCACCAGGCTCGCCAGAATCGGATACGCGCGGTCGGCCAATTGACCTTCCAAATCAAGTTCCATGAAGGACAGAATGCCATTGCCTCGGCAGGAGAGTCAACGTGCGCGAATGCCGGGGACGCGGCTTTTGCGGGTGTACGCGAGATGCGTGGGCTGACCCCGCGCTGATCTTCCCTTGCCCGGCCGATTCAGGCCTTGTTGCCCTTCGGCACATGCGTGGCCCAGGTCTGGCCGGACTCCGGCTGGACGTGGGTGAAACCGGTGCCCGCCGGCGGACTGGGAATGCGGATGAGATGCTGGCAGGCCGGGCATTGAATCTGCCGGCCGGCGTGACAGGGATCGCACTTCAAAGGCTGATCGCAGTGGGAACAATAGAATTTGAAATCTGAGGTATCCATAAGTTTCACCCTGATCATACGCAAACCGGACACGAAAAGTATATGGTAAGTGTATTAATTCTTGTTGTCCTGCGAATGCGCATGTAGGATTGAATGGGCCAATTGCAATCAGACATGTGGTGACAGGGATTCTAATGGAGGTCTATCATCAGACCGGGTATTAAAATTAAGATGTGACACTTATGGCTCATTCTGTTTGACAACCGGCTTGGCTGACAATGGCATAGCCCAGACGTTGTGATTGAATCCGGCGGCAATCAAATACTCGCCGTTGCTGGCTAAACCCATGAAGAGCTTGTTGCCGCCAACGTTCATGAAGGTGTCCGTCCACGTCGCTCCGCCGTCGGTGGACTTCTCGATGACGCTGTCACCGGCGACGTAAATCGTGCCCTTGATGGTCGTCGCCGCGCGCAGCGATGCCCTAATCGTGGTGTCACGTAACCTCCAGACATCGCCGTCCGGGCTGGTGTAGATAGTGGGATTTTTGTCCTCTCCCAGTCCGCAAGCGAGAAACTCCTTGCCCGTCCACGTGCAGGCTGTGAACGGCACCGACCTGGGAGCAGTCGTTGGCGCCATCCATGAAACAGAATCCTTGCTGATGAGAATGCCATCATTCCCAACGGCGACATAGCGCGCGCCGGAGTAGCTGAAACTGTAAAAGTTTATTTGACTGCCCGAATCGCGGCTGGCCCACTTCATGCCGTCTGGGCTGGATAATATTGTTCCGCGGTTCCCACCGGCCAGGTATTGATGTCCGTCCCAGAATAATCCCATCAAGTTCTCTGCGGTGGGAGACGTGCGGCTGGTCCATTTAAGTCCGTCCGGGCTGGTCATGATGAAGCCCGCCTCGCGGACGATGACATATCGGTTATTCGCATAGACAATGGCCCGAAAATCGGGATCGCCGGTGAAGGTCTGGGTCGTCCAAACCCCGGTGGTGTTGTTGCGAGTCGCGATGAGTCCGTCAATGCCGACGGCGACCGTTTCCTTTGCCGTGCCGGCGACTGCGTAGAACGAGCCAATGCTTTGGTGATTGTTCCAGTCCGTCCAATCGGCGTCACCCGCGACTTGTTCTTGGGCGCGCGTAAAGGTGGCGCAGGTCAGCGCCGCCACCGCCAACGCGGTCGCCAAACCGGCTCCGAAACTGCCATGTCCGTAATGTTTGATCATAATTAACCTCCGTTTGATTTCTTGTATGCTGCCAACGACGGGAAGCGCTCCGGCAAAAACCGGTGTTTCCGCCGAGAATCCTGACATCAGTTTGAGCAGGACTTGTCCGTAATGTGGGCGCTGCGCCGCCGGCAGATGGCTCATCACCATCCCGTCGCAGACCAATTCGCGATCGGCCCGAATCCGATGGATCGCCAGCCAGACCAGAGGATTGAACCAATGCAGGAATTGGACGGCGATGAACAAAAAGTTCAGGCCAACGTCGTGCCGGCGGACATGAGCCATTTCATGCAGGAAAACCATGCGCAGTTCCTGTGCGCTCAATGGGCCTGTTGCGCTTTGGGGCAAAAGCAGGCAGACCCGCCTATACCCGAACACAGCCGGGCTGTTCAATCGTGTCACGGCTATCAGCTTGACTGGACGACGCACGCCCATGGCCGCGCGGGCGCTGTCAAGCAATGCCAGCAGTGGCGGATCGGAAATCGGTTGCCCGCGCGCAATCAGGCCATGCCATTGCCGGTAGCGCCAACCGGCGAGCATCACCAGGCCAAGACATCCGCCCGCCCAAACCAGGCTTATCCAGGCGCGCACCGGCAGGCGTGGCGCAAGAGGCGCGGGGAGGTGGGAAATGACGGGTGAAATGCGGGAAGCAGATCCAGTTGAAACGGCAGCCGAAATGTCAGCCAGCCGCGCCGGATTGGCTTCCTCGGTCAATGGCTCCGGGGCGATCGTGGCGGCTGCGGATTCCTTGGGCGAAGACCCAAGCCGGCAAAGGTTTTCCAAACTGCGCGGGCTGGAAGGAACCGGCGGGAACAACAACCGGATGAAAATGAGCAGGCTTAGCGTGTAACGGAAACGCGGAGTCAGCCATCGGCTCAGGAGTTTCTGTGCCAGAAAAACCAGCGCCGCGAGCACAGCCGCGTTTAGGGAAGTCTTCCAAGTCCAATCGAACGCGCGCTCGCTCAGGGCCAGAAGTGTATTCATGAACCTTTTTCCTCCAGGATTGCCTTAAGTTCCTCGATTTCCTCGCGCGTGAGCTTTTCGCGCTCCAGGAAGCAAGCCAGGAAAGGCGCAATTTCCCCGTCAAACACCTTTTCCAGGAACGACCGGCTGGCCGCCAGGCGGCACTCCCGTTCTGCGACCAGCGGCTTGAACACATATTCCCGTCTCGGCTTTTCAGTAGTCAGCGCCCCCTTTTGCACCAATCGGCTCAGGAGGGTGTGGATGGTCTTGGGCTTCCAATTCGCTTCATCCTTGAGTTTCTCCACCACTTCGCGGGCGGTCGGAGTCTGCAGTTGCCAGACCGCCTTCAGCACCGTCCATTCCGCGTCAGAAATCCTGGGCAGATTCTTTCCCTCACTTTCAGGTTTTGTCTCGAAGCTCATATTCTTCTTACGTTTGTAAGAAAACTGTATCCCACATTTGTAAGATAGCAAGCGAAAATCTTAAAAAGTCAAAAGTCTTTGACTTGGCCTGAGACCCTCAGTGCTAGGTTGGGCCGGGTTTGACTGGGTTTGACTAAATCCATTCGTAATCCTAATCTTAATTCTAAACCCTGCCGAACCCCCATTCCTCTCCCGTGCAACTCCGTGTGCCATAGATACTTCCCGCTCAAAGGTTTGATTTGGTTTGGCTAACGACTCCAGCTAGAGCCGAAATTGTGTTTTCGTTCATTCTTGCCGCCAAATTCCGAGGCATTCTGGCCCATCGCTGCTGCAAATTGTGGGTCACTGGAGTCAATAGGATAGCCCTGTTGGTTTGATTTGACCGGGTTTG